>JBBRRH010000016.1:0-46325 GCA_038201105.1 Nitrososphaera sp. | reverse complement strand
CGTATAAAGGGTTAATGAATAGGTACTTTAATTATGACTGGCAATCCTCTTAAAGTTCTCGAAGCTTATACTAGAGATGTCGGCCGTGGAGTAGCTCGTATTGACTATGAGTCTATGGATTCTTTAAGTGCATCTACTGGTGATGTTATAGAGATTAAATCAAGCAAACGTAGAACGGTTGCAAAGTGTTTACCTCTTTATCCTTCTGACGAGGGAAAAGGTATTATCCGAATTGATGGCCTTTCAAGGAATAACGCTGGTGTAGCCATCGGAGATACTGTTGAAATAACAAAAGTCAAGGCATTACCAGCTGAGAAGATAACAGTTGCTCCATTGGAAGCAATACCACCTGTTGATGAAAGATATCTAGCTGATGCCTTGGAAAGCATGCCCTTAATAAAAGGGGATAGCGTCATGGTCCCTTATTTTGGTGGAAGGCTTACATTCGAAGTTATTGACGTAACTCCTGCTAGTACAGTGCTAGTTACTCAAAAGACAGTGTTTAGTATTGGAGTAAAGAGTGAAACAGTAAGAGGACTGACACATGTTGCATACGAAGACATTGGTGGACTAAAAGGAGAGATTCAAAAAGTTAGGGAGATGATTGAACTTCCATTAAGACATCCTGAAATTTTTGAAAAGCTTGGAATTGAAGCACCAAAAGGTATTCTTCTTCATGGACCTCCTGGAACTGGTAAGACATTATTAGCAAAGGCAGTAGCTAGTGAAACTAATGCTCATTTTATTAGTATTTCTGGTCCTGAAATAATGAGTAAATTCTATGGGGAATCTGAGGCACGTATAAGAGAGATATTTAAAGAGTCGAGGGAGAAAGCACCATCGATTATATTCATTGATGAAATTGATTCCATTGCTCCAAAGAGGGAAGAAGTAACTGGCGAAGTTGAAAGAAGAGTAGTTTCACAGTTATTATCATTGATGGATGGTCTGGAATCAAGAGGTAAAGTTATCGTAATTGCAGCCACCAATAGACCAAATGCAATAGACCCTGCATTGAGACGACCAGGTAGATTCGATAGAGAAATTGAAATCAAAGTTCCCGATAAGCGAGGCCGACTGGAGATATTGCAGATCCATTCGCATAATATGCCTTTAGAATCAGATGTCAATCAGGAAAAAATTGCAGCAGTAACCCATGGATTTGTAGGTGCAGATATGGAATATCTGTGTAAAGAAGCTGCTATGAGGTGCTTAAGAAGACTGTTACCTGAACTTAGTTTAGAAGACGAAAAAATACCACCTGAAACATTAGATAAATTGGTAATAACTATGAACGACTTTGAGATGGCAATAAAGGATGTTATGCCTTCTGCGATGAGGGAAGTCTATCTAGAGATACCTGACGTTAAATGGACAGATATAGGTGGTCTCGATGACGTAAAACTTGAACTCCAAGAAGCGATAGAATGGCCATTAAGATATCCCGAACTATACAAGGAGCTTAGCCATACTCTTACGAAGGGCATATTGTTACACGGACCTTCTGGTACGGGTAAGACGCTATTGGCAAAAGCCGTTGCTACAGAGTCTGAAACCAACTTTATCAGTGTGAAGGGGCCTGAATTAATATCAAAATGGGTAGGTGAATCAGAGAGAGGAATAAGAGAGATATTCCGAAGAGCCAGACAAGCAGCTCCATGTATTATATTCTTTGACGAAATAGATTCTATTGCCCCAACAAGAGGTGGAATGGAAGGAGGTGCTAGCGGCTTTAGTGGCACACAGCCGATATTATCTCAATTATTAACAGAGATGGATGGCGTACAGCAAATGCAAGGAGTAATGGTAATAGCTGCCACCAACCGAGTGGATATTATTGATACCGCACTACTTAGACCAGGGCGATTTGATAAAATTGTTTATGTACCAAATCCTGACAAAAATACAAGATTTAGAATCCTGGAAGTACATACAAAAGGTAAACCTATTGGTCGGGATATAGATTTGATGAAAATAGCGGAGATGACAAATGGTTTCAGTGGTGCCGAGGTTTCGGCAGTTGTCAATACCGCAATTTCCTTAGTATTACATGAGTACCTTCAAAAGTATCCTTCACCTGAAGAAGCAGCGAAACATTCTTCTGACGCCGTCGTATCCTCACAATATTTCGAAGAAGCAGTCAAAAAGATAAAGAAACAAAGAGAAACAAGACCAGGAGAGCCAATAGCTAGTATGGCTACCTATAGGTAAGGCTAACTTATTCAATTAATGCTGGATTAAGATTGTAAACAATATACATACAGCCAGCCCGTTAACTAACGGTTATATGTCCATTAGAAAAATAAATTTTGACGTGGCGGGTTGAGGTTAGATTAGCTACCCATTAAATGACCTCAACCAGCTTTTGAGATATTTTAATAAATTTTTGTTGCTTATAATGATATCACCTTTCAAACCAAAACCCTTCAGGACCAATAGGTTTTGTCTTAGTTCCCTACTAGATGATAGTTTTCTTGTGTCGTAGTCCTGTAGTCAAGATAAATGGTTGAAGCTACTTGATTGGCTTCAACCTTTGACTTTTCTTGACAATAATTAATATTTTTTTTAACACCTCATGATTGAAACCTGATTTCTTAAATGCTTCTGTATCGATGTTAAGCCTTTCCAATTGTTCGTAAATATCCCTTTGTTCTATTGTATACTGTACTGGGAAAGAAAAGATTACGCAACAATATTTGATTCATGGCAATCTACCAGACATTATGAAGACCTTCAAGCGAGGAGAAAAAGGGAAGATTACGATCTAGCACGATATTACCGTATTGGTAATTCTGTCAAATAGTTGTTCATGTATTTCGAACATGACGAGTCACTTACAAGGATCGTCTTAAGTTCTAGCCATGTTACAATGCTCATATGCGTACTAGAAGGAAGAAAGTCAAAGAAGACGAGCAACGTACCTATGGTGAAGTACGGCAATGGCTCATAGACAAATATCGAGTTGACCACTTCGATTCTATACTAACTCTTGAAAAAGTGCTAGAGGAAAGTCAAAAATTGTTAAAAGACTCCGAGAAACTCACACATCAGAAGAGGCTTAAAAATTTAATCAAAAGGACTGAGAAAGATTTGTTGAAATTAAGAAATAAAACACCAGAGATTATAAACGAGGCTGATCGCATGCAGAAAGAATTAGACTCCCTTAAATAAAGCTATGTGGCTTAGGTGCCACCGTCTTCTTTCTACTCCGCCGCTTTTTAGCTAAAGTCTTCAATTATCTTAGATGTGAAAAACTGGCACGAAGGTAAGTGGCAAATGTTCTCATTATGTAATGAAGTCAGATAACGAAGTTTGTTTCATCGCAAATTATGATCCTTGACTTCATCAAATTCCACTTTTTCTAGGAATTTCTTTTCAATTCCCAACTAAACGCGTTGGAGGTTGTAGGTACAAATCCCGCATAATGATTCTACAAGTGCTGTTTTCACATGTCGTTCATATTTCTCGACTTCTTTTAACTTGTCAGCCCATCCTGCCATTTCTTTCATCATGTTCCTTTGAATAGTTCCGAAATCTCTTTCACTGATGCTATGATCCCCTAAATGCCTTATATAGACAAAACCACTTGTTACTACGGGAGGAGTCTGAATAGAATCGAGCTGATTCCATACAAGGGAAATATTAGTCAACAGGTTTATGATGAAAGTCGAGTAAGAAGGTTACGAACGCCAGGAGAATATTCGTTTACTTTTCTACTTTCCAAAAACATTTGCTAGAGCGTTAGGAATTCGCAGAGGAGATATTCTGAAATTACATGCTGAAAAAAATAATATGTTAGAGATAGAGAAGACCCACCTAATGGATTTTGAAAGAGAATGACTCCATACAAACATAGCAAGACTAATTTTATAATGCTATTGCCATTATTACACCGAATTTTTGAAAATTTACGTACTAATTATAGTGACGGAGATCACATATATATCGTTAAGGAACAAGATGTTCTAAATCTTGATTACTTTAGACTTCTTTTTTCGCGAATCTTGCATACCAAAGTTCGTATTGTATGCCATTGTTTTTTTTAGTGTCATTTCTTTAATTTTTCCTCATTTTGGTTTTTCATTAACACCTAATGTCTATGGACAAGTAAAGGGGCATAGTCCAACATCGTTCAAAGGCGTTGATATGAAAGGGCTATATACTAGCATTCTCCATGGCAAACGATCCTCTACCTTGTTTCCGGATAATTATTACAAGGATAGCTTCAAACTAATCACAAGTGCAGGAATGAATCATATCCGTTATGTCCTTTATTGGCAAGCTTATGAAAATGATCCCATTTCCTTCATGGATGAGCTTCAATCAGTAGCCTCACTTGCAGATAAATGGGGACTCCATGTTATCTACGACAACCACCAGTATCATACATCGAGTTGGTTTGATCCTGTAAGAGGCTCTGGCTTTCCCCTTTCCCTTTTCAATGATAACGCTAGTTATCCTTACGGTTCAGGGGGCGCACCTGCTAATTCTTCTGCCTCCAAATGGTGGACGAAGTGGTGGAACAACGCAATAATTGACAATAGGGGTCTTAATGGGTGGGCCCTTCAGGTAGAATTTCTTCAAAACATAATAAAAACTGTTGAAAATCATACTAGTACTCTGGGTTATGAAATACTTAATGAGCCTCAGATCCACAGTGTAGATCAATGGGAAAAAATCGGGAAATATAATACATACATGGCTAACGAACTCAGAAAAATGACGAACAAGACGCTAGTCTTCGACATGGCAATTCCATTACAAATTCATAATCTGAAAATAAACGAAACCTCAGAAAACATGCTGAAAATGTTACCTCAAAACTATAATAACATATTATTTAAAATTTCGCTCTATGGGATACCTACTACAGGTAGTTATCAGGAACAAAAACTCAACTTACTTAGAGGAGTTTCCAATCAATCCGGAGTCCCATTGTACATTGGAGAATGGAATGATCTTTCAACTGAGGAGCGTAATGATGTCGAGACTGAGGATGTCAAGGAGATAATTGAAGATGTCAGCGACTTGAACCAAACCGATGCAAACATAATGACTAAAAAATTGAAAGAAATTGGTGCATGGGGGTGGGCTTTTTGGAATTGGAATTATTTACATGATTCGACACCAGACTTCAATCTAATAACCGTGAGTGTAAATGGTGATCTCAAGACCACTAAGTATTTTGAAATTCTGAAGAATGCTATTGCAAATTCATGATAAGTGATTGATGGAAAAGTTTCGTAGAACAATCCCTAAATTTATTTCTCGACAACGTAAGTTAATGAATTGCCTTACAAAGAATGCAGCTGCATTTTGGAAAGCGAATCTCCCACTTATTCTTAAGGAGCAGAATAATTAATTTTAGTAACGTTTTGAAAGCTGTTTGCAAGTAAGAATAGTTATAATAACATGAATGATACAATTAGACCACACTCAAAGATATTGAATGCAGCAGGCGTTCTTCAGATCCCTCTTTGGATAATAAATTTCACTAGTGAAAATGTTAGTCGAGCCTTAAAATTGGACTACCCAGAACTTATCATATTTGGAGTGCCTATAACATACATGCCTGCATTACTAATTAGCGGTAGAAGTAATTATTTAGCGTAGATTAAAATGAGAGTAGAGAAATTACAAAAAATAGAAGTCTGCTTCATGCCTAGATTGCAGACTCCTATGAATACCTTACTGACGCATGCTTGTTAGTAGAGACACCTCAGAAGTGTCTATTCCATTTCACTTTTTGTCCCTGTCGTGGTCACGATCATTGTGGTGATCCCCGTGGTCTTTGTTGTGGTCACCTGAATCAGCGTACGCAACACTGCTCTTTAATACAGGAATTGTCACTAGAAGAAAAGCTATTACAGCAATCCTACACCAAGCATCTTCATTGTTCTTGTTGACATCACAGACCTAGCGCAACTATGTTTATAATCTCTTGCTTAACTGTGTAAATTAACTTAGTTAGCGTTTGGTAAAAGCGATTTACTGTTTAATAGCAACAGGAAAGAAAAGTTAAGTAAAAACTGAAATGCTAAGGCAAGATTTTATCTTATATTTCCAACTAGCCAAGTTGAAAGGTGTAAAATGATAATAGTGATAATACTATTAAGAGTTAGTACTATACTAAATTTAACTGTTATAATGCGCAGGGAGATATGAACATAATAATAGTAATCGGAAATAATAAGAAGTTCTGACGAATGATCATATGTTTTCATTATCTATGCTAACTGAACCTTGTTAATCCACCTTAATTAGGAAGATCGAATATTATACGATATGGAGGTTCCGTTCCTATAATAGTGTCTCGATTCGATATTGGCGAGGATTCATCCGTGGTTCTGTGCAGGAGTGACAACTGACATGGAATTTGATGCTTCGCAATATAATATTCTGAATCTAGCTGATTCTTTCATAGAACAAATGATCAAAATAAGAAATACCCTTCGAGTAATGTCTATATCAGCATTGATTTTAGCTCCCTTTGCGATTGGACTTGCTATATATCTTACTAATCATCCATCATTTTTTAATGTTCTACAAACCCAAGGTGAATTTGGAATTATTCTTGGTGTATTATTAGGCTCAGTAATTGGAATATCCTCAGTATGGATGATAGCTGGAATTAGACAGTATCTTTTGATTGATTCTTGGAACAAAAAATATCAATTGTTTGTTTCAAGAAAGAACGAGATAGACAATGAGATCGCAGGTGAATTTATCTCTGATAACGATTTCCAGGAGTGAGAGAATCCTCTAGCATAGCGCATTCGATCCTAACATGATAGAAAAGAACACATCGACAGGGATAATGAGTTACCGTGATAGAGTTTACATAGTCAGCGATATAATTCTAAAGCTCATAGAATATGGTAAAATGAATCAAACAGCTGTCACAACTTTTTGTGGGCTCAATATAAGTAAGCATAGATCTATTCTTGACAAGATGGAACATAGTGGATTAATAGAAAGAACAGAGCAAGCTCTTGGGAAGAGATCAATTACTATTTACCAGTGTACTCCCAAGGGAGTTGAGTTCTGCAAGAACATTCTAGAACCGTACGAGAAAATGTTTCCTAGGACAGAAAAATTCCGTGGCTCAAAGGCTACTTTCGTGAGGGATAATTTATCCATGGGCCAAACTGAAGCAAATTTTCAGGAGCTAAGTCCGGTCTGTGAGCAATTATAGAGTTGTTTCCACTCTTCAGATTCTATCACGCCAAGTAATATCTGTAGCATATAATCACGTAGAATTACCATAGAATAAAAATAAATTAAAAAATAGGATTTCACTATTCTGCTAACATCTGAGTCGGTTTTTTCTTAATCTTGTAATCTTTACCCTTCAGTTCTTTTAGGTGGGTGCTAAAAAACCAGATGACTATTGGTATGCTTATGCCAACTACAAAATACCATCCACTTTCTATAGCCAGGAACTGTTTCGTTCAAGTTCCTCATGCTTTTTGTGATGAACAGAGCAGAGCCAGTCAGTGATGATGCATTTACTATTGAATTATTATTCCATGAGTCTAAAAGTGACGGTAATGGATATTTAGAACTCGCACTAGCTGTAATCTCAATCTGGGGATTACGAAAGACCAAGTTTGTAGATGTTAATGAAAAAGTAATGAGAATCATCATACATGCGATCACAAATTCCAGACAGCTTCTGGACCCTTTCCTTGATTCAGACATACCTTCTAATCTTGTTACCCTCAGGTCTGATTAACATTCTTTTTATCTTTCATACATGATAATCCTATTTTAACTATGATTAACTTTGTGAAGTAACGCACTCCTGCAACTACTTACTTTTTTTCTCTATAAAGATCGGATGTACTGTTCTTAAATCAGTAATTAATCTATTCTATTATAAAAACGGCAAGACCAGGGAATTCCTCATCTCCCACAGTTGCTTTCTTACATTTGGTTAGATCTGGATAATCATTTGTACCGACAGCAGAGATGCACACATCAATGTCCTCGCCGGCGGTGATATCTCAGCAATATTGAAGTATCTTACCGAAGCCTCGGTATCCAGGGCTTCTGCCTCATCCCCTTCAACTGCCTCCTACCAGACTTCGGCGATCAGTTTTGATATTAAGGTTATCTTGTTTTAGTCGTCATCAGCAAGGTTATCTGTTTCATTGTATCAACTTCTTTAAATAATTCTGCTGCTTCCTCCCCGTACGCCGCGATTCCAAACTGACTGCCACTGTCACAGGTCACCTCAGCGAAACAATAGGGAATTCCATTCGCAAGGGTCACCATTTCTTCAGTTGAACGAGTTATGCGTCCACCAAAGAATCTCAGGAGTCGTAGTTGTCGGACTGCATCTGAAGTTTCTTTCTCGTCTACCATCTTGTTCGTATTCTTACCCCTGCTCCCTTAGGATATCGAATAAGTGAAAATAATTTCGTCAATTTTCGATGTCTCAATCTGTGAGTATAAAGTTCCAAGGCAATGTAAGTAGGTATGAATCCTAGTGCTATCCATCCTGTCATTTCGATTAATTCCATATATGGATATTTTACAGCCGATCATATATCGGATTGTAAGCAGCGGATTATAGAAATCATAACTTATTATTACTATGTTTCACATACTTGTCATTTGTCATGTTATGACAAATAATAAATATAGGTAATTGACTTACAAGCGATTCTTGCCGTTTGATTTTGATTTTGATTTTGATTTTGATTTTGATTTTGATTTTGATTTTGATTTTGATTTTCTGCCCATACTCACATTGCATATTGCGTATGGGTTCTTAACTCCGCCTTTGCTTTTTACTTTCGTTACACATCTGTCGAATTTCTTCGTACTAAGTCCTTTTTTCTTACCCTGCGGCATACCCATTAGAACACGATATATATTATTAAATTGGGGTGGGCAGTTGAACATCAATGTAAGTTGGTTATAAGTGCAGTAGGAATAATGGGTAACATACAGTTACTAATCATACAGAGCAAGTTGTTACCGTCGTAAGTACTAAATCTGCTGAAAAGTTAATTCAGACACGTCACTCAGTAACTGGAATTCCTGCAAGTTTACTGAACGAAGGAGCGTCTAGAGGATTGGATGTAATAGTCTTATTTGTTAACACGACGACAGACGCTGATTTTCATGCAGAAGCTCTCGTCTCAGAATCCATTAGTAGACTAGTTCCAGGCGTTCATTGTGATTTATCATCATTAATGGGAGAAGCAGAGGGAGTTGAAAACAAGATCAAGGAAATCAGGAAACGTCAGAATTATTTATCACCGTATGAATAGTTGAGTTAATTGGGCGATGAAATAATGTTTTGCTTTAGTTCACCGGCAGTTCTTTTATAGTAGCGTGTTTCTTTGCATTGTCAAGTACTTCTTGTTCCATTTGCTCAATGATAGGCTACAAATATGTTTGTACTTTATAGTGACTTTTAAATTCCTCCGATTTTATCAAATTATATGTGAAGCAAAAATCTCCTCCCAGACGAGTTAACAAGAAAGCAATTGTAGTGGGAGTCATCTTGGCTGTCATCATAATCGGAGGATCTGCGATTGCTTTTTTACCGGTGCTTCAAAATAATCCTAAACCTTCAACTCAGAGTAATGAATTTAACGACATTTTTAAGAAATTGAGGCGTTAGCGCTACACCCACTTTCCTACTTATCGTGCAGGGAAGACAGCCAGAAGGCATTGAAGGAGCGCAACCGTATAATTCATTTCAAGAGGTTATATCACATTTGCAAAAAAGTTAGTTTAAAGTCTGAAAAAGTTGGAAGGCATAACCTAACGTTGTAGAGATAAAGTTGTATTATATGGTTCTGTTGAGTAATCAGCTTTACCCTGTAATCCTGAACATTAGGATCAGAAATAGAATTAATTTTTTATTTTCGTATCCTATCGACAATTAGTATATGCGTTTCTGATTTCTTCACCACGCGTATGTATCACCTGAAGTATTTGTTTCATTTCATCTAGTGTTGCCATTCTGTTATGCATTGCAATAAACATTGATGAAGATGCTGACATGATTTTGCCCATCACGAAACCTAATACATAATCCTCCTCATTTTTTACAGCCGTTGTCCAAAATCTCTCGTCATTACGTATTGCACTAACGACAAATTGAATTTGTCTCATCTCATTATCTATAATCTGTTCTAGAAATGCTCTAGTTGTGGGATGTAAATCCATATCTAATTATATACTTCAATTGTTTTTTAATTATCGCATGAAATTATGAAAAATTATGACGTGACTATGAATTTTCAGAGCGATGTACATCACAAGTTTTTCTACACACAGAATATTATAAAGTCGATCTAAAATATAAGGTCTAATGTTGAGTATCAAAAACGGAGTATGGGAATTGGAACGCAGGTGGTGAAAGTAGGCGGGGATGGTTATGCGATGATTCCAAAAATTAGGGTTCAAGTCGTCTGGATCTAGCAAATTACTTATAAACTTGGGGATAACGTCTCATATAGTAAACATGACGAGCAGTACACACTCTACCGAACATGATGATTTACGAAAAAAAGACCCACATATACACAGGCCAGTAGTTTCAATAGCTGCTCCCTCTATTGAACTGTTGAATAAAATAAAAGATACTAAAGATGTGCTAGATTCCTTTGAAATCCCTTACTCAGTCTCAATAGTTGCAGCACATAGAGCACCCAGAAAGACACTGAGGTATATAGACCAACTCGAATCAAAAGGAATAGAGGTGATCATTGCCTGCGGAATTGGATCTGCTCACTTACCTGGTATGATAGCCTCACTCACTAGCATACCTGTTATTGGAATACCCTTGGTCAGTAATCATCTGGGTGGTATCGATTCTATGCTTTCCATATTGCAAATGCCAGAAGGTGTGCCTGTTGCTACAGTAGGTATTTCTTCTGCGTACAACGCAGCTATTATTGCCTGCCAAATATTGAGTTTGAAGTATCCTCATCTTAAGGATATGATCAGATCTCATAAAAAAATGCTTGAGCAAAATGTAGAACTTGAAGATAGTACTGTCAATTAATTTATCATTTAACTAGTTAGGATATATGTTACCTTTGGGCAAGATTATAATATTAGGTTATAAATTTCCTATAATGGTGCATCAATTGTGTGGAGTATTATTTCATAGCTGCTGTAGAAATCAAAGGAGGTATTGTCTACCTTCCATCTCAGACTCCTATACTTATGCAAATAGTGATGGGGAATGAAACGATCGTCTACCATTTCTGGTCTTGACTCGAGTATTGAAAATCTTTCTAAACTCATTTCTTCTAAGGCACTATCACCAGTGGATCTTATTGAAAGCACACTTGAACAAATCCATAATCTAAATCCAATCCTTAATGCATTCATAACAGTTTTGGAAGATTCAGCAAGAAAGGAAGCAAAAGAGGCAGAGTCTTTGATAAATCAAGGAAAATACAAAGGGCCTTTGCATGGAATTCCCGTTAGTCTCAAGGATCTGATTTATGTTAAGGGCGTACGAAGCACTAGCGGTTCGAAAATCCTAGCCGATTATATCCCCGATCACGACTCGACAGTAGTAAAAAAACTAAGAGCCGCTGGAGCCATCATTGTTGGTACGAATAATACCCATGAATTTGCTTGTGGAATTACTAACATAAACCCTCATTATGGGTCTTCAAAGAACCCATGGGATATCAATAGGATGTCGGGAGGCTCAAGTGGTGGTTCGGCAGTAGCGGTAAGTGCATTAATGTCTGCGGCCTCAATTGGAACTGATACTAGCGGATCTATTCGTGTTCCTTCTTCTTTATGTGGATTATTTGGGCTAAAGCCGACATATGGAAGGGTGAGTAAATATGGAGTTATGCAGTTGGCACCCTCAATTGATCATATTGGACCAATAACAAGAACTGCTTGGGATGCAGCCGCAATTCTGAATGCGATTGCCGGTTACGATGAGCTTGACCCTTCAAGCATTGATTCACCTGTGCCTGATTATGTTGGCCTCATTACAGAGAACAAAGAAAAAGGGCCCAAATTTAAGTTGGGAATACCAAAAGAGTTCTTCTTTGATCTAATGGATCGTAAGGTGATGGATATTTTTGAAGGATTTGTAGACAAGCTTCATGAGGTCGGAATATCAACAAATGCTGTTAATTTAGAAGAAACCGATAAAATATACGATGCTTGGAGGGCCTTCAGACTTGGAGAATCCGCAGCTGTACACAGTGAATGGATGAAGACTAGGCGTGAAGAATATGGAAGCGACGTTTTAGCCATGCTTGAAAAAGGATTAGAAATAACTGCGGTAGAGTACATTAAAGCACAAACAATGAGGCAGAATTTGAAATCTGCGTTTTTAAAATCTATGAAGGGATTGGATGGCTTGGTGGTCCCAACTTCTGGCATCACTGCCCCGTTATTGGACCAGAAGATGGTAGATATAAATGGACAGAGTCTCGAAGTCTATCATGTGCTAAGTAGGCTAACCACTGTTTTCGATGTTACGGGTTTACCTGTCCTTAACGTTCCGGTTGGATTAGTAGATGGCAAGCTGCCAGTGGGAGTTCAATTGGTCGGAAGACCATTCGATGAGGGATCTATTCTTAACATGGCATACATTTATGAAAAATACCATAGAATTCCTCAAACTATGGTTCCACCTATAACCAAGGAGTTTGCGAGTGAATAATATAAAAATATGAGGTATATCGATAGTGATCGAAGTCATGAAAGGATTGATCACTGCCATAATTTCAGGCATGATTAATTGGAGTGAGCGGTAAAAACTTGAACTCAAATAAAGCAAAAAAAGCTCCGAATCCATTCCCAAATAGAGATTTCATAGAAGCGGCCAGAGATGAAGTGTTGGAGAAAGTCGAAAGAGATTACGAAAATTTCAAGAAGACTCGTATAATTGAGTTCCCTAAATGGCTGTATGGTCCTCCAAAAGGTAAACTGTTTACAGTAGAAGTAGAGGATTGTCCACGTTTTGGAGATACAGCATATCTTGAATTTGACTCTGCAAGAACTGCCTTTCTGAGTATAGATATGCAAGTTGATTTCTGTGGGCCCAAAGGATACGTAGACGTAATGGGTTACGACTTGGGATTAACTTCATCACCGATTAAATCTATCATGTACGTTTTACATACAATACGAAATGGAACCGACATCAAAGTAATCCATACAAGGGAAGGACATCTTCCAGATCTCTCTGATGCTCCATATAATAAGATCTTGCGTAGTAAAATTATTGGTAACGGAGTTGGTATTGGAAATATTCCAAATGGTGGATTAGGAAGACTTCTGGTTCGAGGCGAGAAAAACTGGGATATAATAGATGATCTATCTCCGGTGGAGGGCGAGCACGTAATAGACAAAGCAGGTAAAGGAGCGTTTGGACAGAGTAACTTACCATTGCTTTTACGAAATCTTGGCATAACCCATCTAGTAGTTACTGGCGTAACAACTGATGTGTGTGTACATACGATTATGAGAGAAGCGAATGATTATGGTTACTGGTGCCTTCTTCTAAAAGATGGTACCAGTGCGACAGACTATCAAAATTATCTTGCAGCAATAAAACAGATCAAGATGCAGGGTGGAGTATTTGGTTGGGTTTCAGATTCAGCAAGATTTGTAAAGGGGATCAAGTCTGCTTTTTCACATGCAGACAACAATCAGTAGCAGAGCACCCTAGTATCTATTTGTACATGTTTGTGCACAGGGGGAGTGAGATCGAGGGTACTGTCATATCTAGACTTGAACCAGATGGCAACAAATTTTTTTTCAGTTTTTTACCTCGGTAAATAATAATATGCCATGCGGAATCGGCTTGGCTTGTAAATTGATGTAAAGCAGCTGTAGTTTTCAATTACGTTTTTGTTGAGGTTAATTTTTCTTGTGAATGAAACTATCTATCTTATCTTTCTCCCCTGGTATAAGGCACTGCTAAGGACGCTGGCGCTACGCTTCTCTTATACGTGGCGGCCAATATCGCAATGGGCAAAAGATATGGTAGCATTAACAGGAATTGGAATGGTATTGTTGTGCCTGTTGCTTGTAGTCCCAATTGAAAGGCATTCACCATTCCGAAAATGAGGGCTCCTACTACTATCCAGAATGGTCTCCATCTTCCAAAAATTACAACTGCAAGTGCAATCCATCCCTGCCCTCCTGTGATATTCTCTGAGAATGACCCAGTTATGACCAGTGAGAGGTACGCTCCACCCAACCCTGCAAAAGCCCCACCTATTATTATCGCTAGATATCGTATTCGGTAGACATTTACACCAAGGGTATCAGCTTGCTTTGGATTTTCACCCACAGTTCTTATTTTTAGACCGAGGTTGGTTTTAAATAGAAAAATGTGAGTTACAGGAATCATTAGAAGAGCGAGATATATCATCGGATCATGATTGAATAGAATAGGCCCTGCAATTGGGATCTGACTTAGAATTGGGATCTCCACAGGATTAAAGGCATGTATACTAGGAGCGACTGTTACGACTCCAAAGGACAGTCTGTATAAAAGGGCAGCAAGCCCCACGCCCAACAACCAAACTGCTAGTCCAGCTGCGAGTTGATTTGTTCTTATAGTTACACTTAGAAAGGCCATCAGTGCGGCTAATACCGCCGCGCCACCCATTGCCATTAATAGTCCGACTACGATGTTACCAGTCAAATAGGTACCCATAAAGCCACAAAATGCTCCTAGTAACATCATGCCTTCAACACCAAGATTCAATACCCCGGATCGTTCGGCGATGTTTTCTCCAAGTGCTGCAAAGAGAATAGGTATGGACATCCGTACGCCAGAAGCAAAAACTCCAACAATTAGAGCTTCTTCGATCACTAATTACTCACCCTTTACTCCATTTCGGTTGCCAACGTAAAAACAATTCGCCGATGAGGACAAAAACAAGAACCAAGGCTTGGAGGGTCTGAGCTAGAGCTACGGGAACTCCTAACGTCCTATACATAACTTCGGAACCAGCTAACAATGCTGAAAAAAAGAAAGCAACTATTGTGACTCCGACAGGGTTCTGTTTACCGAGCAGAGCTACGATCACTGCAATAAATCCATAACCAGGAGAGATCCCTTCAATGAGGCGATGCTGTACCCCTGCAACAAGAATAGCGCCAGCCACACCTGCTAGTCCTCCGCTTATTCCCATTGTTATAAGGATACTCTTAGTCACGCTCATCCCTGCGTATCTCGCTGCCTTGATATTTGCGCCAACGCTTCGGATCTCAAACCCAATTTTTGTTTTAGACAGCAGCAAGTATACGCCAATAGCAGAACCCGCGGCAATGAGGATCCCGGTGCTGAGACGCGTGTTAGGGATCAGAATTGATAATTCAGACTCGGGAAAGATATTTGGACTGTAAGATAGGAAGCCTGGTGCCTTTAAGGGTCCGTGAAGCAGATACGAAATGAAGAGAAGTGCAACAAAGTTGAGCAAAACCGTCACAATTACTTCGTTAACTCCAAGCTTTACCTTGAGAACAGCAGGTATCATGCTAAACAAAGATCCAAAAGCAAATCCTGCTATTATTACTACAATGGGAGCCAGGATAGGAACAGCCCCTATGAATGAAAGACCAGCCAGAAGTCCTCCAAGAGCACCAAAATACAATTGTCCTTCGGCACCTATATTCCATATTTTGCATTTGAAAGCTACAGCAACTGCTAGACCTAAAATTAGTAACGAGGTAGTTTTTACAAGAGTGTCTGCTAAGGCCCGGACGCTCCCAAATGCACCTTTGATCATGATCTGATACGCATGAATTGGATCTACTCCTGCAGCAGCAAGTATAATTCCACCAATTACAAAGGCCAGACCTCCTGTTAAGAAGGGGACCATTGATCTAGGTTTTATTTTATTGAGTAAGATACTGTGCATTGATAATGAAGTCATTTATTGTCTCTCTCAAGGTCTTTGGTTGAATCTACGGCGTTTTTTTTTTGCCACCCATCAAGAGTCCAATCTCGTCAATGTTAGCGTGCTCACGATCAAATATTCCCATTATATTACCTTCATATAATACTGCTATTCTGTCACTGATCTCCAAAATTTCATCTAGATCTAGCGATATTAAGAGAACTCCAACTCCGTTGTCTGCCTGCTTCAGAAGCTGCTTGTGGACATACTCTGCCGCACCTATGTCAAGTCCGCGAGTGGGATTATGTGCAATGAGAATCTTGGGACTTCTGGAAAGCTCCCTGCCCAAAACGATTTTTTGTAAATTTCCCCCTGACATGGATCTAACGGGAGAATTTACGCCCGGTACTCCTCTAATATCGAAATCCATAATTATTTTCTCAGCAAATTTATTGACGTTTGAATATTTCATAAATAGCCTCCCAGAATACGGTTCAGAGGAATATCTGTCAAGCACCAAATTTTCTGCGACTGAATATTCCAATATAAGTCCCGTATCCATTCTGTCTTCTGGAATGTAGGCCAAACCATTCTCTCTTATACTGTGGGGTGATTGGTTGGTAATATCGCGTCCGTCCATGATGACCTGTCCACTTATAGCCTTTCTGAGACCTGATATGACCTCAGCAAGCTCACTCTGCCCGTTACCATCTACTCCAGCGATTCCTAATATCTCACCCCCAGCTAGATCTATCGATAAATCTTTTAGGAATACAATCTTTGAATTGTTTAGTGCAGAAACATTCTTAATTCCCAATACTATCTTGCCGGTCTTATTTGGTCTTGAGTACTCGGCATGCTGTGCAATAGTCCGTCCTATCATTAGTTGGGCCAAGCTGGACTCATTAGTATCCGAAGTTCTAAATGTCCCTAGTGATTTACCATTCCTCAAAACAGTAACTCTGGTGCTGACAGCCATAACTTCCTGCAGCTTGTGAGTAATAAAGATTATGGATAATCCTTGGGTAACCATGGATTGAAGGGTTTCAAATAATGATTTCTCTTCCTGTGGAGTGAGCATAGAGGTGGGCTCATCTAAAATAAGAATATCAATGTCACGATAAAGAGCCTTTAGAATTTCTACACGTTGTTGTTCCCCTACCGAAAGATTACCTACAATCGCTCTTGGATTGACTCTTAGACCGTATTTTTTTGATAATTCCATGATCTTATTTTCAGCACTGCCAATGTCGAGGAAGACTGACCTTTTGGATTTTAGCCCAACTATTATGTTCTCCACAACTGTATGAGGGAGCGTCAATAGGAAATGCTGATGAACCATAGCTATCCCCAATTCGATGGCATCCAATGGAGATTTGAGATGGACCTGGTTTCCCTTGACAAGAATCTCTCCATCTTCAGGCTGATAAAGGCCATAGAGAATACTCATCAATGTAGATTTGCCTGCGCCATTTTCGCCTAAAAGGGCATGTATTTCGCCTTTAATTAGATCAAAATTTACATTATCATTTGCAACTAGATCGCCAAACCTACACGTTATGCCATTCAATAACACAATCGGTGGTCTGTCGCTTTGTGTCATGGCCTAATTTCTACACCTATAATACACTTATTGGAATTAAGCGAAGAGAGAGGTGTATCAAAGCAATTTCTAATAACAGGGTAGACGCAAAATATAAAAATTAAGGTGTTGCTTCATGTCTCTCTGGAACAGATATCTTTTTATCTATTACATCCTGAGTCAACTGGGCCAATTTTGCTTTCACGTTTGCTGGGACCTTGCTGTCCAAACTGTGAAATGATGCAAGGTAAACAATTCCAGGACCAGGGCCACCCTTGACAGCCTCCAGACCCGGCTTGTAAAGCTGTCCACTAAAGTTCCCGTTTTGAACCATCTTAATTGACTCATCAAATGCCTTTTCAATATCAAGTACGAAAGAGCTCAATACAGTATCAGGCGATATCTGGTTCTGGTCTGCTACGACACCCAAGGCGTAAACGCCCTTATCATGTGCTGCTTGAATTACTCCTTGACCCGAAAGGTCGGCTACATGGATTAAAAAGTCAGCACCGGTACTTATTAGAGATAACCCAGCTTCTTTCCCCTTGGCAGGATTTTGAAAGTCATCTATGAATACGCATGTTACCTTGACATTGGGATTAACCAATTTTGCTCCTTGTTTGAACCCCTCAAAGATGTTAATTATGTTAGGATAAGCCTTTCCACCAACACAGCCCAATGAATTACTCTTGGTCATCATGCCTGCAAGTGCTCCCAACAAAAATGACCCCTCTTGCTGCATTGGAAAAATGGATGCTACATTAGTAGAGTTGGTGAGACCCGTGAATACGACGAATTTAGTATTTGGATAGTCTTTAGCCACTTTCAATGCGGGGTCACCCCATTCAAATCCGTGAGCGAAGATAATGTCGGCTCCGGCATCTGCGGCATCCCTTAAAGTAGGTTCAATGTCTGGTATGGCGATGTTTTCCTGCGTCGTGAGCTCTAATCCATATTTTTCCTTCAGAACCTGTGACGCGTTATATGCAGATGCTCCCCATCCACCATCGCTAAATAAGGCATCTGTTACTAACGCGACCTTGAGGGGCTTGTTCTCTTGAGCCCAACTGGGCACAAGAACTCGGGACGGGTTGGCTAAACTAAACCCAGCAATCAAACTTATCGAAACTGTCAAAGCAAAGAGTATACGCGAAACCACTTTCGTATCGACTCTGGTCATTATGTTATTTCTTTATGGCATTGTATTATAGTTTGTGGGGACTGATTTTCACATTTATGATATATCATAAAAAACAATTCATTGGTCAAGAGCATTTTTCTTTATCATTTCGCAGGATAAAGAGAAATTACGGTAGTTACAACTTATTGGGCATGTATTCTTAAATATTTGAAGATGTGGAAATACCTAACAGGAGTAACGAGATTGCAAAGTCGTGCTATTTTTCATGTACTGGTAAAGTCAAATTATTATAGAGATTCGCTTAATCTGTTGAAAATTTCTGATATAATGAAACGGAGCAGCAGCGGTATAATGGAAGCAGTTGTGATTATGGGGACAAAGACCAATAAAGCGGTACTCGTAAAACTTGGATTTCCGAGTTTAAAAATCAACCTAGCAACCGAGTCTGATCTGATTATAGCCGTTAAGGCAGATGATAAAGACTCTATCGACTCTGCCCTTATAAAGTTGGAGGAATTGCTTCATTCTGATGGAAGTTCCGATACAAGCATCTCATTTTCTGAGAACACGACTGACTTGGATTCTGCACTGGTCTCTATGTCGAACGCCAATTTGGCACTAATCTCAATCCCAGGTGAGTATGTGAAAGATCTCTCATTAAAACTGAGCAACGAGGGGATCCACCAGCAAATTTTCAGTGACCATGTCCCGCTTAATGACGAGTTAACAATAAAAGAGTACGCGGCAAAAAAAGGTGTCTTGGTCTTGGGTCCGGGCGCTGGGACCTCTATTATAAATGGGAAGGGCATCGGATTTTCAAATGTCTTGCGCACAGGTCCTGTAGGGATAATTGCGGCAGCAGGAACTGGTCTTCAAGAGGTTTCAAGCCTTTTAGATCATTGCGATATTGGAGTAAAATATGGTCTTGGTGTGGGGGCAAACGATCCTAAAGAGAAGATAGGCGGGTTAATGATGTTGGAAGCACTAAAGGTGTTGGAAGAACTGCCAGATATTGAAATCATGACAATAGTTTCCAAGCCTCCATCTCTCCGCGCCAAAAAACTGATAATCGACTATTTAGTAAAACATGGTAGGAAGAAGTACGTGCTAGCTTTCTTAGGTGCTGGCCATGACGAGTCTCTGCCAAATTCAATGAAGTCCAAAATAGTTCAGGTGAACACACTCGCTGCAGCGGTATTTGCAGTCGCAAGTCTGACTGGCAACCGGCAGTATAAGCTTTCATTGGCGCGCCTCCACATGAAACCTGAGATTCTGCAAAGATCAGTAGCAAAAGAATGGAAGAGATTTGGAGAACAACAAAAGTACATTAGAGCATTATATACGGGGGGAACATTTGCTTATGAAACGCAAGTAATTTTGAATGGTACGCTAAAAGACCTCTACTCAAATGCCCCTACGGGAGGAACAAAAAAATTGTCTCAGTCCACAAAGAGTAAAAAACATTCTATTCTAGACTTGGGAGAAGAAGAGTTCACTCAAGGGCGTCCACACCCCATGATCGATCCAACAATAAGAAGATTAAGACTGGTCGAGGAATCGCAAGATCCTGAAGTGGGTGTAATCATGATGGATTTTGTATTGGGATATGGTTCCAATCCAGATCCAGTCGGGGCAGTGCTAAAGGAAATTGGGCAAGTGAAAGCAACAGCAAGAAAGAGCAGCAGGTATTTGAGCATTGTTACTCATGTTTGTGGCACGAAGAGAGATCCGCAAGGCTATGATGAAAGCATTAGGAAACTGGAAAATGCTGGAGCATTGGTCTTCCCAACTAATGCCTTGGCAGCAATTGCCTCCGCGTACATAATAACTAGAGGGAAACTTGATCTCGATAGGATTTATTCCAGTGTTTCATGGAGAAAATGAGTTAATTGGCTAAAGGGAGAAATTTACTGAATACGGAATTAAATGTAATTAATATTGGACTTGATTTATTCTATCACTCTCTTCTCAGTCAGAATGTGACAGCAGTTCATGTTGACTGGAAACCTAGACCTAAATTGGATCCGAAGTTGGAACGTATTCTTTCCAAAATTTTGTAGGGGTAATCTTAGTTATCGGATTACAAAACTAGCTATCCTAAAATAAAAAAGAATATTTTTGAAGCTAATTGGATAGGAAGCCTTTTCGCTGAACATATCTTGACTGGTCAGAACAGAACAAGAGGGCAGCTGATTAGCGTCTTTTATAGCGCAGCGAATATCAAGACCATAGACAACCGGCTATTCGTAATTACTAACAATAAGATACGTTCGCCGATCACAATAAACATTATTCATGACGCTGGTACTCGTGGTTTTAAGAAATTCATGAAATTTGGTTCCATCATAAGAGGGCATCGTGACCAAGTCATGATAGATAATAATGTAACTATAGGAGTAAGTAAATCGAGGTTATTTGAGAACAATCTAGGATATGTAACAATTAGATCCTTATCGAAATTTCGTGATAAGTTTGATTCAATTTTTCCTTCAATGATCAAACTGGCAAGGTCAGGCTGTCTCCTTTCACCAGATATTACTACAAGGGGGTTGCTTCCAGAACAATTAAGGGTCATAAAGAGTAACAATAATAAAACTGACGATGATGCATTATTTGCGGCTTTCATGGCCCGTACTCTAGGCAAACTATGTGGTAGAGGGCCTGGGTATACTCCGGCTGGAGATGATTTTATTTCAGGATTTCTAACTATGTTCAATTGGTGTGCAAAGTGCCTAGATTTTGAGCGAATAATTTTACCTGAAGCGTATTCAACAAGGACATCATGGACGAGCTATAAATTAATGGAGTATAGTCAAGAATGCATTTGCGACGAAGAAATCCAAGGGATGGTAAACTCACTGGCTCTTGGGAGCGCAGACGAATACTCGAAGAAGATGGTTCCTCTCAGCTCTCGTGGGCATACTTCTGGTGTAGATCTTGTAACTGGGATGACTTGCGCTCTTTACACACTAATTGATAGAAAATTTGGAACAAGTTCATTGCAAAAACTTAATTCATCTTTAAGAAGATAATGAAAAAAACTGATACTCGTGCTTAATTTGGGTTCGGCTCGATTTCAATTTGCTTGATTTGTTTTAGTTGTACATATCAGGGTTTTATAATTTTATGATTTAAGAAAAAGTTACAAACATTTGTTAAATACGCTTAAATATTTGTCGCACATCAAATAGACTTTGACTCGCGTAAACCCAGAAGTTATTGTCGTTGCTCTTGGAGGAAATGCGTTAATGCGAGAAAATGAAAGTGGAACATTTGAACAGCAATGCGACCATGTTAGGGGAGTATCCGAACAAATTGTGGATCTACTCGAGAGAGGATTTAAGATAGTTTTGACACATGGTAACGGGCCTCAGGTGGGTGCCAGTCTACTGAGACACAGATTGGCAAATGGTATCTTTCCTGCATTACCGTTGCATGCGTGTAACGCAGAAACGCAGGGAGTAATTGGTTATATGATCGAACAGACTTTGCAAAATGAGATTGATAGAAGGGGATTGGAAATGCAAGTAACTACTGTCCTTACTAGGGTGCTAGTCGATGAAAACGATCCTGCGTTTCAAAATCCTAGCAAGCCAGTCGGGAGGATTTTTCATGAATGGGAAGAGCAGGAATGGATGGATACATTGGTAAAAGATAGTGACTATTTCATGATTAAGAAAGTTCGTTCTGGAAAAGGGTATAGACTTGCTGTTCCTTCCCCTGAGCCCCTTTTGATAGTAGAGCATAAAGCAATCGAATCTCTAATGCAAGCAGGTTTTCTTGTTATCGCTTGCGGTGGGGGTGGCATACCAGTTATAGAGAAAAATGGCGCGAAAATCGGAGTCAATGCCGTGATTGATAAAGACTTGGCGACGGAGCGCTTGGCTACTCTTATTGGTGCTACGAAGATAGTAATTCTAACTAATATAGATGGAGTTTACGAAAATTATGGAAAGACAGATCAAAAACTCCTGACCACTATCAGGATGAAGGACCTTGAGGGGTTTGATAATAACTTACTTGGGGAGGGAAGCATGGCACCAAAAGTTAGAGCTGCAACTACATTCATTAAAAACGGTGGTAAGGAATCAATAATAGCAAACGTAGACAAGTTGACCGATGCTGTGGCTGGATCTTCTGGAACTCACATATTACCATGAGCATTATAATGATTCTATTGAAGGGGAGGGTGGAAAAAAACGGCTAGGCAGATAAAAAGCACAATAGAGGAGGCTAACAAATCCGCTGTAGAAAAGATGGGGACTTCTAGGCCATTTCTTGTCGATATCAAACCAGCAATGGAAGTTTTCAAGAATATGAAGAAAAATTCGATTTCACATGCAGGCCCGCCAATAAAATGGGAGAGAATGTGTGGACCCCTGAAAGGAGCAGTAGTTGCCACGATGATTTATGAAGATTTAGCTGGAGATTGGGATGAAGCCGTGCGGTCCATACGCCGGGGAGAAATAGAATTTTCTCCCAATCATGAATATCATGCAGTTGGACCAATGGCTGGCGTTATCTCTGCTTCAATGCCAGTTTTCGTTGTAAACGATCGCAAACATGGGAACACCTGCTATTGCAGATTGGTTGAAAATAAGGTTCAGTTTGGAGCGTTTGATAAAAGCGCAATCGATGTTCTCAGATATTGGACCGACATTTTGGCACCATCCCTTGCTAAGGCAGTCAGACTAAGTGGTGGGATCGATTTAAAGGCAATTATGGCTAGGGCTTTACATATGGGCGATGAACTACACAATCGGCCTGCAGCCGGCACTGTACTATTCGAAAGCATAATGATGCCTTTCTTGCTTGACGTAGCAGACAAGAAGGACATATCTAAAGTGGCTAGATATCTTTCCGAAAATGAAATCTTCTTTCTTTGTTTAAGTATGGGTGCATGCAAAACAATGACCCAGGCTGCTGCTAATATAGAATATAGCACGCTTGTTACAGTCATGGCAAGAAATGGAACTGATTTTGGTATAAAAGTCAGCGGACTTGGAAACAAGTGGTTCACAGGACCGGCAGGTATAATCGATGCTGTGTATTTTCCGGGATATGGAAAGGAGGATGGGAATCCGGACATTGGAGATAGTGCGATTACCGAAACAGCCGGAGTTGGGGGGTTTGCGCTAGCCAATTCTCCTGCCATCCTGTCATTAATTGGCGGAACTTCTGAAGATGCTCTTCGATACACAAAGCAAATGAGGCAAATTACTATGGGTCTTAATGATTCCTTCACAATTCCAATATTAAATTTTCAAGGAACTGCGACAGGTATTGATTTGAGAAAGGTGGTGAGAACAGGAATTCTGCCGATCATTGATACAGCTGTGGCTCACAGGAAAGCTGGAATTGGTTATATCGGAGCTGGATTGGTAAATCCTCCTATGGAAGCATTCCATCAGGCTCTTTATGGTTTTGGTCAAAAATATGATTTATTGAAGGATGATTAATTTACCATAATTAGCTAGCCACCATCTTTTTAGATTTCGTTGTAATCATATGGTATTTTGCTGATACCACATAAACCAAGCGTGTAAGACGTTCTGATAATGATCAATATGAAAATATGTGGAAACAAGTTTTAAAGATCCTTCTGATTGAGTTTATTCGTCATTGTCTGCCTTCTTTCAAGAAGATCAATACTGAATCTATATCTCTGAAACATTGGTTTCGTATGCATCAAAGGTAGTGCTGCAAAATAAATAAAGATGTCAAAACCAAAACAGGATGAAAAACCTAAGACCTGTCTGGACTTGTGAATTTAGTTCGGTAAAAAAATGTACGTAAGGAAGAAATAAAAATGTTAGGTCTAGGAAAGTGACTTTCTGATACTTTCTTTACTTTACTATAAACGAATAGCTCAGTTTCATTTGTTCTAATAGGTTATCGACGCATTGTTACAATGATACCACTTTAATTGAATCCAGACAGAGAAGTTGAGCATTCCCTGTCTGGTGAGTAAACTATTTCTGACGTAAAATACTTTGTGTAAATGTAAATAAGAATGTTGGGAGTATCGCCTTGTACTTATTGAATAACGAAAAGCTGATGTATGGAAGTATTTTGGCTAACCCACCAACACATACATCAGCAGGATGGTTTTGCAAGCATAACTTCAAGTGAAGGGTTCGAATTAAAAAGATTACTTTACTGGATAATTAATTATTTAATATCTGTATCTGGGCCAGCTTATCATCAGTAGCAGGATACAATTTCGATTGGCATGGTGACTAGCCCGAAAGGTGTACGTCAGCCCTACAGACTAGTACTACTTAGACTAGTACTAATTTACAACAATTCTTAAATCGATCTACCTGACTTAATTTCTTGCCATAAAGATATCTGTTTTACCATGCGTATGAAAAAGATAGTTGAGGCTATAACAAGGCCACTTGATAACATAGACCCAAAATTTGTATAAAATAACATTTCTTTTGATTCGGCCAACTTTTGACCTTCCTGCTGTAGATCTGAGTAGTTCGTGCCGACGTTCATTATCGCATAAAAAACAAAAATACTTACTATGAGAAGGGGTAGTATTCCAAGAATCCACCATGATTTTATGATGTTTGAACTTGGTAAATTTTTCCATTCTGTACCAGTTGACAAACCTGTTTCTGGATTACTACCTTTCCATATTTGTTGAGCGATTTTGTATGGTTTCCATAATTGTAGTATTGGAACAAACCACCAAATAACGGTCATAATCGGTGAAGATATTTCTTTGGCTCCAAACGAATGTATATTTTTATTAGCCTTATAAAACCAATATAATGCAATAATTATAACTATGAATTCTATTATTGAAGAGATTGAGCCAACAACAGAATCAATTTTATACAGTACATCGTCTGTACCGCCAACGAACAAATACTGAAGATTCTCATAAGATGCCAATACTAAAGTAATAATGGAAGTGATTATGATACCCACACTCAAAGTTACTAGCCATTCCGAAATTCTACTAATAGAATGAAAAGAGGGTATATGCATCGCCATGAGTGAGTAACCAATCGATGCTATATAAGAAGCAAGTAACAGGAACAAAAAATATAAAAATAAAATTAGGACAGATGATTGAAATACATATGTTTGCATACTTGATAATTCTCCTAATTTATCCTGCTTTTGTCATACTAAGTCAACAAACTTTATTGGCTCAATTTCAATCAGGGTTGATACCAATAATCGCTTCGAAGCCATTATCAAGAATTCGCTGTGCCGGCTGGCTCGCAACCTCACGATGTGGCACCTTCAAAGAACGGTTCGGTTTGGTATACGGCCCAAGGTTCAGGAGAATTGGGACTACTTGATCCAACAACAGGCAAGACTCGTCACATTCCACTAGGCCAGGGTTCTGCACCGCATGGTGTTATTGTAGGACCAGATGGCGCTCCCTGGATTACAGATGGTGGTCTGAATGCCATTGTGCGTGTTGATCCAGAAACTGAAGAGGTTAGACGATTTCCACTGCCAGAAAATACTACTGCTACGCGAATTTGAATACCGCAACATTTGATCATAAAGGAATTCTGTGGTTCACTGGTCAGAGCGGGATATACGGCCGCTTGGACCCAGACTCGGGGAAGGTCGACGTATTTAAAGCGCCCCGCGGAGTAGGTCCTTATGGCATTTCAACAACTCCAGAAGGGTCAGTTTACTTTGCATCGCTGGCTGGTGGGTATATTGCTCGTATCAATCTGGAAACAGGAAACACTACAGTGCTGCAGCCGCCAACTCAGGACCAAGGAGCACGACGAGTTTGGTCTGATTCTAGAGACCGAGTATGGTTCAGTGAATGGAACGCAGGAAAATTGGGTCTGTATCATCCTTTTACCAATTTATGGAAAGAATGGCAACTGCCTGGAAATTATCCATCCTTATGCTGTATTTGTGGATGACAAGGATATGGTATGGCTGAGCAATTTTGGTTCAAATGCTCTAGTCCGTTTTGATGCTTCACAAGAAAAATTTGAAGTGTATTCTTTATCGAGTCCAGACGCAAATGTTTGTCAAATTCTTGGACGGGCAGGTGAAGTTTGGGGAGCCGAATCTGGGGTTGATAAACTGGTAGTAATTCGAACTAATAATTGAGCAGTATCTTGACAAACATAATCATCGTATGAATATATTCTCACCTCGCCCCAGCCGCGGAGAGGAAAAAATTATTAATAAGGGAAATTGATGATTCTTCTATAAGAATGCGTAATATCATACTATAGACAATGACCCTGTTTTCCATCTTCTGTGTCTTAAATATTGAGCCTATTTACGATCGGAGTTTTGAGAACTGGCGGAGTTACACGGATCCTGCAAAAAGATTCACCTTATTTACCCTCCTGATTTGGAAACAAAAGGAAGGGAAAATTTTCTAAGCAGTGTGGACCTGACTCTTGGTAATCAGAATTTTCCTAGAGCGTATAAAATTACGGTAACATATAATGATGATGACACATCACTGCTAAACTATGCTCAAGGCCTCGAGATATCACCAGACAATTATGTACTAGCCGTAGAAGATCAACTGAAAGCATCGTACCAAATTTATAATTTGGAAGAAAAATTTTTACATTCGAATAATTTGTATGGGTTTCCTACAGTAAGTAACAGTGTAGATTATACAAACTACCTCGGAGAATCCGGACGAATTAAGAATGTTCTTGCAATTGTTAACGGCAAAGGGTCATTTTTGTTTTCTTATTCTAATAGTCTAGAAGCCTACGACGAATATCTTCCAACCATCAATCAAATCATAAAGTCCATAGTAATTCTAAAATAAAGTAGAAAACGCGACATCTCTTGAGTTTCTTTAGTAATTCCTGATTCACAGTCCTCGCGTGATGTTTGAACGATAAATTGAAGACGTTCCAAATTATCACGATTATCATAGTGTCCCTGGTCCATTTCTATTGACCAATGGTAGGAGCAAGGAAGGATTTTTTCGCCTTCAAACCTACATTCTATCAGCCACAATAATTCCTGTACCGTCATCTCAGATCTCAACACTCTGGTAGTGTGTTTGCCGAATTATTCGGAAGGGCAGATTTAATAAGTCAATAGAAATAATTTTGAACTTCATTCTTTCAAAAGTTCGATGGATACAAAAATAACTTTAGGATATCATAATGATAACTCTTTCAATGACTTTGATAGTTATACATCAGGCACAGGCGGTAACCGCACCAGAACAAACTAAACGATAGCCGCAGCCGCACCACCAGCTATTACCGGAGACAATATTTACGTAGCGTGGTGGACAAACAAGACAGGTAATAACGAAGTACTGTTCAGAGCATCTACAGATGCAGGAAAAACTTTTGGAGATAAGATAAACTTGAGTAATACAACTGATGCAGATTCTACAAGAGTAGAGATAGATTCAGACGCAGATAGTGTAGTTGTTACATGGTGGGAAACGAACGAGACAAGTGATGTTCCAGTGATGAGAGTGAGTGATGATAATGGCAAGACCTTTGGTGAAACTATTATGCTGTGAGCCAATGGCCCTATTGGATAAGTTTGGATCCTATGTAAACAAGACATATATCTGTAGATTCGATAAAAAATAATTTCACTTTCCAGTTCTTTATTTCATCCGATGGCACCGGCCGATCTGGTCAATGTCATTAGTTAGTCGTATTTGTAATTGTACTTTAATCTAGACCAACATTTGTTTCAATTAATGATATCTTTTTGTCAAAACCATGATATAGTTTGTTAGGCTTGGGTTGTAAGACCTTGACCGGGTTTATTTGCACAGGCTGGAGGTTGTTGACAACACCAATGCCAACCTCCGGCTTAGTTCTAATCAACAATGGCAGAAAAAAAATTATAGACTGGATTCTATTCTACTCCAGACGCATCTAGCGGTTCGGAAGAATCATCTGTTTTCTTGATTTCGACGATTTCATATATGACAAGTGCGGAATAGTTTACATGGCTACCATTCTGGATTGGCTCGGAAGTTGACGCGTACTTTATATTTATTAGTCTAAATTTAGTGTCCATTCCTTGTGTATTACTCACGAGCCATCTATTGATTTCATCAGTCAGTGAACCTATGCTCTGTGAAGATGCAAAACCTTGGGTTTGTATCATTAATAGACAGTAGCAACTATATCATAAAACAGTTCGTTTTATTTTTTAGACAATCTAAAAGCATATGGGCTGGAGAAGAACTTTAAATATTACCGGCCGAATTGTTTATGATAAGGCTATGGCATTAGCCCTGGATTGGAGAAATCAGTAATGTTAATCCAAAACCGCTAACAAGCTGATAATGCCTACCAGCAAAATTTGAATGGTGGGTGAGCAACAAAAATTAAAGGTATTGAATTTCTCTTATTGGCAGCAGGTGCCTTAGCAGGGGCCTTCCTCAGATACAAGATGGTATCGTCGCCTGTAGTGGTGGCAACGTTACCACTGAATATTCTAGCAGTAAACGCAGTAGGTAGTTTTGTATTAGGAGTATTTTCAATATTATCGGTTGTTTGGAATCTTGATACAAAATACTTCCTCCTTATTGCAGTTGGGTTCTGCGGCTCTCTAACTACTATGTCTTCCTTTGCTCTCGAATCATTAAATCTTTTGGATAATAAACAATTTTCAATCTTTGGATTAAACATATTAGCAAATGTTGGATTGTCATTAGGTGCAATCATTATGGGCAGGATCCTTGCTTCTACGGTCATGAGAATAGGGGTCAATTCATAATGCGAATGAAAATGTTGTGTCTAACAATTAGGATTAAAAGGAATGATGAACTGCAAGGAAAACGACTGCACAACGTTCTATTGGACTTTCTAATGCAAAACAGTATTGACGGTGCCATCGTTTGGACGGGGGTTGACGGGTTTGGAAAGCGTAAAGGGCATCTATCAGGTTAGAGGGAATAACAATCAACATGCCACGGGTTATAGAAGTTATAGACGAACCCTCTAAACTTGAACCATTATTACCACAGATTAAGAGAATGATTGATGACAATGGAATGGTAACACTTCACGAAGTTGATGTGATCTGACATTCTATTATAGTAGATCAGAAAATATTATTTTTTAAATGTTCTCGACCTACCATCGATAGCTCCTTCATTCTTTTCTTTAACGAACTTGATAGAATCTGTTATGACAACTTATGAGAATTCCGCTGGTAACAATGGTAGTACTTTACTTGTAACATTCATTTGGAAATGCATGATGAGACATAGGTATCCTTGGACTTGGACTTGTCAATTTTATGTCTATCAAGTTAGATCTATCCATGCCTTCTAGAAATTTATTTACCTCAGTTTGCTACGATATTATATTTGGACTTTCGATTAGATGTACTTCAACCATAATGCTACTTTGAGAGTGTACCAAATTTACTTTTTCGACTCCTATTACGCGCAATTATATCTACACTTCATCTATGTTAATCCTTAAGTGGTATTATTTCGCCAGTAGCCGGATCTACTGCCTGAGTCTTTAAATCGAAGTGATATCTATCGGCCAAATATTCATAAAAGTTCTTTAATTCTGCATAATTCTCAAAGAATTTATTTTGCGTTAATTTATCAAGTATTTCATTGAGCCTTATGAGGTCTATTCTTATCATAATTACTCTGGGACTAATGGCATTTAGGCGTAGTGGACGAATATCATATTTATCGCTAGTACCAGATAAACATGCCAGAACAAGACAGAATGGTGGAGAGCATATTAATACACTTTCAGAGCTCCCCTTCTCTCGGAAGTATATGCCCAATATTAGTTGCAGAATGGAGGTGGTGATAAAATATTAGAATAATTAGATGACTAAATTTTTTCCGTACTGGAAAGCATTTTAACTTACAGCCTCAAGAATATAGTTAAGAATCAATTAGATATTTAAGATAATACTTTTTGTTTGTTTCTCTTGTTATCCGTTGAGGAACAGGCATCATTCCTATTCAATCGCATTTTGTCGATAATAACGGCCGCGTTATGACGCTTGAAGATGGGCACGATAATTGTATAAACGATTCAAGACCTGCCGGGGTTCGTACGGAAAAAGTACACTTGACAATACCCTAGTCTAACTCTTCTCGTACTCGCAGAAAGAATGTTACTCAATCAAAAACACCGGAATAACATTGAAATCCTCTCCTACAGTCGCTTTCTTACATTGAGATAAATCAGGATAATCATTTGTACCGGCAACAGAGATGCAAACTTCTATCTCCTCTCCTGCATTTACATCACTCTTCGGTATTTCAAAATATTTTGTTGAAGACTCTGTCCAAAGCCTTTTTCTCATCGCCTTGGGCTCCGTCCAAAACACTGTCTTCTTGTGTTTGGTCCATGACTTTTATCTCGATTGTTGGTGGAACTGTATTCTTCTCAGCCCATACCGCAGGATAAACTAGTATTACTGGTAGTATATAATTATCTTCAGACGACTGCGCGAATCCACTTGGATAAACATATCCACCATAAACAGTATCGAAATTGTGCATAAGACATATTTCCACATTTCAAGATTACCAATGTAATGGAAGTATCTATTATTATCTGGCTAAATTAATATCTAATTACCTATTTAGGGACACAGTGAGGTATTCTAGTTTATCTAAGTAGGTATCTTTTCAAACTGAGCCTTTTTGCTTCAAGCAAATCATCAGGACCATCTATGAAGTGTTCTAAACGCAATAGTGAATTGATTAAGAGATCGTGTAAATTGTTGTGCCCGTGATTAAACTTATAGAGTTTCACTTAAATATCAGGGACTCGGAGACATTCAAATGACTTTATCGATAAATTGCAAGGATGTAGGCGATCCAGTATGTACCCACACAATGTATGGAGAAACTGAGGAAGAACTGTTAAAGAATGCGAAGGAGCATGGTATCAAGGAACATGGCTATACCGAAGAAACTTGGAAGGATGAAATGTCTCATAATCTCGAACACTTTAGAAGCTTGATAAAGAACTCTTAGGAATACAAGTCTTTTTTTTATATGCAAGTAAGGGGACAGAAAATTGACAATTGTAATACTGCTGCTAAAAAACGTACCTTCCTAATTCTCTCCTATAACCTTATGATACTCAGAAATGTTCTCAAATGATTTTATTTTTTCATCCCCAGTTATTCTTACAGTTTCCACGTCGAATTTGCCTTTAATTTCAGCTAATGTATACGATGATATAATGACTTGATCATTTTGAGCTTTCCCTTCTAATCTGCTAGCCAAGTTTACATGAGTTCCTATCAGGGAGAACTGATCTCTTTCTGTGCTCCCAGTAATGCCAACTAGTACATTGCCTGTATTTACACCACATTTTATATCAACATCAATATCAGAATCAATAATCGCTTTCCATACATCTGTCCAGTCGCGCTTCACAATGCGAAATGATTTTTTTAGTTTTAAAGCAGCAAATATTGCGTTTGTTGCTCCATGAGATTCATCATCACTGTGTTCTGTAAACCCAAAGTATGCAAGTAGTCCATCACCCATAATTTTATCAACTACTCCTCCATATTCATGTATTATCGGAATCGCCATTGCTAGATACTCGTTAAGGAACATTGCAATTAGTTCTGGATACTGCTTAAGTTTTTCAGATAGATTTGAAAAGCGACTGATATCCCAGAATACTATGGTTAAAATCTTATTCTGAATTGAGGGTGCATGAGGATCACTAAGGTATTCGATAACTGCTGTATCTATCTGTCTCTGTAAACGAGTAAATATTTTTTGATTTTCTTGATCGAAGAGCGAAGGACTGACGGCAACCAAGAATTTCAATCTTTCATCCGTAGTCATCTGGTCTTCATTTTTTGGAAGTATTGCATTCAATCCTTTATGAGCCGGGCGTATCGAATAATAATTGGAGATAGATGGTTGATTACTATCAATCATCGCTGTGGTCATGTTGCCTGGAAGTATATCATCAGTTGAGGCAATCATGCTTGGGACTGGCAGAAACCTGTTATATTAATTTCCTTAACTAAGTTAATTCAGGTCGCACGTTGGTACAAGTATCTAAATGACTTGAGAATGATAGAGAGCAAGAAATTATTTAGTTACACATTTGTACCACGATATTAAAATTTGGAAGTAAATAATAATGGTAGAATGAATACGCTTTTTTGTAATAGATATAGTTGTATCAGAGACGCTGAAAAGCAACTGTGAGCCATGAAAATTTCCCAGGTTAGGTCTGACTTTTCAAAACAAAGAAACCTTATTGGAGTTAAACGGTTGTACTACCGATGCCTATCTCCCTTGCTTGCGCACTTATAGGGCATTAGGGAATCCTGAATTTATTCGCCAATGTCTGATAATACTACAAAGCTAGAAGTTGGAGGGTATAAATCTATATTCTGTCATTGTTGTCTGGGGCGGATGATTTCTCTCCTTGGTAACAGTAAATTAGCATGCTAATGCATTTGTTTTATATTTACCCAAAATCTACAGATTTTTCCAACATCCACATTCTTTCGAACAAAGCAGTATATACAAGTTTTTTTCGATTCCATGTTTACGTTCTGGAAATAATATTGATTATTATCCTTTTTATTTTCTGATTCAGAACCCATAACATACTTAAATTCACTGTCCAGAATCGAATTTATCGTATTTGATCTTAGGTGACGGTCGAAATATTTTATCGAGATATTTGAATTCGTATTTGATGGAATATCCTCTTCTAATTTAGGAGATGGAAGAAGAATGCGAACATTTAAGAATTTATTTTATCTTCTCCTTTCGGCCAACGTTTAATCCACTTGTTATCGATTTGGATTAGTGTGTTTTAGGTCTTTTGCGATATGAAAAGCGTATTGTCTCTGTCCCTGCAAACCCCGACTATGACAACTTGATTAGCAAAGCCTCAGAGAAAACCTCTGTATTCTATTGTAGTTTCAACTGCTACGGCCACCACTTTTCATTTGTCTTTCTTGTAGTGTGTCCAAGTCAGAATATCTGAAACTTAACAAATGACTTATCCAAGTTTTAATTTTGAAGCTAATCTCGTCCTGTCTTGAAATATAATTATTTATTTATGAAAGTCAAGAGAATGTCAATGTCAGTCTTATCTTTTAATAGCAAAAGACCAAAAATAGGCCAAGATTGCTTTCTAGCATCCAGTTCCATGGTAATCGGTGACGTAGAAATAGGTTCGTGCTCATCAATCTGGTTTGGAACTGTTATCAGAGGAGACGTTTTCCACATTCGAATTGGTTATGAAACAAACATTCAGGATAATAGCGTCATACATGTTACTAGTAATAAAAATCCAACTTTGATTGGTAATCGAGTGACCGTAGGTCATTCAGTTACCCTGCATGGTTGTACTATTAAAGATCATGTTTTAGTTGGAATTGGATCAATCGTGATGGACCAGTCTGAGATAGAAGAATGGTCAATATTGGCTGCTGGTTCCGTTGTAAAACCGGGAACAAAAATTCAATCTGGGAAACTCTGGGGAGGTTTACCTGCAAAAGAAATACGTGATATAAATGAAGGAGAGAGGGGATGGATAGAAGACTTGGCCGGAAATTACGTGAAATTATCTAGACAATATATAACGAGTGAGCGATAGACTACTGATAGAATACTGTAGAACAACGACTTAAGGATACTGCAGCGGTGACGAGATTAGTCCTTGATCCACTTGAATAGCAGGGAACATATTCAATCTTCTAACTATTCCGGAATCTATGAATTTTATATCGGGTTCGGTGGGATGCAATACACTATTGCATGTAATCCACTAATCATATTAGCTCTGTAAATTTTCAATTCACCAAAGGCCGTTGCGGTCCCCCGACTCTAGTCAATCAAGAAAGGGAAGAAGAGAGTTCGGGCCTTTTTTCTTCAATGACGATGCCTTCGGAGCTTACGTGGCTTGAACAATAACTCTTCTTGACTGACTATGAATGATAAAAAGATTAAATATATCCTATTGTAGCTTTTTAGTATGAAAGAGATTCAAGTTTTTTTCATATTCGGTGTTTTAATCCTCATGATTGGGACTCTTATTGGTCTTCCAATGTTTGCCTATGCTCAAAATGATACAAAAACAGGATCAAATATCGTAGACATACGGTTACAAAATGTTACAGAATGGCCTAACATCCACTCAAATGTGAAAACTGATTTTAATCCCAATGTTACATCCCCTCAAATTCAGGCTAGTGCATTTATTCACCCTTTTGCCGTAGTTATAGGTGATTGCTACATTGGTAAGTTAGTTCTTGTGGCGCCCACTGCTGTTTGTAGAGGTGATGAGGGTACTCCTATTCATGTAGGTGATAGCTCGAATATGCAGGATGGCGTGGTCTTACATGCACTGGAAACTACTGATCACGGGAAGAATATAGATGATAGAAGATTTTCATCGACTGGAGACAGGCTCATGGCAAATGATTCACGTTTCAGTCAGGGCTACGCTGTTTTCATAGGTGATCGGGTTAGTCTTGCTCACGATTCCATGGTTCATGGGCCTGCATGGATTGGGAATGACACTTTCATTGGATTTAAGAGTGTGGTATTTAACGCTAGAGTTGGTAACAACGTCGCTATCGGGATTGGAAGCATAATAACTGGAGGAGTTCATATAGACAATGATAGATATGTTCCACCGGGCAGTGTCATTACAACTCAAGAACAAGCAGACTTACTGCCGCCGAGAGTAGGTAGTGAATATGAGAATCTAAACAAGGCGGTAATTCAAGTTAATGAACGCATAGCGGAAGGTCTGCTAGCAAAAGCGTATGACGATCAATTAACCGATCTGATCAAACAAAGAGAGACTCTTATGGAAGAAGCTATGCTAGCAATTGACAACAGTAACATTAACAAAACAGCCCCGAAGTAACGATAACCACTAGGGGGCGATTAACGAGTACTAAGCAAATTGAGTCTTCTTCGGGGGTTAATAGATCGGCATCTGAACCAAAGTACATTAGTCATCTATAGTATTGCAAGGCGAGATTAGAACAATAACCATAAAAAAAGGGAAACTGAAGCCCTCACTGACTACAGATCAGTGATCAATTTTTCTTGGATGTGTTTGGCTTCAGAGTTAGTTGATTTGTCGGGATTAGGTTTGCAATCTTATCATGGCAACTTGCTACTAATATGAGACTTAGTACCGAAAAGAGAGGGGGACGCACACCTAGATGAGTTTTTGCCATGCTTGACTTGATGAAAAGCTTCTTCATCTTCAGCCATGTTGAAATAATAATAAACTTCATTAACATATTTTGGATATAACAAAATCATATGAATTTCCATGTCGTGACGAAATCGTGAAAATATTCTCTTATGTATTTAATGATAGGATCATGGCACAAGCATGAACAATAAGCAAGCATGAGCAAATTCCATATCAAGGATGAAAGCTTACCTTTCTGATTCAAGCCGAGGGTTGTAACATCAACATCAGCTAGCCAGTTCTTTTTGAGTAGTAAAGGATGAAGCAATAGCTGCAGGAAAAAGTGTGGGAGATGAACTTCAGAAAAGCTATTGATATACTTGATACAAGTGTCAGAAGAAATATTGAAATTATATCTCTATTCACACATTGACAACTTTTAAGATGTATTTAAGGTTCTCCAGTTTCATATTTCGTTAAACCTAAGTGGTTATATTTTAAAAGGCTAAAAAAAGATGTTGGTATACGATTTTTATATAAAACAACAGAAATTTATGATATTTAATATTATTTTGGCGGGATGCGATACACTAGTGTATGTAACCCATACTGATCCATGGTTTGCTACATTGCGCCCTCTTTTTCTTTGGTACTGAATCTGTAATCTTCCAATTATAGGGTTATTGGAGAGTAAAAGGGCTCATATCTTGCAATAATGAAAAAATCTTTTTACATTAGATCTGACTTTATTCATTTAGCTACTTGTCCTCAGAGGGAAAACATATCTTAATTTTAGGAGCAGGATTTGGAGGGTTGACAGCTGCTAATTTATTGCAGAAAAATCTTTCTTCATTATCGGCATTAGTAAAATACCAAATTAGTATTATCGATCAAAAAGACTATTTTATGATGGGACTTGTAAATTTATGGATCTTAAGTGGAATAAGAACGCTTGAAGAGTCTAAAATTAATTTGAATAGGCTAGAAAATAGAGGAATAAGATATCTAAATGATAAAGTAACGGAAATTGATGTCGCCTCAAAGACTGTCACAATCAGAGGATCTTCAACTCTTAAGTTGAAATATGACTATCTAATAATAGCATTAGGTACGGAATATGCCGTCGAAGAAGTCAATGGATTTCTAGAAAATGGAGGCTTTAATCTGTATGATCCAGACCAAGTTCCAAAATTGAGGGAAAGAATACTTTCGTTAAAGAAGGGGAGAATAGCAATATGCATAGCATCTATTCCATATAAGTGCCCGCCAGCACCGTATGAAGCATCTTTACTAATAAATGATATTTTAGTTAAGAATGGTACAAGAGACTCAATTGATATCGATATTTATACACCAACTTCGATTACTTTACCTGTAGCTGGAGCAAAAGTGAGTCAAGATGTTATTAACTTGCTCAATGATCACCATATCAATTTCCATCCATTCCATAAAATAAAGACGGTACTAAATATGGGAAAAATAGAGTTTGAAAATGGAAATTTGGTAAATTACGATCTGCTTATAGGCATTCCTCCTCACAAAGTACCTGAAGTAATAAGGAATTCTGGTCTTCTAAAGCAAGGACAAAATTGGATTAATGTCGACAAGTTCAGTCTTAAGACAGATTATGAAAATGTTTTTGCAATAGGGGATGTAACTGAAATTAAGGTGAACGAAAATGTGGTTATTCCTAAAGCTGGAGTATTTGCAGAAGCTCAAGCTAAAGTAGTTAGCCAACAAATATTCAATGATATCGAAAATGACAAGAACAAACAGTCATCGTCACGATTCGATGGAAAGGGCTTCTGTTTTATGGAAGTTGGAAATGAGAAGGCAGGATATGTTGCTGCGGATTTTTACCACGAAGATGGTCCTGCTACTCTTCTTGAACCGCCATCTGACGAATCATATAGAAAGAAATTAGATTTTGAAAGAAGTAAGCTAAATGAGTGGTTATTATTATAGTTCACTCCTTTTTTGATCAAAAAGTCTCTGGTTTCGATTGATCAATGTACCGGATCCCTCAACTACCAGAGTCTTGTTGTATGAATTCGTATTTTGCAAATGTAATAACAAGCCCTATTGCTATTTTTTCTATCAAAATAATAACTGTATAAGCTCCCATCATTGTCCAGGTTCGAAACCTACTGACGAGACCGCTTTTATTTACTACATTCGGTAGAATCAAAGATAAAATGTCGAAAACATCGACACATATTAAAGACAGTACAAGAAGAGCAAACTAGACATTGAAGGAAGAAAATAAAAAGACTATCTTGACACTAATTCTCTGTGTCGTTGCGTTATCAAGTATCTTGATAATTCGCGATACCAATGCTATAAACAGTCTTACAACTTTAGCAAATACCAGTGTTGACAAATATAATGAGTCTGAGGCAATTGTATTAGGAAATCCATTTTACATTGAGCACTATCAAGATGTCGTGCGAAAACCAGAAATATCCAACGAGAGTTCTATGGGGACTTTTACTGGTAAAGGAATCCTCAACGGGACATTGAACATCAATGCTGAAGGAAATAGCACCGATATCTTTAGAAATAATGAAACTGTTTATAGTCAAGGAAACGCAAAGTTTGTAACTGATAATAGAGACGTAGCAATGTACAGCTTTGATGCAATTGGTATTTACAATTCCGATGGCACTTTCGAAGGTAGAGGAGCAGCTGTTTTCGACGCCGGTGCTACAGGCGAACTCTCTTCTCTAAGCAATACGGTAGCCATATATAAAGATCGAATCGACAGCAGCGGAAATGGAACATTTCTCATGTGGCATTGGAAATAGACTGCATAATCGTCTTTACTTTTACAATGCCGAGGATGATGCGTTGAAATATAATAAAGGGATTGAACATCATGACCCACTTGGTATGATTCGAGCTCCAAACGGGACTGTTCACTCAAATCATAATGATGCAAACACCGGCTTGGAGAAAGAATTAAACAGGAGATAGGACTTGTTCACAATATGAATGGGATTCTTCCTGTCGCACTCAGCGTCAGCCTTATACTATCTCTAGCATTTTCAACCAATCTAATGATAGCAAATGCACAAAGTAATTCAACTCAATATGATATGAAATTAGTTACTGACAATATTAACAAAAGCCTAGCAAAGTTAACCGGTGGAAATTCATCTGATTTGTTGGATAATACAATGGCTTCTATAAATAAGACGGCTTCTGAGATAGCTAGTCAAGGTAAAGATATCATTAATGAGGATTCACTAAACACAGCTGCGATAATTGCCAAGAAAATAGGAATTGGAATTGCAGATGTATTGAGCAATATAAGTGGGGAAGTAAAACAGGGGATTCTTTCTAAATAGTTCATTATCAATATAACCAAAGCCTTATCATATTGTGCCAAGTAGTACAAAGATGTACTCGGGTTGAAAATTACGTTCTGGATTTCGTAACTTCAGCTCACCCAATGGTCTCTATAATCATTATCCTCTTAGTTAACTCAATAAAGTAAAGTCGTAAAATCTTTAATCCTGCAGATGTTTGTTGAAGTGTAAGATGGAACGCAGACTTATGAACCCTGTTCGGTCAAGAAAATATCTAATAGGTAGTGTATGGTAATATATCAGTGATTGACAAGACAGTGTCTAATTTGTAGAACCATATTCAATGATGAAGATTTACCAGAAGATGCAAAACTGACTAACATACTAATTCTATGTAATTCCTGCTATATGCATAAGATTAGTGCCGAATAACTGTATACAGAACCACCGAGACGTCAGACTACCTGGTTAGGAAAATACCGCGGAGTAGCTTAGTTACTACTATGACTATGACTTGACTATTTTAGGGTGTTTTCAGTAGCCTTTGAGGTTTTATAGGATAGTGTGATAATATCATTAATGACTAGCGAGTTAGAATTGTGTCCAAAATGCCTAAAAGGTCACCTTAGACCAACTCCAGAATCGGCAAAAGAAGTCGACCCATTTAGACAAACTGGTAGCTTGCGGATACTTGTTTGTGACTTTTGCGGTATGAGAAAAGCGAATGCAGGAGTGAGCCGGTAACCTCTATTATACGGACTGTAAATACTAAAGTAATCAGGGTCGCAAGACTTCAGCTACCTGTTTTGATCAGATGGATTAAATTTTATATTTCGATTTCTATCTAGTACCACTTCTTCGGACTGGTGACGGGGGTTCAGGTCCATATTCGCAACTTATTGCCGGTTTTATTTTTCTAAATAGTTATATCCTTTATTTTCCATAATATATCGTTCTGCCAATAACAATTACTTAATCTGGTGGAGGTCTATACATACTAGCAACCTCCAAGAGTTTTTTCTTATCAAAAAGATATGAACACCGACCTTTCTGTAGAATTGCTGGATTATCTGTTACCGAATTGAAAGGAATATAAAAACAGTCTCTATCTAAAGGCTGTATGCTAAGGACTAGGACATCTATCGTGCTTATACTTGCCTTTATTTCGATGCAATTCTTCTTTTATGGGGCCAAAATGTCCGCAAAAAATGTATTCGCAGACAATGATAGCATTCTATTGACTTTGGAAAATGCTAGTTTTGTACCATTGTCCAACGTCGACGGAAACCAAGTATCTATGTCAGTCAAATATCAAGTCAATGATGAATCACTAGAGGGTGAAAAGGTAAATGGAATTATGAAACTTTACTCTACAAATGGAAGTTTAATACATTCATCTTCATTTCCAGATGGGTTCACGGCTAAGAAAAAGGGCGGTACCGAAGACTTCAAAACTACCATCAAGGACCCTACAATTCAAAGCCTGACAGCAAACGTAACCTTTACTGACATAAAGAAATCAGATGCAATTTCAAATGTTATCACGACACATCTTCAGCTAAAAAAATAAACGGCGTCAGCAGCCGCTTCAGATTTAGAATGTTCGTCAAATGATTGAGGAAGTCTATCTAAACCAAATTATTTTCAAAATTTTGTAGAGTCTGCTTTAGATAAGTATAGTGATTTACGAGGAATCGCACGAATTCAATATAGGTTAAACGACAGAACATAATCAAAAAGTCTTATTTTTCTTGCACCAACTGAATTAGCCATATAGTAATCTTTATCAATCTGAATAATATCTCCCGGAGAGATCTTACTGATGAGTTCTCTCTTAGAGGCATTCCAAAGGGTTTGTTCTCTTCTTTAAACTTGAGCCATACTCTTCCTACATTCAGAATATTTTTAAACTCACATTCCCAGACTAGATCGTAAATAGTATCTAATGCTTGCCTACCAATTTTATTACTTTTTATAATAATCTCAATATCAGGCTCTTTGCAGAAATAAACCCTTACCTTCATAGTTTTTAAATTGGTGCTCTGGTAAATAGTGTTAGGACTATGACGGAGCATCAACCAATTACTCATAGCGGTTCTTTAAAGTTAATTCATTATCTCTTAAGGGCCAGACACTTTAAGGGCTAGAAGAAAAGCCTTATCATCATTCACGGATGTAACAGGATAGGCTTAGTTAATCCCAGTCTAAAAAGATAGTTGTCGTGATCTGTACCGAGTCTTGCTAGCCAATACTGCAAGAAATAATAAAGATGATGCTCAAAGCCAAACATAGGACTAAAAATGGAAATCAAACGAATTGGTTCACAGCCTTCTACCAAAGGGTCGGCTGAGTATTTCTCCGGCACCGTGCGTATTGATCCTTTGTTCCAACCAAACGATCCGGCGAGGGCGGTCGCCGCAAGTGTGACGTTTGAGCCCGGCTCTCGAACTGCGTGGCATACCCATCCACTAGGCCAAATCTTGATTGTGACGTCTGGTTGCGGTCTAGCACAGCGCTGGGGTGGGCCGGTCGAAGAAATTCATCCGGGCGACGTCGTCTGGTTTTCGCCAGGCGAGAAGCATTGGCACGGTGCGACGTCAACCATTGCCATGTCCCATACCGCTATTCAGGAACAACTCGACGGAAGGGCAGCCAACTGGTTGGAAAAGGTCAGCGACGAACAATACAGTTCCGGGATGACTGCCAGGAATTAACATAATGAACAGTAACATCGAACGAAAAGTCATTGTAATCACGGGTGCGCCCAACTGCCAACTAAACTGATTTCCCAGTCGGCCCGTCAGAGGATGGTTTGTAAAGGTAAGCATGTGTCCGATTTATTACTAATTTGTAAAAAAGCACTTCCGAGAGACTGTGCTAGCATTTTGTTTCTGTAATCCGGTTACTCATGTGCATGTTATTTAATTTGACCCATCAGGGACTTAACGAACCACTTAAATCTAAGAAATAGGGAATGCTGTAAAGTTAGACAAAAATGAAGTGGTATCACTGGATTATCCTCGCGGGTTTACTAATAGTCGCAATAACCGTAATACTCATGATGGGAATGAGTACACAAAACGTTTAACAAAAATGAAATCGTTATTACAGTTTGTGACGTTGTTCATAATCAAGCGTGGCGAACCATCGAAAGTCGCGGTCGGAGCAATTGAGGATGAATCTTGTAGATAGCTGTTCTATTTCCACATGTCGAAAATCTAAATAACAGTGTTAATATCAATTTATTGTAAAAACTAAGACGTCTAAACCCATTCTGGTCATGGTTTGTTCATTGTTAGTTATGACCCTGATTATTCAAATTACTTGGACAACTCCAGCACAGGCCAAGACAAAAGATGTATTTCAAGCAGAAGCCAAATCTAAACCATTTAAAGTCGTAGTAAATTTAGACTATTCTCACAAACAACTCAAAGAAGGCGTTGGAAAGATATCAGTGTATTATGAAGATAGTGATGGTTTCAAAAAGACAAAGGTATACGACTTTGATGAGATGATGAAAAGGGCCTGGCCCGATCATGTCAAAGTAAAGGCAAAATTCCCTAGAAACACGGCCAGTCACTTTGAAGACTATTTGATATGTGTTACGACTCTTAAAGACAATCATGATACGTGTATAAATGAATCACGATCTCCAGGAACAAACAAAGAAAGGGTACATATACAGATACCCTAACTGGTTGACGTTCAGCGGCGAATAAGGTCAACTACTAATTCTTTAGAGATGTTAAAATGATCTTATCTACGAAAAAATTATGATTCCTGTAAACATTTTGAAGTTTTGTGTTATTTATGTTGAAGAATATGTCATCATTAATTTTGATAAAGTAGTTATTTTCCTGTTGTCTTAGAAGTGTCATATTACCATTGTAGAATTGAAAATGTCTGTCTTTAAGCTCTAGCTCCATCCACCCTCTTAGATTCTTATTAATTATTATATTAGAGCTTAATGGCGTATAATGATTAATCCAATCGATAGTCAGAAGAAGGTCTTTAGATTGTTGGGTAGATATAGAATTGGATTGCATCGTAACCGGCCCAAATTGCCCTATAAAGTCATGAAATAGGGTGGTAAAACTGAAATTAGTATCGCTAGGTAGTAGTGCATAAGCTGTTCCCCATCCAATAAATGGAGCAAGAAAGAGAATTAAATAAATTGATTTCCTCTGAGAGGTAAATATCTTCCTAGTTTCCAACAACTTAATGAATCCGTATGCAGCAAATATCGAAAGAAAAATGCCGAAAATAGTTATCCATCTATCTGGCAATAAACCTGATGCATTAGGAAATACGATCCCTGAGAATGAGCCTAGTAGAGATATATACAATGGAATTTTAAGATAAATCCCGTCTGTTCGAAAATATCCACATACTCCTGTTGGAATTAAGAATACATTTATCACTGCGAATAGAATGATTAAATTTAATGGTCTGTAAATATTATCGCTTAAAGCATTATTACTTATTAGTTGTACATTTGATTTAATCCTTGTATAAAGGCAACAAGAAATATAACGGAAGTGCCTATAGCAAGATAATCATTCGATTTTTTGTTATTGATGCATAGATTATGAGACTCAAAACTGACAACAAACCAACCATTCTGTCCGCGAGAATTGAAATAATGCATAGAATCGCAACTACGATAAATGCCTTTTTGGACAAGTCCTTATTTGATACCAAAGAAATAACAAAAAACATAGCGGTCAAAGATAACAAGTCTTTATGCAGATCCCAAGCTCTTGTGTTTTATCTATTAATAGCTTTATTGCTGCAAATGCCCAATTCCAATCAGGTCATAATGATTTTAATTTTGTAGCAGCAGGTGACTGGGGTTGTGACAAAAAAGCTCATGATACTGTAAGCAATATGCAGAATAAGAGTCCAGAGATAGTGTTAGCATTGGGTGATTTATCTTATCAAAAAAGTGCTGATTGCTGGTTTCAAATGATGTCGCCATTGATTAACAAGACCAAGATGGTATTTGGAGATCATGAGTACAATTTCAAAAATAGTTCTAGACTTGATGAGTACTTACAAAGATTTAATCTGACTAAACAATAGTATTCCTTCGACTATGGTAACGTTCACCTCCTTGCAATGTCATCAGAAATCCCCTTTGACAAAGACTCGAAGCAGTATAAATTTGTGAATGATGATCTAAAAAGTGAAAATAAATCAATTAACTGGATTGTGGTGTATATTTACGAAATGCTCTATACCTCTCCAACTTTTCATAAATCAACAGACACAATACGAGACATATACCATCCAGTGTTTGATAAGTGCCATGTAGACCTTGTGTTACAAGCTCATAGCCACAATTATCAAAGAACATATCCAATAAATTATAATGATAAAGATGCTTCAAACCCAGTAATAACCGATAAGAATGAAAGTGAATATAATAATCCTGACGGCACAATATTTGCAGTAGTGGGTACTGCCGGTGCAGATCTTCACAACTTTACCGGACAAGCACCATTCGTAGTCAAACAGTTCCAGAGGTTTGGTTTCTTGGATGTCAACATAACGGGTGATGGAAGAATAATGAAGGGAACATTTTACGAAAATAGAGATGGCACAGATAAAGATCACTTTACAATTAAGAAATAACTAGGCGATATGTTGAGGTTCAGGACTATTTGGCTCATTGTGGTCATTCTGTCTGTGCTAATCCAGTGCTTGTTGACTACCAAATATATTCCCACACATAGAACAAGTGAAGCCTTTACTATTATCGGACGTTTCTCGCACGTCATCAATAGTTATGACGAATTATTAAGGTTTCACCGGATACTCTTAGTGGGACTATTATCTAAAATAACCAAATTATTTCCACTTTACATCGGTAAAATCAGGAAATAGTCTATCAATTCCAACAAAAGAATTCCCGTACGTATCTCGCCATTGGGAAAATCTTTCGTATGAATACTGACATACACTGATCCATTAACGATCAACTTATGAAGATCTGACAAAGGCTCACCTTTTAGTTGACCTTGAAGGTCATCGCTTGTTACGCCGCCCATAGACACTGTTCCTTTTGTTTTCCCCTCCGGAGTTTTGACTACTACTTTATCAACCCCTTTCTTAAGTTCTCTTGGTGAATGTAGCAGGTCTAATTGGATTGTTCCATTTCGTTCCTTGTCCATTTGGTAAAGATTGACAGCAGTTATCTTTCCAATATGTTCGGCATTAACGATATAAACAAGTCTAGTCCGATCATCTTTGAATTTTAAACCAATGTAACCAAGTGCATCTGTGGAGACTGATGGTACTTATTGATCTCCTGTAAGAACACTCCAATATCTGTCTATGTACTCTGCAGCATTCACCATAGGTGTAGAATAGTTCAATTGGGATAATGGCAAAACGAACGCAAATACCAGTAGATATAACAAACTGCACATACGGAATTTTTGACCTGCTTTAATATAAAGATCTATTATACGATCTATGTTCTATAGATAACGCAAATATGGAAATTGCTCACTCCGTGCCTTCAAATATAGACGTTCAGAAGTCCATGCCAGTATTCGATTCATTTACGGTAATTATAATTGATTTAGCCACAGTCGTTGCCGTAGTTTTTGTTTTTACAAAAAAAGCAAACAAGAACTCAAAAAAACTCTAGAATTGCTGCAATCAATCATAGATTCTATGAACATTAATGGATTACTACTTTCTCCCCACTCTGGCATATTTGCTCACTAATATGATTGTAGTTTTTTAACATTTTTGATCCCTTTTCTGTTGTCTTATATATTCCAGTACCTTTTCCATAACATAGTAATCCGTTTTCTAATAAAACGAACAGATAGTCTTTCGACTGAGCAATTGATAGATATACCATATCCATTATTTTTGCTTTAGTCGCTCCTGCGATTGCCGCTTCGAGGATTAATCCGACTATATCCATCCTACTTCTATTTTTCAATTTGAATCACTTTCTCCTCCTACTGTTCAATGCGATGGGGAGTCCAAAATACAATCCTATATTTACTGAGGAGGCGTTATTTCTCTGACAGAAAGTTTCTTGAAATCATATGTAACGCCAGTCGATTTGAATATGAACATCGGTGATCCCCAAGTAATTGCAGCACCCGGTGTCTTTGCATTGCAGTGACCCATATCGTTACCCCAATGACCTGAATCAACTAATTCTTCTACCTTTTGCCAGTGATTGTTATTATCTTTGTCTACGTAGGATTCAAGCTTTACAGTTCCGTCTGGAAGGTTGTAAACTACTCCCTTGAATCCCACCCACTTATTCAT
>JBBRRH010000015.1:0-48336 GCA_038201105.1 Nitrososphaera sp. | reverse complement strand
TGTTTGCTGCATTTTTCGCACATTGTCATGAGTTAGAAGCACCTTGTACAAGACATTAGGAAACGATCGTCATCTGTTAAGATATTCATTATATTCACCAATATAGGCGAAGTCTCATATATCAATTGCTTTTTTAAATATATAAAAGAACAACAAAAATAGATATTTAGTCCTACTGGGACCTGAGATTTGGACACTTGGGAGCTAGATTATTACTGATTTTCCAATATTTAATTGGAAAGCTAAATTGTTCCAGCTACGACGACCACATTTTTTAATTAGTTCCAACGATTGACCCGAGAGATAAAATACAAAGATATTTGCTACTCACTACCTTTATCTCTCTTGTTTTCCTATTTTTTGGATTATTTCACAACCATCTCAGATACATAAACGTCTCCCAATCGAATGAGTTGACCTTCTACTGCAGCGGTTAAAGCCATTAATCTAGGTGTGATATGACCTTAAAATCGAACCCGGCTAAATTCATTGAGATGATAGAGGTAAATAAAGTACATCAAATTTCATCTTCTTATTAAACAATTAGATAGATATAGTCAGGTACACTCTTTTATTTTATAACAGTAATTGGCGAATGTGAATCCGGGGTTCTTAGCCTTAATGATGTCCTCTTCTTTGGCATTCCTAATTCTGAACGTAACAATTGGTTCGAATGCTGGGATCTTTGCTCAGACGCTGAGTAGTGTCCCAACTGTTAAAATTACGCACCCCACTCCGGACCAACAGATTAGTACGAATAACGGTACTTTAAGGATTAGTGGGATATCCAGCGACAATTCTACAAGCAATTGTGAAATTTCAATTATTGCAAATAACGTAAAGCCCTATCAACGAACAGTACCTAACAAAGAAAATGATTATTCATCTTGGAGTTTTACTCTTAATTCATCATATACCCCGATAAAGGAAGGACAGAACAAGATGACTTCTAAGATATCTTGTCTTGCTATTCCTGCCAATGCCACAAAATGGTATAGCGTCAACTTTACTGGAGTGTTTAAAGATATTACCACGAGCGATAACCAATCACAGGAAGTATCTAACAATACGAATATCAATGTTAATACCACTCAATTGGACGTCAATGTCAATAACACTCAAATGGACTCGTTAAACAAAACTACCCAGAAAACCAGTAACGTTAGCTCACAGAGTTCCGTCATGATTCCGCCTACGAATATGAAAAAGTTGTCAGCGGTAGTCAAATCGGACATGAATCCCATTCCGAGGGGAAGCTTGCAGACAGTTCGCCTTAATGTTTCGGATTTAAATACAGGTCAACCTTTGTCAAATGCTATGGTAGAGGCAACTATTACAGGTCCCTCTGGAAAATCAATCGTATTTGAAAACATGACGTCCGCAGCAGGGGAAACTTCTTTTTCGTGGAAGATAGCCAGAATTTCGGAAACAGGACTCGTACACATCAAATTTAGAATATCCGCACCTGGGTCCGAACCAATGGAAATGATGACCGCTTTTGAGGTTGTCAAGAATTTGAGTCCTGATAATCTAGACCCATTTACCTGAGTTTACGGAACTTTAGTCTAGCGCACTTGGGAAGTCAATGCTACAAACTAAAATTTAGACCTCAGAATATTTTTTTCTTTGAGCCAAATACATGAATACGTCTTACAATCAAATTTATGGCTAAATAAGAAAAAGAGGAGGCTATCAGTGATGCGATTATTGCAGCTTGTACAGGAGGATATTCTATTCTCAATAATTCCAGTAGAATGAAGAATCTTGTTACATTATTGATAATATCAAATAGGGAATCTGCAAATACCATCTTTGTTACTATTTGCTTTAAAACAGGAAAGTTTAATTTGCCAGTAAATTTTTTTGTATATTTCTTTTTATTATCAAGATGAAAGAGAATAGCAAAAATTACTTTAGAGAATACGAATCCGGCTATTACGGTTAAAGCAGAATTTGCAAAATTGTCAGTGGAATATTTTGTAGACACATATGCAACCACAAGACTAACAATAAAACCAACAGTACCTGAAAGTAGGAGGTTCTTGTTGAGAGATATAGTGGTACTATACCTTATGTAAAATTTTGTAAAGAAACTTGTTATTCTTCTAATAGGTTTTCCTTTCACTTTTCAATTAATATGGTATCAGTCATTATATAAGATAATTATTTAACTTGGGATCAACTATCCTTTACTGATATCCCTTACGGAGGATTCATTGAACAATCATCTGCCATATCCTGCCGGTGTGGTATGAATTTAATGTTGTGAAACATATCTTATCGACCTGCCCGTGCATCATCTGCTTGCGAATAAAATTTGATATAACTCTCGAGATTGGTCACTGATGAATAAGATTGTCTATTATGATTAGAGGTCTAGCTTATGATGGAATCATAATATGGACCTAGAAACAGAATATCGGGTCTTCGCTGAAGTATTATAGCTTCATGGAGGGTATAACTATAAGGTAAAGTATGAATTGTCCTCGTCAGAACCTAATTGACAGGATTGAATCAACCACAATTTCTATATTTGGTTACCTCAGGGTGGAATACGGATAAGGAGCACAGAATAGAGATTTGGTTTGTAGAACACAACAAGAGGTATTATATAATCTCTGAGCGTCGAGAGCGAGCACATTGGGTCCAGAATATCAGCAATAATCCAAGAATTACATTCAGCGTGCATGATAGAACATTTGAAGGTACTGCACGATTAGTTGATCCGAAGAACGAACCTGAGTTAACCAATAGGATTTCCGAGCTTATGGATTCAAAGTACAAATGGCATCAGGGTTTAATTGTAGAACTTACTCCCTTGAATTCCTTTTGACTTTGTTGACCTTTGATTTATCCTAACATAATGGAATGATATGCGCTGATCTATATACTCAAGCCTACCACACGGTCCAATAGGCGAGAATAAGAAATGGTTTGATACTGAATCCAACCCGCTTTTGGTGCGACTTCCGCGTTATTCTATCTGTAGCGAAAATTTGAGGGATGGGCTAAATTTACAGCCGGGAAGTACAAGAACCTTAATGGAGAGTTTTCAAAGGTTCCTGCCGATTCAATTAAGATAGGGAATATAGTAATTACCGGTAAACCAACAATTACAAATGATGTTATTAATGACAAGAGAATAAGATATCCTGAATGGGCTAAGAGAGAAAGATTGCAATCATTTGGAGGATATCCTCTGACTCATAGTCACAATGTGATAGGAGTCCTTGCAATGTTTAGCACCAAGAGACTCCAAGCGGCTGACTTTGAAATTCTAGGAGTGTTCTCAGATCAGGTATCCAAGGAACTCGAAGGAGTATTCGATACGATAGATTTCTTGATTCCAAAGTAAAAAATCTTCTACTAGCTGTTCTCGCAAATACTGCAAACTAATTACTTGGACAAAACAGCACACATGCAGTATTCCTCGCAAGTCTTTATTCTCTTCTGCCCTAGTAGAGGCATTATCATTGCTGTTAGAATCGGTATCCAAGGTAGAGGCATCCATCTTCATATCGAAAGCCAGAATATTTTTCTTTATGATAGATGGAGTAAGTAATATTAAATATTATTGCTTAGTGAAGTGGGATCATGGCAAAGATCGCCGTAATTGTAGGTTCCGTTAGACGGGATCGTCAAGGAATTAAGGTAGCGAAATGGATCGAGAAGAAGCTACTGAGTCGAAATCATACTGTGCTCTTTATCGACCCGCTTGAGTTGAAACTTCCTCTACTAGATAGAATGTATAAGGAGATGACTGACCCTTCCGAGGAATTGAAGGATCTTCGAAACAAAATAAAAAATGCGGAAGGGTACGTGGCCGTTACACCAGAATATAATCGAAGTACTTCTGCGGCAATGAAAAATACTCTTGATTACTTTCTTGAAGAATATTTCTTCAAACCTTCTGCCATAGTATCTTATTCACCTGGAATATTCGGTGGGGTGAATGCAGCACAACAGCTCAGATTGGTATTTGCTGAACTGGGAGCTCCTTCAATTCCATCAGCCTTTACGATACCAAGGGTGACTAACGCGTTCTCTGAAAATGGTGATCTAACGGATGAAACATACGATAAAAAAGTAATAAGATTTCTTAATGAATTTGAATGGTATATCGAAGCCTTAAAGAACCAGAGGGTAAGGGGTACTCCGTACTAGAGAGTCAAACTTTCGATTAAGCAACATGACTATACACTGGAAATCTAAGATCGACTATCCCGAATCCCCAAAAATTTGTCTTTTTTTGAGTAACTATACTATTCATGTACAGTTCTAGGATTGGATAATGTATCCTATACATGATCACAAAATAATATTAATTTATTAAAAAACGAAGTCTCTTTTTTTGTTATGTACCATATGAATATATTGTATCCGGAAGATCTAAGTTGGTCTAGCCAACTGTAGAAGTTTAGGAATATGAGCGTTTTTAGTTAGCGACCCAAAGTAGCCTATAAAGCGCTGCGCTTCCGCTTCATCATTATATATTGCTAATGCCGTGGTGAACTGTTCTGGATTTGAGTAATTAGCAGTTTCATAAATAACATGAATACCATCAACAACCATGAAGCTGATCGGCAGGTTAGGCAATCTCATCAAGTCAAATCGAGGGGATCTTACTATTTGGTTAATAAGATCCAAAGTCTGTCTGTTAGGAGGAGTTCTTATTATTGCGTTAAGCCTATTTTCCAAACTAATCTGTTCTGGATTTCCATCTAGAATGTGTGTCCCTACCCCTCTTCCAAATGTTTCAAATGTTTTATTTGATACATCAGGTTGATGGTAACGTGTAGCAAAATAAACTTCTTTTTTGGCGTTCTCTAGTAGTTTTAAGACCTTAATTACCAGACTATCAAAATTTTTTACAATTTCAATTCCTGTCAGATGTTTTCCAGTAATGGTCTTGTAATTACCCGTTGACTTTAGTATTTCCGCCACTATTGTATCTTTTTGTTCTGATGGAAAGTCTTCTCTCCTACCCAATACATCAACACTCTTTAGTTTCCAATAACTATCAACAACACCATCCATTGTTTTAATCTGTGAATTGTAAATAAGCGAACCAAAAGTCGTAGTCCTGTAGAAGGAGTCCCTTTTTTCAATCAGTCCTAATAAAACTAGATTCTTGAGTCTAGTGTAATACTGCTTTTTACTCAAGCCACCTATATAATTGGTTGAAGAAGCCTTAAGACCTGAGTATACGGCCCTAAAAATATTAGAAGAATACCTATCAGCTAGAACGCTAAAGACGTCCTGTGCAATCAAGCTATTTTTGACAATATCGCGCTTCAAGTGAGAATATTATCCAATAAGCGACAGATCTAATTAAGTTTGTCCCAGAATTTGGCAATATCTTGCTGAAATAGGACATGATAATGATAACTTTTCCGATATGGGCCACCATTTCCACCATAGGAAGCTTTTCAGATTATGACCCTCCTTAGATAAATGTCTATATTTGAATGGTCCGAGACCACGATAAATTGGGTTTCATAACAATTGGTATTACGGTAATTATCTTACACAACTTCGGCTTTTAAGTTTTATAACCCAAATAGTTCGCAATATGTCGAAAAAATCATGGATGGACATAATAATCTTAAATTTGAATGGTATAATAGAAATCTCAATTCTGAAGACATGAGTAAGTACGTCCATAATTAGATGAAGGAAAAGTTAGATGGAGTATCAGTAAGACTATTAGACTAATCAAGTCTCAGCATTTATAGTGGTCGCAAATGCCATCTACTGATAGTTCCACTCAATCATAATGACTGCACAATAGTATAGTATGACATCACTCTGCATCCATGATCGAATTGATAGTAGCTATACATATCACGGAGACAAACTAGTCCGGTATACTGAGCACTCAGTACTATGGGCAATTAAGTGTGTAGACGAAATTATGAGGAGTGATGTTACTTTATGTTCTATTACATTCCCTACAAACTCCAAACCAGTCACCTACAATTTCCTTCATGTTCTCGCTACTAAAGGATAATCCACATTCAAAACACAGGAATGCACTTTTCATGTCCTATAATCCTAACATCCTTCAAAGTCAACCTTTATGAAACTTCGAACTCCGCATACCAGAAGGACAATTGTATTTCTAATAGATAGTTACATTTTCTTGCACAATGAATTATTGTTCTAATAGAACCGTGACTTCCACAAGAGTATAAAGCCCGTATCGGTCATGCTGATGATGGATTTACATAAATTATTATGGCAACTGACTGTCGAGAGAGGATAATGCATTCTATTAGGTAGTTTTGATTGCATTGCCATTTGCAAAATGTTATCTTAACTATTTCGTCTCATAAGACCTATGACAAGAAAATAGTCGCATGCTAGGAGGACTTAGACTAACCTAGCTTGTCCATTCCTTCCAACATGCAGAAAAGGTCTTAATCACCCTTCTTAAGTTCAGTATTACTCAATCCACAATATGTACACCTGTACGATACAGTTCTTCCAGTCTCCTTATCTAGTTTCATATCTTCTCCACAACATGCACACTTAATAATTAATTGATCCTATAACCATATTCATTGTTCGACCTTAAAAATAAATTGAATTGCAGTATTCATGAGTTCTATCCCAAATCAGTTATTTTGCAAGACAAGTTCTTGATTCATCTTTCAGTGCTATTTGTGTTAGTGGCGTTCCCGATATAGAAATGCGTCGTTTTGGCATCTACTTTGTCAAAAGCTGAGCACTACCAAAAATTACTGAAAAGGCACGGCACCATATAAGAGCGGTATTATACTTTGTCATATCAGTACCAGCAGGTATGAGATAATTTTGGTTACCTATATTGCCTTTCAATCTTCCCAGGTTGACTATATCCGCATTAGTTTTATCTGTCGACAGGTAGATATATAAATCAGGTCCATTAGTAGCCTTGAAATTTTCCAATCTCAAGATATCAGTTCCGTCAGCAAGTTGAATTATCTTAGCTACACCTTCAGCATTATGGAATCCATCTCCAGCACCTACAAAGTTACCAATCAAGTTTTTGTTTGATGATGTCGACATTGTAGCGACTGACAAATTCTCGCTTACAGTATTGTTATCCTTGGCAGCTACGGTCAATATCATTTCTTTTTGCTTTTGAGTCATATTGTTTGCTGCCTCAATTCTTTCGTTTTCAGTCATATTCATGAACCTTTGGAAATCGGATGACACTGACGATGGGGGTAAGGGTTCGTTTATTACAGTGTTTATGAGAAGGGGAGAAATTGTATAGATTACAAAAGTAATCACAATAATTGCAGTCATAATTCCTATGATTATTTTTGTCCTTGTATTCACGTTAATCTATCTATCGTGGTCTCACATCAATATAAATATCACACAGTCTAAATCGTTAGAATATGTTTACTGAAATGCAATTTTTAAAACTAGTCATGAAATTTACGCGTAACTTTTGATTTTAGAGTGAAGTGTGATGGTACCAAGATATCTTTAGAATAACAAAGAAAATACTGAGGATGTTACCTCTGAAGGGATATTTAAGAATGTCCAAAAAAAAGAGATAAGTGATTATCCTATGAGATAGACAATGCTCACAGTCATAGAGATTTCCTGTTGCCCTGATATTATTGGTGTTGATATTGCTCCCGCTCCAGGTTTAAGAGCTTCAGTATTGTACACGGGGATAGGCGGAGGCAGTCCTGCTTCTCCAACGATTATTGATTTTACTCCTATCACTTTCAAACCAATAGCTCTCGCAGCAATGTCAGCCTTTGTTTTTGCGTTATCAATAGCGTCTTTTAGCAAAGAATTCTTCAAGTCGTCCAACCTTTTATTCGACAAACTGAAGTAAATGTTATTCACATTATTGGCTCCCGCTGATACCGCTCCATCAATCCACGCTGCTACTCTTTCTATATTACTACTTTCAATTTGAATAGAATTGCTTACAGTAAATCCCATCAGCCTGCCTTGAGTGTTGTCAGAGGAATAGTTGTAGTTTGGAGTGATGCTAAAAGTGGAAGTACTTGTTTCATTTTCTTGAACCCCTGCCGCTTTCAATGCTTCTAGTACCTTGTTCATCAGGTCAGAGTTTGATGTCAACGCTGCTTGTGCAGTATCATCAATTGTCTCTACTCCTAAAGAGAGAGTAACCTTGTCAGGTTTTGTCTGGTTAGATGCGGAACCCGATACGAACAATGTATTATTTGCAATACCTGTTTGGGCACTAATATTGGCAAAGTTATGTTCTATACCAATCAGGATTACGACAGAAAGAATAGAGATTGCAGCTGTTACAGCAAATTTTCCTTTGTTTCTATTACAGAAATGTCCCATGTAGTCAATTAATTTCCCATCGAAATAAGTATTTTGAGAGATTTTTCTTTTGTACGAGAAGCTTAATTGAATAGCAGCAGCAAGAAACTATGTACCGAACATGGATTACAGTAGTTACGAAACTATTGAGGTACTTGGATGACGTACTGAAACATTTACTCATTAGAAAAGCTATTTTTTTGTATCTGAAAAATAAAGATCCTTATCGCTATCTGAATAATCATCTTTAGCGACCTTTTGCAATACTCGGCTACCTCTCCTTCTTCTTCTTGACATTCCGAAGGCATACGCGAATGATGAACCAATTATTACCCCCGCTAAAATGGGACCGGTTAGCTCTGGCAATATATCTGACCCAGTTAGAATTTCATAAGAAGAAGCAGCAGCCACGGTCATCGCAGCTCCACTTAATGCAAATGACATATATCTAAATCCCTTTTTATCAAATATTCTTGAGAAGGCTGAACGAAGCATAATGCTATCAAGTGTATCTACCGGAATCATACCCATAGCAAAGAAGCCCGCCAGGATCAACGCCACCTGTACGCCAAGTGTAGCAGAAGCAACAGCCGAAAGAGTAATTGCTGAAATTTGAGTTGCAGTATCAAAACCTAATCCAAATACTAATCCTGTAACAAGAGAAGATCCAAATGGTCCTAACATTCCCGTTCTAGCCAAAATCTTACTGGCAAGAATGGCAGATCCAGTTTTTCCCCATCTTTTCATTGAATAAATATTTACAGCACCTATTGTTGCCAAAGCAATAGCACCAATGATGCTACCCCAAAACGAAAGAACATCAGCTCCTGTGACGCTTCCTATTACATAAATGATCAAGATCATTTCAGCTAGGACTGAAACCATATGACCAATGCTAAATCCCGCACCTACCCATCTAGCTTTTCTTGCTGCGTTATGAAGTCTAACAAGGTTGTCTATTGCCGTAATATGATCAACATCAAGTGCATGTCTTAGTCCTAATATGATCATAGCTGGAATTGAGACTAGAACAAAAGCCCATAAATCAGCCATTCATACTTTTTAATATACTAGTATTACTTAAACTTTGAAATAATTATTCACCGAATAAGCCAGCAAACTATTCATACAGCTCAGGAACGACCTCGTTCAGAGGTAGGAATAGACAATATATTGAAATTGCGACCGTTTGCTGAAGCACTGCGAATACAAATCCATGTCAAGAATTATCCGGCGGCATTTCCTTATAATTACTTGAGGATTATTTTGGCAGTCCTAATCGGACATTGGCAAGCGCAACTGGATTGGCAGCCCATTGCGTCTAGCACTGCTCAAGCTCTTGTTAGCCAAGATTAAATACTGTCATTCGTTCTATTTATTGCCACACTGAGAATAATTTGTTAAATTTGCAGCACATATATACATGAATTTTTCGTCTGAGCTGCGTTCATTTTTTTAATAAGAACCAATCCATTTTTGTTATTGCTTATAGTTCGAAAACACTCCGAGCATAAGACTGCAAAAAAAAACCAAATTTGAATTTGGAACCTAGTCTGGTAATGATCATAAAGTCGAGGACTCGGCCATCAAAACGAAGAAGAAAAAACCTAGATGATAACTGGTCGGTTTCTGTTAAATTAGCAATGTCAGGAATTTGTCTCGGTCAATAAAAACCAAAAGCAAAAAAGGTATGAATTAGTCATGAGTCATCGTACCACACTTCAGCTCGAGTAAATTAAATAACTGATCTGGTCTTTTTTAATAATCTATTTATTATCTCTAACAAAATGAATGGTATTAGTGAGTATCACGAAAGGCGAGTTTATTCTAGCTCTAATCATTATGGTTTCATCTATCAGTTTGTTACAGATAGAATATTCTACGAAAGTAGATGCACAGGAAGAGGAGACCGAGGTTCATTTTTCTGACAACTTTGGGGAGGGATTTGGTGGAATAACCGACTCGGAAATTGGACCAGACGGATATATACATAGTCTCAATTGGACAGGGGAAAATATTCAAAATTGTTCCTTTCTGACTTTTATTATCGAATATACGTTCCAACATTCTATTTCCTTTTGGATATATTGACCGGATCAATGAGATGTCTACCATTCGAAATGGTTAATTCTGAACATCAATCAGGTTGTTAAAAATACATGTTATCAAATAAATATCGACAATTTAATACTATTATACTTACTGTGTATACTAAACTACTTTTAATAATTTCCTTATCTATATTAGCCTTGATCTTTTCGAATTCTGCTATAGAACAATCATATTCTATCAATATAGATCAAGAAGCAGCTGCCGCTAAACTATCTGGAGTAGATAAGTTTGGAATCAAGGAAATCTATCCCACAAAAGAAGGAGGAAGAGAATGGTTCATGAATATGAGTAAGCCTCTTGGCGATAACGCTTTTTCGCTCACTTTTAACCAGAATATTACTCGACAGAGTGATGGCGGATGGAGAATATCAGGTCCAGCCGTTAGAATGAATGTAAACACTCCACCTGGATTACCTCAATGGAAGAATGTGGAGATCACAGGTTATGCAAAAATTATTGATGTACTTCCTGACCATAACTCAACCGTAAAGGATGAAGACCTGAGTTGGTATGCCAGAGGTGGAAGACACAATACACAGGTACCTTGCGAAGCTACCGCATATATCGGAGGGATTTATGTAGGAGGCTCCGTTGGGTGGAAAAAAGAACTTTGGTTCACTGGTGGGTACACTGATGAAAAGGGACCAGAAAAGGTAACTAGTCCACTGATTGGACGCTGGATAGGGTGGAAAGTCATAATGTACAATATCAATAATGACACAACAGTGAAGTTGGAATCATACATAGATAACACTAATACAAATTATTGGATAAAAGTAACTGACTTGGTCGACGATGGTGGATGGTACTCCAAGTCTGATGATAATGAGTTTAACAGTGCACCATGCGGCAGAGATAAAGACTACGTGGTCACTAACGCAGGTCCTATAGCTACTTTCAGATCAGACAATTTGACATGGGATTTTATGAATCTCAGTATTAGGGAGATAGACCCATGAGAAATCTCATCGCTCATCTTGTTTCTCCAGCGATCTGGATAGATCTTGAAACAATAATAAAAACCTCAGCACCCTATGATTATGATACACCGCTCTCTATTCTAGGATATCAAATTAAAAACAGGAGAAAACTAATATCACCTTTCTGTTAAAAGCAATTTGCATGAAGTCCAGCTATAAAGTACTATTATTTCTAAGTCTATCCTTGTCGTTGTATTGCGCTTCATCGGTCCACTTTGATATCGTTCACGATGTCTCAGGAATTACACCGCAAACCTCGGAAGAGCAAGATAGCGTATGCTCTCCGATTTACATCGCAAAGACCGTAAATTCTACCTCCCGAGGAATAAGTGAAGCTAATAGTCTTCCAGGATTTCATGGCGTGAAAAAATTTGACAGCAACGGAACCCTAGTTGGAGTTTGGGGTACAAAGGGAACGGGAGACGGTCAATTCCTGCATGCGCATGGGATTGGAACTGATTCGAAGGGTAACGTGTATGTAAGTGATGCTGAAAGATGTGATATTCAGAAATTCGACAGCAACGGCACTTTTATCACAAAGTGGGGTTCCTTGGGAACCGGACCCAGTAAATTTTTGGAGCCGGAGAGTATAGCCGTGGACGACAATGGTAACGTCTTTGTCGCAGATTATGGAAATCATTACATCCAGAAATTTGACAGTAACGGCAAATTCATTACCATATGGGGAACGAAGGGAAAGGGTAAAAGTGAATTTAATAAGGCATGGGGAGTGGCGGTCAATTCGAAAGGGGACATTTACGTTAGCGATCAGCAGAACCCTGTGGTTCAGAAATTCGATAACAATGGCAAATTCATTACGATGTGGGGCTCTTTCGGATCCGGGAATGGTCAATTTGTTCACTTACATGACGTAACTGTTGATTCGAATGACATGGTATATGTTACTGATGGAAGAAATAATTCGCGCATTGATAAATTCGACAGCGATGGTAACTTTATAACGAAATGGGGATCAAAAGGCTCCGCAGACGGCCAGTTCATTGAAAATCATGGGATAGCAGTCGACTCGAAAGGATACGTATATGTAGTTGACACTAGAAATGTAAGGATTCAGAAATTTGCCCCTGATGGTCAATTCGTAATGAAATGGGGATCTCTGGGTTGCGGGGATAACCAGTTTCTGATTCCACACGATATTGCACTCGACTCAAAAGGGTACATCTATGTTAGTGACAGTGGGAATGTTCACTTCCGCGAAAAGGTCAAATGCTAACGGTGGAGCAATAATGTAAATGTCTATGCATGTGACAGTGACGGTATATTTGGTCATGTATCCCTTGTACCATACAGTCTCACTTGTCTAATAGTGGTAGAATTTGTCCAGTTCGATATAATATTAATCCCCCAAAACTGACTTTTCCGATCTATAACTACCTGATTTTTCAGTGGTGGCAAACTGATATTATTTTCTGAAAGAAAAAGAGATCGAGTCTTTAAAAATTGAGATAGATATTATTGGTATCGATATTACATGACAGCAGCTGCATATTCTTCTTGCTTTATGCTTTTGGTAATGAACTTAGCCATGTCCCCATAACCGATGATATGCTGTACTATCTCATCGTAACGTTCCGCAGGTATGTCTGTAATTTCAAGAGAATCCACTGCCTTGAGTTTCCAATAAAATTCAATCGCTTGACCCATGGTGAGATGAGCCTGATAGATTATTTTACCAAATGCAGTGAGCGATAATCTGCCATTAGACCTCTTAACTAATCCATTCTTTATCATTCTAGATATTTTAGAGTAATACTGCTTACGTGTGAGACTCAATGTACTGATCAATAAAGTGCTATTTCCACCATTTAGTGCAATAGTGTTGAATAATGCTAATGATTTATCGTCGGACAAAGTGTCCATGATATGTGCAAGTGTTGGCAAACTACCTATCTCTAGTGACTATTTGATTTCATTTCTATCTATAGATTTAGTGTTAAAAACTGAACAGTTTTGCTATACTTAGAGAAGTGACTACAAATTCTCCTTGTATTGGATATCCTATGATTATAGTATAGAAATTGGCGAGATTTCCATAATCGGCAACTTTTCTTAAAATTGATATTGAAGCCCAAATATTGATCCGCCTTTCAGACGCCTCAAATGTAATGCCCACATATCACTCCCAAGTGAAACCAAAGACATCGTATCACATTCCAGTCCCTCCAACCCATCAAAAATATTACTATTGTGTGCCCGATTCTGGTATTTTAAACAGCTGATTTTAGCATTAGAATGTTCAGTCTATTCACATTACTTCGCATGAAAAGTATTTGAATGCACGCAGAAGGATAAAAGTTCCGTCACTAGAAGCTTCTTGTATGGGAGACAGAAAAAATCAATTAACAATGAGTCCCTTTATGGGACTCATGAAGAACATGGATATTGTTATCATAAAAATGGTAACAAAGATTGTAGTCTCCCGAATATTATCGAACAGATGAAAGTAGGTTGGTATTACAGTATAGTGCAACAATATTGAAGCTATCCACTATAATATTTAAGGCATCTTAGAAATAAAGCACCAAAATGCTCTCCCCCGGATATCAGTTCAAAAAAATCCCATTTAATTGGATTCAACATGAGATTTTGATTTTATCTAGTGTTTAGTCATGAGGCAATAATTCTATATATCTACCTGCTGCTTCTTGATCGAATGTAAGTTGCCGCCTTACCATTTGCATGATTTCCAACTTTTTGCATTCAAATCATTCCCGATGTCCAACAGCATTGGGATTGCTTCGCCGTTTCCAAGTGTCCACTACTACAAGTACTGCTAATTCTTTTCTCACTATCAGAAAAGGTCTTAATAATCATGTGCCTTCCTTGAGTTCATTCTTTAAATAGATTAGTTTCATTGTATTTATTCTCTGCCTTGAATAATGTTGTAGGATATTTGATCAGTAAACTCAGTCTTGAAAGACACCCAGAAGGCGGTTATTTTGTAGAAACATACAGGTCTGATACAATTTTAAACTTACCAGAATACGATGGACCCAGGCATGTCTGTACTGCTATTTACTATTTATTAGTAGGAGAACAGTTTTCATCATTCCACGAAATGAAATCAGACGAGATATGGCATTTCTATACCGGAAGCAGTATGAAACTACACATAATAGAAGCAGATGGAACATTAAAAGAAGTCATATTAGGGACAAATATTGAAAATGGAGAAACATTTCAGGCAATCGTAAAGTCAGGGTCTTGGTTTGCGGCATCCGTTAAGGACCCCAATTCTTATGCTTTGGTTGGTTGCACTGTATCCCCAGGATTTAATTATCATGATTGGAAGCTAGTGGACAGAGATATACTTGCAAAAATGTATCCGCAGCACAAACGGATTATAGAGAAATTTACCAGACCGTCATAACTCGTCGCTATCGATCTCTTTTATTCGCAGGATCAAGCAATTGAATAGACACAATCCTTGGCTTAATGTTACGAAGCTTATACATTAGCCTAACAAGAACTCCCATAAACCCATATTTTTTGTTTAACATCGAATTGATTGTTTCATATTCCGTATCATTTTGGATATTTGCTATTCCCTCAATCGGCTTCCCCTTTACATGACCGCGAATATCAGAAGGTGCAATTCTTACATTGGGATTATTTTTTATGCGCCCGACCTTCCCTGAATTGGGGTCGGTTCTAAAATAAATTCTGCCTCTGAAATCTATAAACCAAACAGTAGTACAGACGATACGACCACTTTTTCTATATGTTTCCACGTTGATGTATTTTTCACCGGAAAGCTGTGAGATCACACCATCTGGCCATACCAACATTACAAAGATAATGCATATCTCAATATAACTTAATTGTAATCTTAACTCACTTTTGGTTCTTCCAAAATATTTGGCTTCTAGGTCGACGTTTACAACCCTTGTCGTTTCATCCAAATTGGAAACATGTGGCCAGAACGTTGTAACATAACACTTTACTCTATAGATTATATGAGATGAAATACATAAGTACTTAGAACTTCATGGCGAGGTCAATGTGGAAAGGCAATATATCGTTTGGGCTTGTTAATATACCTGTTAGTCTTTATCCTGCTACTGAAGAAAATGAATATTCCTTTAACCAACTTTGTGCAAACGGACACAGGATCAAATACAAAAAATGGTGTCCAATTGAAGATAGAGAAGTTCCTTATTCCGAAATAAAGAAAGGCTATGAGGTAGAAAAGGATAACTATGTTATAATCGAAAAGGAAGATTTAGATAAAATAAAAATAAAGACGACGAAGAGTATCGACATTAAAGAATTTGTTGACAACAAAGAATTAGATCCGATTTTTGTTGACAAGAGCTATTATGTTGCCCCGGATCCCAAAAGTGCAAATGATAAGGCCTATTCCCTACTAGTAAAAATTCTCAAGGACAGTAAGAAAATAGCTATTGGTAAAGTAGTTCTAAAAGATAGGGAAAATTTGGTTGCATTACGACCATATCAGAGAGGCATAGTTATGCACATATTAAAATACCTAGACGAAATCAGACCTGTTGATGAAATCCCAGAAATTGCCCAATCAAAACAATCAAAGCTTGATCCTCAAGAGATATCTTTGGGTCAACTTCTAGTACAGAAATATAGTAAGAAACAATTTGACATAGGTGATTATTCTGATAACTACGTGAAAGAACTCGAAAAACTCATTGATGCAAAAATTAAGGGCAAGACATTTGTCTCAACAGCTCCCAAGGAGAAAGCTGTTAGTAAAGATCTTCTTGAGGCATTGAAGGCTAGCGTCGAAATAAAGGGAACAAAATAGTATACTATCCTTACTCTATTTAATAACTAATTTTATCGCTCTCGTAGCTCCTTGTAGAGTCTATGAAATAGTAAAGCTGGCACACCGCAGCTCTTGAGCAATAACATATGAAATTGGGTTGTATAGCTATTATCAGTATTCATTGAACCACTGGTGAGTAACTAAACTAACTGGAATGACTAAAGTGTCGCAGGTGTCGTGGTGTCAAATTTTTTGGTCGTTGATAATACTTACCCACTCTTGAATTAACTTTCCCAAATGAATGTTACTTACTGTTTTATTAATCTGATAGTAAGTAATAAAACTCATGAGTCATGCATCCAAAGTAGACGATCCTGATAATGATGGACTTACTATGAGAAGAAATTTCTTTAAGGAATTATGTAGGAGAGACAGAGAGGTTAACGAGGATGGTAGACCTAATGTTTTTACAATTGAACAAATATGGAGAAAATCTACAAGTAATTTTACCTTAGATGATGTAATATCACATGTAAGGGGATATTCAATGGAAGAAGAACCGCAGCTAGAGTTTGTTGGTCGCATTGACGAGAATAGGATTCGATTAACCGATAGAGGGAGGAATATCAACTGTGAGGACTGATCTAATCTGTCGTGATTAGGATTCGATCCTAACATACAGATAAGGCGTGTGTAATAGTGAAACCTTAATCAACACCTTTCTAGTTTGTAAAACTGAACAATTTGCTAAACAGAATCTATGTATTGGAATAGCGGCTGCTGTCAGTAGCTGTATACCGTAGGACATATTCCTTATTACAATCTACAAGGAATGCTTCCGGTATCTTCCATTTGTCCTCCTTGTTTGGAATCCCTTGAGAATAAACAATTTCACCTGTGAGAGCTGATATCGATGAAGCACAATGAAATTTAGCACAACATTGGTTTGGTTCTAGTTCTGGTAGCTCCTCCAACAGTCTCTATCGTAACAGCTAACTTTACAATATTTTCAGATTGGGAAGCGTTCTTATATGAAAATCTAAGTTATTAGTTATCAGTTTTCTTATAATTAATCTATATAACATAGTCAATACATTTCCTATTTGATTGTGGTAAAAGATCATAACAAAGAGGTTCGTAGGAAGTACAATGATGAAGATAACAGGAAAGGATTTTTAAATAATTTACAGGGTATTAATGCGTATAAGGATAAGCGCAAAGTTGCAATAACCTCAGTAATAGCTTCTGTAGGTCTAGCCTCAATTAAACTTCTGATTGGATATTCTACGAACAGTCTCGGAATACTATCTGAAGGAATGCACTCTGGACTTGACGTCATAGCGGCATTTATGACACTGTATGCAATACAAATTGTAGTAAGACCCCCAGACGCGAGATATACATTTGGATATGCGAAATTTGAAAGTCTTTCAAGTTTTGTGGCGATAATTCTCCTTTTCGCAGTTGCCGGATGGATTTTTTATGAAGGCATAGATAGGATATTGTTCAAGAATATTCATCCGGAAATTACAATCTTTTCATTTGTTGTTATGATCCTTTCTGTTGTTGTCGACCTAGGGCGTTCAAAGGCACTCTACAGGACTGCGAGGAAGTACGGCAGCCAAGCATTGGAAGCAGATGCTCTTCACTTTAGAGCAGACATGCTTTCATCATCGATAGTTATCATCGGATTAATCTCCGTTTCAATATTCCATATTCCAAATGCCGATGCTTACGCTGCCCTCGTAATAGCAGGGATGATCATTTATACATCTTTAGGGCTTGGAAGGAGAACTCTAGATGTTTTATTGGACAAAGCACCCAAAGGAATGTATCATCTTCTTTTAGAATCGATATCAGGATTAGATGGAGTTACCAAAGCACATGATATGCGCATTAGGAACATGGGAACCTCGATGTCTGTTGATTTGCATATAGAGGTTCCACGTACATGTACTCATGATAAAGCTCATAGAATTGCCACTACTGTCGAAAATAGGATAAGGGGAATCATGCCGAATTGTGATGTATTGGTGCACGTAGATGCAATAGAATCCTCCACAGAGACACTTACGGATAGAATTAGGCTCATTGCAGCAGAAACAGATGGAATAAGGAACATTCACTCTCTATATCTCTCTAGAATCGTGTCGTCGACTTCCCCCCCTTTTTTGGGAAAAAACCAAAAACCAAAAACCAAAGATGATCACGATGTCTCTACCGATTCAAGAAATCATGATTCGGATATGAGCGAAATATGGCAGCCTCTTCATCTTTATCTTGATGTGCAAGTGGATAGACGTCTAGACTTGAAAGCCGCGCACAATATTGTGGAATCCTTCGAAGAAAGAATTAAAACCGAAATTCCGCAGGTGAAAGACATAACAACTCATATAGAAACTGAAAGTACGGATGACACAGAGGTAATGGGGGTTGAAAAGGAACCAAGTCCATACACCACAGAAAATATTCGTAAATTATGTCTTAAGACAGAGGGTGTAATGGATTGTCAAGATATCGGAATTGTTGACGTCAATGGAGAACAACACGTCACACTTACCATAATCATTAAAGCCGCGACAGAAAAAACCGTTACTTCGGTTGAGGAGGCTCACAAAATCTCAACATCTGTTCAAGATAGTATTATGAAAGAAACCGGAGCTGCGAGAGTAGTTGTTCATACAGAACCGTTTTGAAATTCGTGATAGCCAGCAACATATTATAGATTCTGCAATTGTTTTCCAAAAATTGGGTTTGTAATTTCTACAATAACGGTAATAATGATTCTTTAGGAGTCAATTAAGAGTTCAAGATCAGATTTGTATAATTATTAGTAACAATTACGGGTGATACTTGGCGGACAGAATTCTATCTGAAATGCCTTGCTTCTGCTTTAAAGCCCCAACAATTGATGATAACTAACTAGTTCTCGTGCGGCTTTTTTGCGTGATCCATTTTCATCGTCTATCGTGTCAGATTGAGGGAGAGACGAAGGTTCTTCTTCAAACTGTCCACCAGTGGCGTCGTTAAGCGCTTGATCCCGTTACAATGGATTCTTTTTTTCGGTACTCACTTGCTATAGAAATATACATGATGCCTATTATTGATTATGTAACCGATTTTATTCTCTACAAATATGAAGCGACGTATTAGAAGGCAATAGATATCTATATAGCCAATGAAGTTTTAAATTTAGTTGTTTGTCATGAATTATACAAACCTATTTCCCATGATTTTTGGATTAGTAGTTGTAAGCATTGTTGGGAATGTTGTTTTTGCACAGAGCTCTCCTTTTACACCTTCTAAACCACAAATAAAGCAGCCTGAAATTGGAGTAAAGATAATGTCACCATCTGATGGACAAAAAATAAAGATTGGCGAAGCCATTCCAATTAATGGCAGTTCTACTGACAACCCGACTGCCAATTGTCAAGTGGCAGTTATAGTAAATAATGTAAAACCATATCAGAATGCAGACGCAGCCGGTAGTGGTGGCAAAGGCGATTATTCTAGTTGGATTTTCAAGATGATGTCTAACTATACGACTATTAAGGAAGGACAGAATAAGATAACGGCTAAGTTGTCGTGTATCAATAGCCCTAGCAACCTGACGAAATGGTTTAGTGTAAATGTTACTGGTACCCCAGGTTAAGAAAAACTGCAAATGTAACAACTACCACAAGTACTACTCTATCCGCAATCAACCTTGAATATGTATCAAATCTAATTCTATTATTTTCTGAAATGAGCTATCAGCATATACGAGTTTATTTCTTTTGATCTATGATTTGCAGCACTGCTTTTTTTTCGTATACATCTTCATTGTCCTAAAAATTCCCTTGATCAATACTTGTTTTTTCTTACCTAGAATATCTAAATGACCTTTGCTTCGTCCAATGGATAGGCATACACATTTGCTTTTTCTTCTTGAATATCTGTGGAATGAATCATTATAGCTCCTTCAATTTCACTTCCATCTAGGCCGATTCCATCCATGGCCATTATTGATGCAGGGTCAACTTTCTCAACGTCTGGAATTACATTCTCGCCTGGATAAGGTTCCAGAGTCACTCTTTCTTCTGCTAGAAGACCCGCATCTCTTACACCATTTGAGAATTGCCGTCCTCCGTCATTCAACATTATATTAATATTGTATTTACGTCGTAAGGTTAGCATTCCCTGGTATATATCAAATTCTTCTCCCGTAACAACATAGTCAATGAGGTCCGAAGGTGGAATTCTGCGGCAAGCGTAATCGTATCCTTTTTGGTCGGTAATGAAAATTACTTTGGTATTATTATTGGGATCAAGAACCGCTATCTTATTTTTGTAAAAATATTCAGCTATCCGAAGTTTTTTGAAGGTCCCTGCAGACCTTGATACAACGACCTGGCAGATTGTATTTTTCTGGCCTAGTTGTTCTTCTAATTGAATCAGATCTTGATATATACCGGGATTTGATTCTTTGATATGATCACCAAAAAAATGCCAATTCCATATTTTATCTTTGTTTACCATCAAGTTAAGTGCACTTACAATTACTGCCTTGAAACCTATCAAAATTCTGTGAGTGGAAGCAAAGACATTATCGCCAATCTTTCTTTTACCTCCAGTTAATAGCGGCACCCCTCCAGCAGGTTTTCCAGGCAGCTTGTAAATGTAAGAAGAACGGATATCATTGCCGTTATTTTCTTTTCTTATGTCCGCAGCCAGGTAACTTGTTGCCTGATATGGAACCTTCATTGTACTAATATAGGTTGGAGATGCTCCAATGACTATTTCCGGCAATATTCGTCCTAATGAACTTAGTCCGAAGTCATGAGAGGGTGATATTATCTGGATACCTCTTCTATGAAAATGGTCAAATTGTTGTTCTGAGATTTTCTTCTTTTCTAGAAGTGAGTATAGCTTACTTTCATATCCCAATTCAATGGTTTTATTCAATATACCTTATGTTACTCATCATTCATATTAATATTAATAATATACGCTCTAAATTACTAGAAATAGGGCTTAAGTGTTAAAGGGATAATTTCGTTATTTCAGTGATGATTACCTATTACAGTAATGAATTGGGACAGATAGTTAAAAATTAATTACCATAATAGTGGCGTCTCACTCATTGAGAAGGTCATAAATAAATTCTCGTCGACTTATGATAAATCGGCCATTACAAAGGGGGTTTGAAAAATATCCATTTATTCAGGGAAAAAGATATGCAACGAAAGAATACTGTTTAAAAAAACTCGATTAGTTATTAAAGTCGCGGCAGGGAAGATGCCGTTTGTAATGCTGAGTACATCAGGAATTAATTAGTCCCTTGAATCAAGTTCGAGTAGTTTTGTTTGATATATTCTGAACGTAGAATGCTTTGTCTCTTTTTTGGAAGCATAAAATCATGCAAGATTATAAAAACTAATGACAACCACAGTTGCAGAATCCGTCTCTTGAGTGTTCGTACGTGAGACAATTATGAGTGCAGTCGTTACAAATAAGGAATTTATCATTGTGATCCGTTTGGACAGTGTTACTGTGTGTCTTATTTGGATCTGATCTCTTTCGGAAATTTGAATCGAATGATAATTTCTCGACCTGAGCCTTGGACCTTCCTTTATTACGAATCATCGATTATCTAATGTGCCATATAGTTTATAACAGATGTTCAGACAACTTATACAAAAATAGCTTATTTGCCTACAATTATGTTTATTCATTTTTCTAAGTGTCGTATTGAATTTAACATTCTTTCATGATTCTCATCTTATGTCGCTGAGGTCATCTTCTGCCTGTGGTAGTTCCACCAACTTATTACTATAGCAATGACCACTTCACTAGTAATGCTGAGGTATGAGGAATGCACTCTTTAGTGGTACTATAAAGCCGAATCTGAATGTTATTATTTGCGCTCGCTTATGGCTTAAAAGACATGTTTTAGAGTTACTTTTCTATGATTCTTCTATTAAACAAACTTGATAACATCTGTGACTGTCACCTTAATGTTTTCACAAGTTGCATTTTTTGGGTCGATAAAATCCTATATCGCCAATACATAGATACAGCCATCACAATATACCCTGCACTATATATTGCGTCCCAAATTCCTACCCTCCCTTGTTCTACTGTTTTTCCTAAAACTTCACTATATCCAAACCCTATGTCTGCGACAGTAACTAATAGTATAGATGTGGCCAGTAACATCCAAGGCCTGATAGACTCTATTTGTTTTTTGTTTCGCAATTTCATTATTATCAGAAGGGAAGGAACAAACGCAATACCATCAAGTACAGGGTAAATAATGGTAATGATCCAAGCCACCATATTCTGTTGATTAGATATCATACTTGCGATCCCGAATGTAAGTGTAAATATATATGCGAGTGTTAAAGCAGTGGCAACTGATATTAAAATGAGAGGTTCGCGATCATAAGAAAATTTTTGTCTTGACAAAACCTTGCTTATCCCAAATAAAAAATAAATAATGAATGGATAACCTGCGAGCCAAATCGCATCTGCAGGAGAAGGATAGGGATTTTCAATACCTAGTCCGAGTTCGTAGTATGTCCAACTTAACTCCGCGATGAACCATAATATTAATCCCATTGTAAACCAAGTTAATGTGTACAACTGATATTTCGGTTCATTATTATTATCATTAATTTTATTAACCCTGTACTTACGGATTTTGCTAATCTCAAAGGCCTGGAATGTTGCAAGGGCTGACATAACTAAAGCGGAGGCCGATGTAACATTTGTCGTCCAGTTCAAGTAGAGTCTGACGTTGGACTTGAGATTTGAATAATTCGTCATAGAATAAGATACTGCAATAATAACAATCAAGATAACCAGTATGGCTCCAAGCTTAGGTCTGGAAGATAATTTACTAGTTTTGTCTCTTACCACGGGATTGATGATATCACATAGTTTTAAAATTTTGGCATTGATTGCGTCCGGTGACTGCGAGATAATTGCATCAGGAGAGCAACTACAGGTTATTTAGGATGTTTAAGATGGGGATAAATTTCTCGTCATCTGACCGCCAAATAATAATTCTCTTCTCTAGTTCCTCGCCTTTGTTACCAAACATGTTATTTGGTACAATACTGTACGTTTCATCCTATTTTGTTTATCTTTGCTACATTAGCTGTACACAGCAGTCCATAACGCATCGTAATGAACAATAAAGTGAATTCTTCAAAAAACCATTTTTCTAAACTTGGTAACTATCATAACTGTACTCGTTAGCTAGAAAAAAAAGAGATACTAATCTATTTTTTCCTTAATTTTTTCTTTATTGTATTCTGTTCCGAGATCTCTATCTGGATCTTTTATTTTATTGGCTACTGCTTTTGCCCCGGCCTTAATCTTGTCTCCTGCATCATCTAAATCCCTCTCAGTATCGCCCTTAGTATCTACTTCATACTTAGTTTTTGATTTTACTTCGAATTCATCAGTCATTACTCTACTATATACAACATCGTATTTATCTATAGTAAAAAGGGCTATTCATGGTTTCGACGGGCATAGCAGTACTGTAAAGCCATGGGAACTTTTCATAGTTCGAAGCTAAATATCGTCATATAATCATGGGACTAGAATTCCTCGCAATGTGGGATTCGAGTTGTAATTATAGGCGTTACTGAAAGTTGTACTTTTTACATGTCTATTATTCTCTTCCAAGTCTTCGCCATTCCTACGTTTTTTGACAGGGTAATATAGCATATACATCAGAAATAGACGTTTCAGATTTGAAATGCGACGTGCCACAGCTACACGAATTATACTATCGTTTTATGGTTTGTTGTCACGTAATATTACGTGATATTGTATGTCTTGTAAGGGAATATGCTTTCGTCACAGAGCTACCAAATTATCGAACAAAATCCGGTATGCTACTGGTCAGAAGCGATGTCAAATGTGTGATATTTTCGTAATATGGGATGGAATTTGGTGCCCCTGTTGTGGATATAGGTTGAGAACGAAATCCCGAAGCGGGCGTTTGAAACAGGTAACCCTGATAAATCAAGTGATGATTCCAGCTTGTTAGTGTACGTTGATCTCAATACCATGGTTATTTTGAAGTTCTAAAGAACAGTTCGTCGGCTTCTATGGCTACAGAATTCTGTTTTCCGCATTGGGCTAAGGCTCATATAGGATTTTTAAAATAAGTTAAAGAAAAATGAAATTAGTTTTAGTTTAATTTATTTATCCGATGTCCGAGCATGTGTTTTTTAAAAATTTCATCAATTCGTCTCTAGTTTGAAAACCATAATATCTCGTGAAACTCTGTAAGGTTAGTTCATCGTATATTTCACTCTGCTTCCTTTTCTTGAGGGATGTCCACGGGACGCTCAATTGTTTTTTGCTTACTTCTCATATGACATTTGGATATATTAGGTTTTATCACGGCTTAAATATGAGAAAATGCTGAGGCTTTTTCGGGCTCAATTTTTTTATGCGACAAACCATTACTATCCATATTCTTAATATGCTCAGGTGATACTGTAAGAGATAAGAAGTGATGCTCTAACAAAAGAGATTCAAACTTGAAGAGAATATATCAATTCTTCGGTAAACAATTTTGGATCGTCAAATTACTCAAGACAAATTCGTAAATGAATTATCTGGGGAATTAAAAACGAATGGATTTCTTGAAAATCTGGCATGAAATTGCTACTAAAAAGTTGATCCCAAAATTTCTGATGTCATATGAATGATAATAAAGTCCCGCAAGATCGGTACTCTGTAAAGATTCTAAAAAATGAAGGCCATGCGAGATGACTCATTTGCTTAGATTATTTTACCGGTTTGTGGACGTATAATTTTTACTACTTCCATAGATACTTGATACTGCATTCTTAAGTATGTCAAAGTATTTTGTCGGTAACAACATTCCGTTACTGACAGTTATAAGATTGAAGCTAGCAGTATCTGCGCTTTTATAATCCCACTTCCAGAAAGCAGTACCCCATACGCCAGCTTTCTTAAATTCGTCCAAAATCTTTGCTGCATCATCTTCGGTCAGCTGACTTGAATTAGGATTAATTGTGAATACTCCTCCTTCTCCGGGTGTTCTTACTACATTATTCCATTCTCCGACGTACAGAGGTATGTCAGTTAAGTTTCTTGTTTTCAAAAAGGTATCAAATCTTTGTTTCTGGTACGCATCTCTGCTGGGAACTCCATATACACTTATTTTGAATACAACATTCTGCTTATCTGAGGGAATCATCTTTGCTAAATTTTCTGGTGTAATATTTATTGGGCTATTAAGGTCAACTGGTACATTCATACTATAGGCGATAGTTTTCTGGGTCGCATTTCTTAGTTCTCCAACCATGAATGTATTGAACTTGCCTATCTTAGACCACTCGTCTACAGTGCTAACATGGGGTTCACTGAGGATTTCGTAACCGGTCGTACTTGGATGAGTATCTACCACATTAACAATCTTCTTAAGAAAATCTGCCATTAATGTCCATCCATCTCTTCCTTGATTATCTTTGACGGACCTATTCCACCAATCACTCCAGAACAGTTTTGCGATGGGATGTTGAGTATTACCTCCGCCATCTTTAATGTACTTCAAATTGTTTTTAAAAAGCGACGATGGAAATCCCGTGCCCAATTTCTCAAGCCACGATGAGGTGTGCCACTGATGATTGTCGTAAATTACTTTAATCCCCCATTTGTCTGCCGCCTTGGCTACTGACTCTATTTCCTTCATGAAAGAATCAGGATCTCTCTCGTATGCCTCCCAGTAGAATAAAAATCTGACGTGATTGAATCCTGCTTCAGAGATCATCTTGAAACTATTCTCAATGTAATTGGGTGGTGCGGAAGGGATTTTGATATTATTCTGTTTTAGATTCACGTATATACCTTTCATAACTACACCATTCAACGGCTCTTGATTGCTCGTGGGAGTCAACTGTGCATTCGAGATAGCTGAAACGTTACCACAAAGAATTACGATCAGAAATATAATTACTGATATGTTAAAGATATGCTTCATCGACAATCCTAAGGCTCTGATAGATTTAATATGTATTACGATGGGAAATGAGTGTGAAGAAAATAGGCTTGGTCTATATCAGAACAAAAGTCTAAGAAATCAGTTTTGTGAAGCTGTTTCCTTGAAGTGTGCAAGAAAATGATTTAGAAAATGACAGACAAATGTTGGAATTATTGGGTTTGATCGAACTAGATGATAATAACAAAGGCGACAGGAGTTGAGGAAAGATAGAATGAGGGTGGAGGTCAAAGTATATAACAAAAAGGAATGAAGAAGACCCACTAGTTATTCATTGGCGATGGGTTCGGGGCAGTACAGTACAGAGAATACTCTCAGTATGAATATCACTTCCATATACCTAGAGCATATTCAGGAATATTACTGTACCCAATGCATCCTGATATCTATTTTCCTGAGACTAATTTTCTAGTTACTTACATAGGGATTGAAATCCGCGGTTTCTACAAACGCTCCCATATTCTCTCCCTGTACATCCTCTACGCGTACTGTAACATCTAGGGGTCCAGGCTTTTCAAATTTCACTTTTTGAGTTCCTGTTCCATCTAGCGCTTGTTGGTTATGAACATCCTTTACTACCGTACCGTTCACGTCAGTCACTTTAAAGCTGTAGCTAACTCTGGGTACGACACTTTGAGAGTTATCCAAAAACAGAAGACCAAAGTTAGTTTCATTTCCTACCTTTATCGGGTCTGGTGTCCAGAGCAAGGTTATGTAATACGTTCCACGTGCTGTCTGTAGAGTTAATGGTGGTTTTGGGATTTCTAATACACTCTTCGGAACAGCAGGTTGACCTTGACCCGTTGCTAGGAGTTCGAAAGTGTACTGAACTGGAGGATTTGTTGTTGTTGTATCAGCAAAGGTCTGTGCCTTAATTGGATAGGGCATATCTTTGTTTATCCAAATCTTGTTATCGACTCCCTTATGCCATGAAATTACTTTAGTGTCGAAAGTTCCAGCAGGCACTGTAATTTTTTCTTGTCCACCAGGACCTATGGGAGAACCTCCTATTGAGGCTATTTTACCCCAATTTGGCGAACTTAACGACTGACCAGGTTTTGGAACAAAAGCAGAAAGCCATTCTAATGAGCTAGTATAAGCGCTTCTATACGGTGACATGGTAGGTGGTACGTGAGAAGTGCCTAACGCTGTTAAATCTAGATCACTCAAATGAAAAGTTCCGTTTATTATCTTTCCCTGGTCAATAACATACACAGGAGCTACCCAATAATGTCCTGTATCATTAAATTCTTTAAAGTATATTGTCATGGTGAAAGGCTGACCTTGATTTGTATCATGACTTTGGATCTTGTAAGTCACATACAAGTTTGGCTTCACCCCTTTTCCAACGTACCAGTTGTCATCGGCTCCATATACACTACCAGAGTAAATGACACTGATGGGAGTATTTATCAAAGCAATCGACATTGATATACTAAGTATTGTCAATGCAAAAACCTTCTTTTTGCTGTTACTTTCACCTTTATTCATTTACAAGATGTATTATATTCCAAATTCATAAATGTTTTGTATACGAGAGCCATAAGTGTATAGCAAAATGGATCTCTAGTTAATGATTGATTTAGATCAAGAATAAGCCCTAAACTTCAACGTCCAGATCGATTGTATTTCCTATAAAATATTGTATACCGGCCTCTATTCAACATTAATTTTGGCTACGACTTAACATGCATTATTGGGAGAACACTAGATACACATAATATCACATTTGTGGATAATAATAGAAATATTTGGTTAGTTTTTCCCCGTATTTGTCGATCTAGATTTTTGATGCCGTGAGTATAGCGAGTACCGTTTATTTGCTATAATTGAGATGCAATATTTTTGATTGATATGTTACTACGCAAATAGATTATTGATGACGTCATGTCATTGAGGTTTCATTGGAAAACTATCTACAATTAAAATACGTCGATCTCAATCAGGGTTCGGTTTGTTCGCTTAATATTTGGAATAATCCATCGCCATCTAATAATAACTTGCATCTTTTTTGTGGCCTGCTATCATATGCATTTATAACTATGTTACCGAGATGTTATTTTTTATATGGCATCGAATGGTGCGTCTGATAGTGTCTTTCTTTCACCAAAGTCCATTGCCATCATAGGGGCATCAGAAAAATCTGGTATAGGAAAAGCAATTTTCTCCAACATAAAGAGTGGGTATGGTGGAAAAATATATCCAGTAACTCCATCAAATGAATTTGTTTTTGGTATCAAGGCGTACAAGAGTGTCCTTGATGTGCCAGATGATATCGACTTGGCAGTAGTCGCAACTCCCAACAAGATAGTTCCAAAAGTGATGGAGGAAGTCGGTATGAAAAAAATCAAAGGTGCCATCATAGTTTCAGCTGGTTTTAAAGAAGTTGATGAACAGGGAGCAATGCTTGAAAAAGAGGTGGCAGCCATATGCAAAAAATATGGAACAAGAGTGATTGGACCGAATTGTCTTGGAATTATGAGTTTATCTAAAAATAATATGATGAATGCCACGTTTCTAAAGATCACGCCAAAATATGGAGGAATTGCACTAGTATCACAAAGTGGGGCTATATGTGCTGCCACAGTCGAAGATGCCATGGCCCAAGGAATAGGATTCTCAAAAGTAATAAGTATGGGTAACAAGATCGATGTCGACGAGAATGACATTTTGGATCTTCTCTGTCAAGATCCAGAAACACGTGTGATCATCATGTATCTAGAGGATATTCATGATGGAAGGCGCTTTATGGAAACAGCAAGAAAAGCAACACTACAATACAAAAAACCTATTGTCGTTCTCAAAGCTGGAAGAACTCCTGAGGGGGCGCGAGCGGCTATGTCTCACACGGGTGCATTAATGGGTGCCGATGAAGTGTACGATGCACTTTTTGCACAATCTGGTGTAATTCGAGTGGATTCGATGCAAGAATTATTTGATCTTGCTACGGCTTTTTCAAAACAGCCTATTCCTAAAAACGAAAATGGAGTGGTGATTGTATCAAATGCTGGTGGTCCTGCCATTATATCGACCGATGCTTGTTCAAAATATGGCATGAAAATGGCTGACATATCTTCATTTAAAGCGGCAATCGCGAAGGTGATTCCTCCACATGGATCCGCAAGAAACCCTGTTGATATCGTAGGTGATGCAGATTATAATCGGTTCGAAAAAGTACTTGAAGAGGTAGTTTCAAATCCGAAAGTTGGCTCAATTGTTACTATGTGTACTCCTTCTGCAACGCTTGATTATAATGAACTAGCTAGGACTATAGTTAAGACGACGGCTGGTTCAGGTAAAACCTCACTAGCCTCATTAATGGGCCTTGCAGAAGGTACAGAAAACAAGCAAATTCTCTCTGATGGAGGAATTCCTCACTTTCCTTACGCAGAGCCTGCTATCAGAACCCTAAAAGCGATGTACGAATTTTCGGACTGGCTGGGAAGACCCGAAATAAGGATAAAGCAATTCAAAGTTGACAAGGAAAAAGTAAGGCAAATCTTCGTTAACGTAAGAAAATCTGGTAGGACTAACCTTCTTGAAGAAGAAGGATATGAGATTCTTTCTGCCTATGGATTTCCAAGACCAAAGAGTTTTGTAGCCAAAACTGCCGAAGATTGTGTAAAGGCGGCTCGAGAAGTAGGTTATCCCGTAGTTATGAAAATTGTTTCAAAAGACATAATCCACAAATCAGATGCAGGAGGAGTTAAGGTCAGACTTCTAAATGACGAGGAAGTATCACAATCGTTTGAAGAAATAATGAGTAACGCTAGAAGATACAAACAAGATGCAGAAATAAAAGGCGTTCTTGTTCAACAGATGATAGAATCTACAAGGGAAACGATATTAGGTGCAAAACATGATCCGCTATTCGGTCCATTAATAATGTTCGGACTGGGCGGAATTTATGTTGAAGTACTTAAGGATGTTATTTTCCGGTTAGCTCCCATAGATGAACGGGAAGCAATTAACATGATAGAATCAATAAAAACCGCGAAATTACTAAAGGGAGTTAGAGGACAAAAACCATCTGATATCAACGCACTTGTAGATTGCTTGCTGCGTCTCTCACAACTAGTAACTGACTTTCCTGAAATTGAAGAATTTGATATGAATCCCTTGTTAGTATTGGAAGAAGGAAAGGGGGCCTGTGCAGTGGATGTTAGGATAGGTCTTGGAAATAGATAAAGTCAAGTGCACAAATTTCAGCCTATCTTTTTTCCACAATCAGCACAGTATACAGCGTCTGCTTCATTAACATAGCTACAAGATGGACACTTACCGCGCACCTTCTGAGCCCCGGTATTATCTTGAGATTGTATCTCATCAGTAGTTTCGCCAAGTAGAATTATGTCTCCTATTTTTGAAATGCTATTCCATGAAACCTCAACAGGTTCGTTATCGCTTGTTTTTTGATCCTTAGAAACTTTGAAATTTATTTCCATCTTACCACGAGTTGATCTTCGTAATCCGATTTCCTTGATGCTACCTACCAACATTGCATCACAGTCATATGCAGGCATTCCAAGAAGTGACTCTATTGAAACAAATCCGCTTTTGCTATTAGCAGGTACCGTGACAGGTTGGGAATTGTTATCAACTTCAAGAATTTTTGTTGGTGCCTCGTCTGACTCCGTAGATGCCACGGATTGCGTTTCTTCAACCTGAGGATTTGACTTGTTCTGTGAAGGATTAGAAGCCGAGTCAAATTTTCTGTATTGTGCTATTATTGTATTACATGCATGACACTTATATTCGCCCTTCTCAACTAAGATTACATCTTCCCCGAGATCTTCATTGGGATTATCATATCTGATGGCAGGAGAACCTTCGAAATCCTTGTCACATTTGTTACAGTGATATTTAACAAATCTTTCTGATGGAAGTCTACCGATACCAGCTAAGAACAACTCTGGTCCGCCTAGGTTACCTTTTTTTTGCTCATCATCATTAACGTAGGCGAGTACAAAGCCACCCGAGCCACGCAATTTTTTCTCCTGTAAATTACCATCCTCACTCATCATGTTTTTATAGATATTTTCTGAAGTTATTTAAAACATTCTTCTCACCCAGCTATGTCCGTTAATCTTTTTTAGATTCGCATACCTTATATCCCTCTATTATTACATTATAAGCATACAAAGGAAGCACGGCGGATTTGTAAAGTAATGATATTTGCTTTTCACGTCATCCGTAACTTTTGTTACAAATCTGAAGAAATAAAAAAGGAATAAGATAAAATGACATCATTTAAAGAATTAGGTTTAAGTGCAGAAGTGCTAAGGGCATTAGATGAAAATGGATTCAAAGACCCCTTTCCTATCCAGGAATTATCCATCCCGCTGATTTTAAAGGGCATGGATGTAATTGGTCAAGCTCATACAGGGACAGGGAAGACCGCTGCGTTTTCACTTCCCATTTTGAATAACATCAAAAGAAATGGACCGATACAGGCGTTGATATTAGTTCCAACGAGAGAATTAGCAATGCAGGTAACCAACGAGATCAGGAAGTTTTCCAAATATGTAGGGATAAGGACTTTAGCTGTATATGGAGGACAAAGCATGTCATTGCAGATTACTCAGTTAAGAAAAGGAGTGCAGATTGTCGTTGCCACACCTGGTAGATTGATTGACCATGTAAAGCGAGGTACAATTCAGCTGGAAGCAGCTAAATTTGTTGTTCTTGACGAAGCAGATAGAATGCTAGATATGGGTTTCATTGACGACATTAAATTCATACTTTTTTATGTTGACGAAGACAGGCAGACATGTTTATTTTCTGCGACAATTCCTGCAGAAATATCAAGACTGGCACGAGATTATATGAAAAATCCTCATGAGGTGAAGCTCAATGAAGAGGAGATTAGCTTAGATACTATAGATCAATCCTACCTGATTGTAGAAGAAAGACAAAAATTCAAACATCTTTGCAATTTCATAAAAAGTAGAGATGAAAAACAAACTATAGTTTTTGCTGCCACAAAACAAAGAACACAGCGATTGGCAATTGAACTGAAACAACAGGGCCTTAGAGCAATCACAATTCATGGTGATTTGTCACAGAAGCAAAGAGATGATTCGATGCACCGATTCAGGACAGGCAGTGAAGATATCCTTGTCGCTACCGATATAGCTGCACGAGGAATTGACGTGCCTGCTATTGGACATGTAATCAACTATGATATTCCTGATGATCCATTGATATACTTCCATAGAATAGGTAGAACAGCTAGAGCGGGTGGGACCGGCAAGGCAATTTCTTTAGTTTCTCAAGATAGAGTGGATGATTTTACCAGGATATTGAAAAATACTGAGCTTCCAATCAAGAGATTGAACGATGAAATGGGTATCGAGGTACCAAGAATTCAGAGTCATCCAAGGACCAATTGGAGGAGAAATTCAGGTTATGGTGGTAGATATGGAAGCGGAGGTGGATACAGAAACAGGCAAGGATCCAATAGATTTTCTAGTGCTGATACTAGCAGGAGGAGATACGGATATGGAGCACGTTCTGAGAGACGACCTAGCTATAATCAGAGATCTAGCTACGATAGAACGTAGTTGAGAAAATAATTAGCTTTTCAAATCTTCTCGAGGCGGGACGAGAGAAATTTTACTGCTTTGATCTTGATAACTGTCATTTATTAGCTTGTGCAATCAAGAAATTAATTAAAATGGGAATTTTCGTATTAAATTCCGCTGTTTTCCAATTTCTTAATTTCTATTGAAACTTTTTCTCCAACTTTTAGACCCATCTCTTCATATTCCCTTATGCTAAACTTGAACGTTGGAGAATCATTAATGTTACCGCCCATCATTCCTGCCACATTTCCCATGGCTTTAGGCAAATTTTTCATCAAATCCTCTGGAGAGCTAAATGCCATCATCCGAGGACCAAAAGGATTTAGCTGTTTTGCTTCTCCTGATTTGTAATCATTAGGGTCGATGAGCCCAATGTAAACATAAGGACTCCCATCTTGTGCTGCTTCAATTTTTGTGACAATAAACTCTTTTCTCATTTCCTATTTAAGATACGATAAGACGTCTTTTTAAGATATGGATAAGGGGTTAATCGGGTACTAGGATTATGCACTTGGCTGTTGAATTTTATAGAATCGTTTATAGTTTCAGACTAGTTTGATACCTCTTTTAGTTGCTTTATAATTATCTTATTCAATTCTAGGGACAGGAACAATATTGACAATGCCGATAATTACGTCTTGAGATTGCATAAGGAATTGCACACGAGATTCTCTAGGTCCTAAAATAGTATACAAAGGGTTGAGAATTAGTCGCTAGATGAGGCTTAGAAGAACTGGTGTAGAATTAACTATTATTATAATCTAATTTACTCAAATTAAGCTGATACCATGTTAGTTCCATGGATACCTTTGAGCATGAAATTAGCTATTATTGATATCATGGCCAGCATTCTGTGAAGTGTTATATTCCATAAGTTCGTTCGATATGTTATGACTGTTGCAAAAATAATAGAAATAGTTGGGAGCTCGGAAAGAGGTTGGAGTGAAGCGGCTCAAGAAGCACTAGACGAAGCAAAGAAGACAATTAATGAAATAACTGGATCAGAGGTCAAGGGAAACGATATTACTGCAAAAGTTGATCCCAGCAGTGGCAAGATAACAGAATACAGAGTCGGTGTCAAGATAGCGTTCGGAGTTCAACATTCATAGTCAAATAAAATCCAATTCTTTTTTTTGTTAAAGATATGGAAAGGAAAAATGAAGAGGAAATATCAAAGCCTAACGTCTTTCTAGCATGAATGCAAGTGCAATTCATTCTGTAACTTTGATAGTTCGAAATGTTAAGTTTATTCTAGGCCGGGTTATTTTTTTAGATTTGGGAAGGCTATGTAGCCAATTACTTTGTGTAGCATCTTTCATTACAAGCAAACTGCCATGCTCGAGTAGAATTGAAACCGTTTGTTTTGTCTGTTTATGCTTAAATGAAAATTTGCGTTCTGCACCAAAACTCAATGATGCGATTGTATTGTTCTTTCCCAACGAATCTTCATCATCGCTATGCCACCCCATTCCTTCCTGTCCGTTGTGATACAGATTCAACAAACAGGAATTGAATTTTGTTCCAGCAAGTTCCTCTACTTTCTGCTTCAGGGGTGTAAGTTCTTTTGTCCATGCTAATGCTCGTTTCGTAGTATTCGAATAGGTATACAAGTAGCTAGAGTCACCATACCACGCAACTTTTCTTTTTGTTACAATATGCTTACCAAATATGACAACTTCCTCGTTTTCCCATAAAATGTTCTGAAATAACAAATCAAAGCACCGGTTGGCTTCAGTAGGTGTCATTATCTTTCCATAATAATTTACTTTACCATCATCATTATTAATAAGATTGATTATCCTTTCCTCAGTAAACAGAGCCGTGTTTCCACTTTTTACATTCATTATTCATGCCCAATACAAGTTTATTTTTCAGCTATATATTCTACAAATGTTTTTGGTTTAATAGTGTCAATGTTTATCGGGCGGGCTTCATTAAGGTGTGAATGTTGGATATGTAAAATCCAAAGATAAGAAGATCAGAATTTGCACTGAATCGTAATGGAGTGAACAATGAGTCTTTCGCAGATGAAAAGTCAAGATTAATTAATAGTATCTACTATAATAAGCAACGAATGTTAGGAGAATTTGAGAGGTGTCCTAAATGCAAAAGAGGCTACATGCGTCCAACTGCCAAAGAATTGGAAGATGAACGATTTGACCTTAGGGTGTATCTATGCGATAATGACAGTTGTAGAACCAAACTTCTTGACGCGGAACTGAAGGAACATATATCAAACAATAAACCATCTTCAGTTTTCAGTCATTATCAATGACTGTCTGTTTCTTCCCTCCTATAATTTACTAAAAAAATATCTATCTGGTATCTGCGGTATGTTATTTGTAGAACCAGAAATATTCTGCGCGCAAAATTCGAATTTTTTATGGATGAAGATTAAACTTATTTGGATATACCAGAAAAAATCATGTCTATCATAAATTTTTTATTAATCTATTCTTCATTTCATCGAATTCTGTAGCTGTTATGATTCCTTGATCTTTTAATTTTGAAAGCTTGTTTATCTCATCAGCTATTGACATCGACGCCACCTGGACCACAGGTTCATTTGTCTTATTATATCCCTGGATGCCACGTCGAATTATCTCCAATAGATCTTCGGCGTCCCCTTTCGGTAAAGCTTGGATAGCACCGTCTTGGTCATCTTCTCCTGAAATATCTTCATCAAGCAACCCTAATTTGCTTTTATTGACCAGTGCTGGAGCTTTAAATAAAATAGTCGATGTCAAAACACCCTTCATTAATTTGACACTAGTTATGACGTCATAAGGAATATCAACAATTTCGGATCTAAATCCTAGGTCATACGGGTCTCTAATTATGATACGCCGGTCCGTTGCAATTACTACGTTGGGCGTCAGAGCAGACCCTCCAGGAAGGAATCTAGACTGTCGTGCTACCAATAATACTTTTTCATTAGGATTAAACATATTTTTAATTTTCTCAATTTCGTTTAATTCATCCTTGTTTGTTATATCAGTAACGAAAGTACCTTGGTTCTTGTCCACTCCTAATCAGTTATTAATGCGGCTTTGTCTGTATTTATATTAGGTGGTAGATGATTTACTTTAAACAGGCATCCCAATTCTTTTCTCTAACTCCGTATTTCAAATTGCCGAAGAACGAGACAAACTTTTGGACATTATAGGCCGAAGATTAGTGTCTTTTCAACATTGGATGAGTATTCAGATGAAATAATAGATGGTAAATCACGCACGCTTGAGATAAAAGCACAATGGAATGCCGACTAATTGTACACGCCGTATAAACATAACGGACCTTTCAATATTGTATGATATTAGGTTCCTGAATGTTCTTTGAAAACAAAACCGATTCGATTTTTTTTATGTATGCTATTACTAAAAGTAGTATCATATATTAATTAATCCGGGTTTTTTCAAAGACCCTCGAGCTTAATGCCAGTATCGGAATAGTTAGGATTAAAGTTATTGTGCCTCCCATGAACCAGGCGATTGAATATCTTGCTTGATTTATTATCAGAGAAAACACCACTGGAACCCATGATATTCCCATTACCGATATCCCATTTCTCCCGCTGACATTCAATGTTGCATATTCCTGTCCTTGAGTGGTACTCTCAATCTTTCTTGTTATAGCATATATTATAGTAAAACCTCCAGTGACAAAGAATCCCACTAATATCGCCGAGAGTATTACCGCAGTCAAGTTATTAAGGCTATTTACCATTATGCTAATACCAAGCATAATACTCAATATTAGTAACAGCCATTTTGAATTATTGCTCCTATCATATATCTTTCCTGTTATTGGTGATGTAAATACGTATACTATCAGAGGGATGCTGCTTATTATTCCTGCAAATTCGGGGCTTATTTTCATCCTATCAATCAAATAAAAGACAAAAAATGAAACGGTTAGTCCCCAAGCTAATTGAGTTGCAGTCAATATTACACCCAGAGAGATTAAATAGCGAGAAAAAGTAACTTACGGAGCAGTGATATCGAAATCGTTGTCCGGACTTGTGTTTCACCAGGCAAGAGAAAAATCATCATTAAACCTATGGCAACTCCCAATATCCCGCTTATAATTAGACTGAGTCTCCAACCCAATGCTTCAGCGACAAGAATCCAGCCAAAAATACCTATTATTCCTCCAATTGCCTGAAATGAATTTAGAAGTCCTATACCGGTACCTTCTGACCGCTTTCCAAGATAGGTAGTAATAAGAGTAACACCAGCACTAAAGAAGAAAGCCATACCTAGTCCCACTATGAATCTTAGAATTACAAAGACAGCAATATGTGTGGTGAGTGATGATATGATTACTGCTATGGAAGACAAGAGAATTCCCAATATCGCACTTCTTCGTGAGCCATATTTGGCAGCAAAAAGACCACCTGGAATTTGGAAGAGTCCTATGCCAAGTAAAAAAAAGCCACTGAGTTGGCCAAGATAGGAAACATCTTGATTAAACTCTCTTGAAATAAATGGGAGCAAAGAGCCAATATTGAACCAATTTATTGCATAGATTATCCTTGCAATTAATAGCGATATTGTGCCACTTGAAATAGTTGATCGTCTAATCATTTATGAGTCGTCCACAGACACTAACTAACTTTACCTCTGATAACTCTCATACGTCTCCATTCGAAATAAGGCTACTATCAAAGTTATTATCATAGTAGATCCGATTCATGAACAATTTGATGTATCAATAACATTCCGTTTGGGGGGCTTGCTGTATTCTTTGTTGGTTGTGATAGATAATCAGAATCTCACGATGAAATTTTTCTTTGACCAGAATTTCATCCATCGTAAGCTCTAAGATGAGATAGCTATATTCCTAAGCTTGGTCGCAAGTTCTCAACATAGTTTAGTCAGACTTATGGAATGGGTTTGACTTGTTGTCGATAATCGCTTTAAATGATGTTGTCTATTTAATATCTATAGGTTGTTCGGGTTTCGGCTCCGTTCACCGAACATAATGATAAAGGGGAAAGCCAAACACGGAGCTGGCTGACTCCCTTATCACATGGATTGTAATTACGAACTTAACAACCCTCCCACGACCCGTGTCCGTGCGCGTTGAGTCCCGTCCAGTCCCGTTTTGCTTCCCATCTTTTACCATATAACATCGTTCAGTTTATATTATTGGTAACATTTACCTTTAAATGGTTTTTACTGGTCATAAATTGCCGCAATCAATATTATATTATAGTATATCGTTACTATAATAATTCTACACAATTTAATTATATTTCACGATTGACTTTCTATACCAATTTAATTTCTAGATAAAGTCGTCTCAATATTCGGAGAAGTGATATATTAATGTTAACGGATGATGGCATTTAGCTCTCCAGAGGATTTGATGAAAAATTTGCCTTACTGATGCAAAATCAATAATTTACTGTATCAGATCTGTCTTATTCTAAGCGCATCAATTCCCTATTCGCTTCTTTGATGTATCAAAGCTTGCTCTCACTGCTTTGATTGAAAGATGTGGGATGATGACATGCAATGTAAAAAAAACAATATTCAATCTTTCCAAATTTTTACCCTGTAGAGTCGCGTTCGTAAATGGTAAAGTACTAATGTAATAGATCAATATCAATCTCACTCCTTTCTTGTATGATATTTCTTATACCGCCTCTTGGATTCTCAACATCACCATTTCTACGTGGTATGACATGACATGACAATGAAACACTGTCTGACCCGCATCAATTCCGTCATTTATTCCAACATTAAATCCAGTTACTGATCTATCCTTTTTCATGATCATTTGCCGTATCTCATCAACAAGCGACAAGCAGGAATTCCTTTCATAAGGACCTAAATCAAAGAATGATGCTTCTAAATTTCAGAAATCAGAGATCAATATGTAATATTTTCGCTGCCGAACGAACAGTTATCATATTTGTAAACGTTGCAATATACAGGAGCAATAAGTCATCGTCTAGATGTCTCATTACTGACATCTGAGAGATACGAGCGCCGAAGACAGGGAAAGAAGCAGTAAGAATTTTGATTACATTTTTAAATTCCAATTTCTCTTCTTCTGTTGATATCAAACTGTAGAGTTGTAAAATAGTCAAAATAGCTTCGTCTATTCGCCTTAACCTGATAAGACAAATTCCACTATTACCCAATGTTACTTTGTCATCTTTGTTTCTTTGAAGTACTTGATCGAAGTATGCCAGTGCTGGTTCGATATTCTCAAGCATTAATTGCACAATTCCAGCTTGGCGTAAGTAGTCCAAGTTATTCGGCTGTAATTTTAATGCCTTGGAAAAAAGTTCAGCCGCTTCTTCTGGTTTTGAAGTTTCCTTTGCCAAAGCACCTTTTGCGTAAATGACTTCAGCCATGGGATTGATTCGTTCTGCCCTATCCAAAAAGAACATCACATGCTCATAATTCTTGAGGCTTAACATGGTGTTACCAATATTCAGCCAGGCAGCTGCATTTGATGGATTGAATTCAATCGCTCTATTATAGAATATTATAGCTTCTTGAGGTTTGCCCGTATCTACGAGAATATTTCCCTTTTCGTGGTATACCCATGTAAATTGCGGATCGCAGAAGATTGGAAATCTATGGAACTCAGACCTTCACTTCCACCTTTATATAAGATTGGGTTGAAAACCCCGCTCAATACTATAGTGCTTGGAGATGATTTCTATTCGAGAATAAACTCATTTCCACAGCTACAACAGAAATATGGTTTCATGAGCATGTAAATATGTGATTGATGCAAAAAAGAATGTTCCTTATTCACTTCATTCTTTATTTAGGAAAAACTAAACTTTTGATTAGTTTGTCAACTTATTTTTTATTTTGATATACGTTACTATAATACAGTACCCAATTATTGTATGAATTGATATAAGATTAGAGACTTCTAAATGACTAAAAACAAATGAATAAGTTAGTTTAATAACGGCAATACCTGATAAGGTCGCCAGTTAGCCTAGTACTCTATTCCAATCCAAAGTCGTGAGTATCATAGCCCGAATTCTTTAAAGTATTCTTTACAAATCCCTTAAACTCAAAATCCGGATTCCACGCACATTCATGACCGAACAAAATGACCGTGCTGAATCTTCCAGTAGTGGGGTGATCAGAATAAGGTTTTCCACATTTAATACAGGTGTTTTCGAAGTCTTTAACTCTCTCATACATATTTAAGGTCACTTTTAACACTAGGATGTTTAGGTGTATATTAAGAGTAGATTAACTATGTTAAGGCAATCGTTACTCGACTAATATCAGCTTTCACAACCTACTCCGTCGTTATCTCGGTCAAATCCATGCGGGTCAGACCCGCTAACAGTAAACCTCTTTTGAGAAATGTCAGGACAATTCAAGTTTGGTGGAGGTGGTGGTATGCAAAAGTCTGGATACGAAGGGTCACAATCATTCTGCTTATCTTGTGGAGGAGCGCTTGTTCTGACAGGTTTAGATGGACTAGAAGGATTGCCTTTAGCAGTATTGGTTACATCAATTGGTGTGATTTTTGCAGTTTGCATCATCTTTTGTATCGAATTCATATGTTTATCTAGCGTGTCTGGTTCAGCGCTAAATGAGAATGTGTAAATCAAGTCATTCTGAATGGCTTCAATACCTGTGTTATTTTGTTGTGCTAAAATGTCGAAATAATCCGTTCGATATGCAGCTACCCCTGAAAGTTCAGTCGGTGATTGAACTATGTCCTTAACAATCTCCGGAATCTTTTTTAAATTGGCATATAGAGTATTTTTTCGTTCTTCCAGAGAAGTTGTCTTTGAGTTTTTTTCTACAGTAAACCAAACAAGAACCCAATCATACGGTTTTTTATTCGGTGGAGAATTGAAGCTAACTGAAAAAATTTGGTCAGGCGAGCCATCTACTGGACCTATTTTTTCACTATGAACCCAATCTGATGGATACTGCAACTTCAGATAATCGTGATTCTCGTAAATTTTGTAATCACCTTCCAATGATGTTGGTCCGATACTGTTTTCAGCCTTTTGGTTAAGAGATTTTTGAGCTTTATCCATTACGGAACCTAAGTCATCAGATTGAGCGTATGCGTTAGAAAATATCCCCAGAAATAGAGTTGACAGCACGATGATAGCTGTTCTAATCATTTTAGCTCCGTTTTCTGAATTTGACGAAAGTATCACTATTGGTAATAATTCTGACAAATAGTCCTATTTAGGAGAATCGGAATAATGATTCATTTTTGGAATCTATGCAGCTAATTACGCTATTCTAGTTCTACTCCAGCCCTTTCTGACTTGGATATTAGATAGTTAATAAATGCTAAAAAAACAAGCATGAATTTTGCATCTTCAAATACTAGCATTGGTTCATCCGATAACGCATGGCGTATACCTTCGGAAGATGAAGAATAACCCTTTTTAGTCTAAATATAGGAAAAGAAACAATTGACTCAAGATTCAGAAACTTGTCCGAAGTGTAACACAGGAAAGCTGAGACCAACCGGTAAATCAGGTATTGCCAATGAAGAAACCGAACCAATTCGAGAGACAGGAGGCACTAAGGAATATAGTTGTGATAACTCAGAGTGTGGCATGAAATTTACTGACGTAGGTCTGAAGGAATACATTCCATTATCCGACAGTGTAAGTGCTAAGGTAATCAAAGCAGCAGATGACGACAAAGAAGAATCCTAAATCCAAGACATATGCGGTCTGGACTCCAAAAAAAGTCAAAGTCTTAGCATAAAACCTCCAATTCCAGTTTGTTAGTTTACCTTTTGTCCATAGGCATAATTGCGGATTGGAGAGTTCTCAGTGCTGTGAATGTGAAGGATATTGGGTAAAGAGTACGACGACCTGCAACTATGCTTGCGATATAATATACGGTTCGACCTATTTCAAGTTTAATTTGAAGGCTGAGGGTCAAGTTTTGGGATGGACTGGAAGGAACTGTGTATGAAGACCCTCAGCTGGTACGTAAACGTATCTCTAATATGGTAAAATAAATATTTAAAGTTTAATTGATAACTGGAGGTCAAGGTCATGGTCTTGATTAACCTTATTGAATCACTCTTTTCTAGTTAAAATGGATAATCCTTCTACATCATAACCTGCAATTATCCATTCATTTTCTCTCTGTTGCCGATATCCAACTATCGGTTCTTTACATTTCGGACACATTTCATAAAATACCCAAACTGGTCTTCCTCTACTATTAACTCCAATTAGTCCGGTAAACATTTGAGGGTGAAGCTCAACTTTGCAGTTTGGACATTCCATGACTCTTATACGATGTTAATCGATTTAAAGTTGATGTAAATCACTTAACTAGCACATTTATCCATTCTCATTAATTAGATATTATAGTTAGTTTGAATTCTATGAAATTAAAGAAAACTGGAGGTCAACATCAATTGGACTCGATAACGGACCTCCAGTAAGAAAATACTGTTAGGAGTCTTTTACATTGATGTCAGATTATAAAAATGTTAAAAGAAAACCGGTGGGCAGTTAAAAAAGAGCTCCGAAATACTATGTAATTCTATTTGCTGCTTCCTTTCGTTGCTTGTTAAAATTTGAGATTTTTAGACTGGACGGTCCGAGGCATTTGAGAACATGGACCCTCCAGTGAAAGCCTGCTTCGAGTTAGTCATGGTTATGTACACAAAATTAGTCTAAAAATATTATGAAAGTGGTTATGTTAGAAAACATGTAAGACTATAAGTAGTCAAACCTGATCCCAGAACTCCATAGAAACATTGCTCCCATCCATGTTTACCTTGTATGCCTCTTTTTGTGAAATTGGGATAATCTCAATTCTATGACTCCGGCAAGCAGGACAATTCTCAATATAATTGGGATGACCTGATAGGTTGAAGCATTGTTATGTTTGTGCTCAGTCCAATTATGTAGATAACTAAAAATTCACACTAAAGTAAGCCATTATGAATATTATCACAAATTGGAGTATTGCTTGAGTTGCAACGACTTTGACAGACCTGCGCATCAGTCTCTGAATCCTAGCCATATCAGGTTCGCTTTTCCTCAACTCATAATAGACTCGAAGATTCGTGGGAAGGAGTATACCTAGCCCCTGAGTAAGCATTGCTACAACAATAATTAATACCGCACTAATCCAATATAGAACTGGAGTCTGTAGGGTAATCAAACCCATCTTTGAAGCGAGAAAATAGCCCGCTGTTGTTGTTACAGATGCGACAGTTGGCATATAGAATACCATTTTTGGCATAAGCCAAGAAATAACTTCTTTACGGGTTGAAAGGCTTACACCTCTAAGTATTGGGCCAAGCAAGAAGGCCATAAAGATATCAGTTCCCGTCCAAAGCATCGAGGTAAAAACATGAACATAGTTGAGAAGGAGGAAATTAGCAATCAGAATTGCTACAATCAGCGCTCCTATTGGCACTGTAATCCAAATATTTGATCGTACAGATATTGTCGGCAGTGGACTCACTGAATATTCCAATCGCATGTGAAAATGTGGAGTGACAGTTAAATGTAACGCTACTAGATTACATGAGTTGAATCGAGATTTTTATCAGCCACTTGTAATATCAATGGTTATTTCTATCATTCTTTGTGTATCTATACGCTACTCTGAATATGAATTTGCTTTCGGATCACAGTATGACAATCTGCTTATCTATACGTCTGTTTCTGAATCAGAATATCTCACGTATGATGATCTTATTACAGGTTTTAGTATAAAATATCCTCCTGATTGGGACAGGGCACAGCACATTGACAAATCTATCACATTTACTGCCCCTGAAGAAAGCAATTCTAATACTATCCCAGCAGGATTAGGAATAATCTTTAAAGAAGTGGCATCAAATGTGTCCTTGTCTTATATTTCTCAAACACAATTAAACACTTTGAAGAATCTTTATCCAGATATTAACATATTAGAATCTTCTGACATTACATTTGCAGGACATCCAGCACATAAAATAATCTTTACTGCTACTGATAGCACATTACATTTGCGAAAAGCGATGCAAATTTGGTTTAAGGACGATACGAAGAAGTATCTGATATTATACAAGGCAGATGTTGAAAAGTATCCGCAATATTTACCAACGATAGAGAAAATGTTGAATACGTTTTACACAAGCAAATAAGAATTTGTGATGCTTGCATAAGATGTTTCAATTTTTCCACCATTAGGAGGAGCATTGGTTACCGTAATACTGTATGATTCGGTGGTTTGTTGATAGAAGACTATTTGGTCACAGCATTCTCCACAACATTTACCTTGAAACGAAATAGGATTCGCAAAGGCTGCCGGCTGTGCTGCTAATGTGTACTGCGATGCATTCGGACAACTATTGACTTTTGCGGAGCAACTTACTACCATATCTACGTATAAGCAAAGAACTTTTTCACACACTCCCATTTTGTCGTTTGTGATTCCTGTATGTGTAGTCATTTCACCATTTCCCTGATTGGTAAGCTTATTCGATGAATTAGAACGTTCGTTTATATCATGTTTTTCCAATAATATTTGTGCTTCTCCAAGACTTGTAGTGCTCCTTTTACATCTCCCGTTTTTAACGCAGAACTAGTATCATTCAAAAAATTAGCTATATCGCTATGTTCCTTTTCGCAGACTGGCAACAGATTGCACGGATTAATTGGCTATGCATCAGCTGATTGTATATGTATATTCATTGTTAATGATGAAATCATGGTAAACATCAAAATCGTGATAGTTGGAAGTGCAAAATTACCTCCTCCCAATTTCGTACTCATGTCAGTGCTTTAAAATTGTCTCATTTAAAGTCGATGATCAGTTCTTGTAATTTCATTTTTTTCTTTATTTGTTCAATATTTTCTAGGAATACATCAAAACCGCAAAATGGGCAGAAATAGGAAATCCCATAGACAGCGAAAGTGTTATTACATTTTGAGCAATTGACTACTTTCATAATCTCGCACCTCCAATCCGTTGTCTTAATAGAAACTAATTTTTGACTCTGGTCGGAACCCTCAAATCAATTGTTGTGATAGATTAACTAAGTTAAGGAAGCATTAAGACTTCATTTCAACTTACTGTCATCATAGGCACTTTCCGGATTGGAGGGTATTGGTCCCATCATTCTCCCCTCCTTTCCGTTTGTTTATTGATTTTCAAGAGAAGATAATTAGAAACTGTCGGAGGGTGCTTCTGTACTAGATCTCCACCAAGGTTATGATAGAACTGTCACACAGTTGCAAACTTTCGCTCTTCTCGTGGAATGAACCTATCCCATAATGAGCCAAAGACTATTGCCAATATTCCCCAGAACATCCCGATTGTTAATGCTGTCACAATTCTGAATGTATGAATCAAGTTCATTGAAATGCCTATCTTGTCGGGATTTGGCGGAAGTACAATATAAGCTACAATCATTACAGCAGCATAAATCATCGGAAACAAAATCTTCTTTGATCCAAGTTGAACTCTATTCCACGCAAGTGCTAATGCAAGTGCGGTGAAACCGGAAATAGCTAAATATCCAACATACAAACTTTGACGATAGTAGATTGTTTCAGGATCACCTACTGCCGGTGGGTTCGCAGGATATTTGATAGCAACCATCAAGTATAGCACAAACCATAATATTCCAGCCAAGAAAAGAGCCTTTTTCCTATTACTATTTCCTGGTAATGATTTTCTTCCATACGCAAATACAATCCCAAATAATGCTCCCAATGATATACCGTAAACAGATCCCGCAGCAATCGCACCACCTTTCTGCCAAATTCTATAGTGTACTAACTCCGCCATGTTCACATTCTCTCCTGATGAAATTTTACGTTGTGTTTCTAGAGATATAGCTGAATCTATGTATGGTTCAACTAGACCAAGATTAATTATTGCGAGAATAGTACCGGCAATTGCACCAGAAAATATTGTCACTGCAAGAAGACTTATTGAATTCATCTACGTTCACGACAAGCGAATATTAGTGGGATACTAATGGCATGGGAAACCAGATGCGTGTCTCATGTCGTGATAGAATTCGTGCATCCACATATTATCAAAAGCTGACTTTCCTTGAACGATGCTGAATAAATGACCTTGATCAAATCCCACCGTGAACATTGTAAATAGTAAAATTGCAACAAGGATTCCAACGGCTATGCGCGGAACGCGTGGAACTTCTTTGGCTATCTGGCTGATCGTAGACATCTTACCCTGTAGTAATTATTCTAGTATATAAATTAAGGGATGGTTTATCCAACCATGCTAGAATATATTCATTCAAAAAGTCAAGTAAATATAAATTCGTACGATACATACAAATCATTAATGCATACACATGTCAAAACTCTTCAAAATGTTGCAAACTACGCTGCAAATAGAATGCAATCATTTGTATCGTTTGACATGGTACATGTCTTCAAAACGTTACAGCTAATTGAAGAGTACGGGCATGTTAGTAGAGAGATGCTCTGTGACGAATTGGAACTTGGGGAAGGAGCAATAAGAACACTGATGAAACATCTAAAGATGCAGAACCTAATAGAATCTACAAATGCAGGAACGAAGATGAGTAAGAAGGGAAATTCGTTCTTTCATGAGTTCTTGTCTTCAATGCCATATGAAATAAGTTTATCAAAATGTAGCATAACACTGGGAAAACATAATTACTCAGTACTGGTAAAACAAATGAGTTCTACCATAAAGTCAGGTATCGAACAAAGAGATGCCGCAATTAAAATGGGTGCGTCTGGTGCAACTACTCTTTTGTTCAACCACAACAAGTTTCTTATTCCCCAAACTGACTTTGCTGCAGTACAGAATGAATTTCAGTTGTCCAAACAATTGATAGAGACTCTACATCCTGAAGATGGAGATGTAATTATAATAGGAACGGATGACCACTCTGAGAAGAAAGCCGAATTTGCAGCAAAAAGTGCAGCTCTAATAACTATAATGAATCATGAAAATTTAAATTCCTCTGATTTTATCAAATCGAATGATGTGAAGAAAAAATCTACTCTCGACTAGTTATTTCGTAATTGCAAAGTGATCTTTATCTGTGCCATCTCTATTTTCGTAAAATGTTCCCTTCATTATTTTCCCATCACCCGTTATGTTGACATCCAAGAATCCAAACCTCTGAAACTGTTTGACCACGTACGGTGCTTGTCCAGTAAAATTGTGAAGATCTGCGCCAGCAGTACCTACTACAGCAAATATTGTGCCGTCAGTGTTGTTATACTCCCCTTCATTCTTATTAGTTATTACTGGGTTTGAAGCATCTTTATCATTATATTTTATTGGATATGTTCTTTGATAATTGTGGCTATGAGCTTGTAACACAAGGCTTACATGATACTTGTCAAAGATAGGATGATATATGTCTCGTATAGTGTCTGTTGGTTTGTGAAAAGCGGGAGAAGTATAAAGCATTTCGTAAATATAGACTACAATCCAGTTAACTGAGCTATTTTCAGAGGTACTTTTTAGATCGTCATTCACAAATTCGTACTGCTTCGAGTCTTTGTCAAACGGGACTTCTGATGACATTGCAAGGAAGTGAACGTTACCATAATCAAAAGAATAGTACTGCTTGGTTAGATTAAATCTCAGTAAGTACTCATCAAGCCTAGAACTATTTTTGAAATTGTATTCGTGATCTCCAAATACCATCTTTGTCTTGTTAATCAAAGGTGACATCATTTGAAACCAGCAATCTGCACTTTTTTGATATGAAAGATCACCTAATACTATAACCAACTCTGGACTTTTATTCTGCATATTGGTCACAGTTTGATGAGCTTTTTGTCACAACCATAATCACCTGCTGCTACAAAATTGAAATCAGATACATACAGTATTGCAGCATAAACGACACCATAGTGTACGCTAATTGAAAGCAAATTCAAAGCAGACTGAGACAGGCGCGAGAGATCCAGCTATAACATACGCTCTAACAGCAATACAGCTACTAAATCAAACTGAGATGGAATACAGCACGAGTAATTCTACAGGAGCAGAAAAGCTGGCGACCAAAGCGTATCTCGAAAATTTCGAACAAGTTGAATCCCCGCTGGAAGAGAAGGGTGCAGGAGAACTCAAAGAGCAGATTGAAGACATGATGCGCGAAGACCTACGAGGGCTGATAAAAAACAATGCATCTACAGAAGAAGTAACAACTCATATCAACGCAACTGAGGCTAAACTGATGGAGGCAATTTCTATTTTGAATAACACGAAGTAGGTCACGGGATAGTTCCAATGGTAACTCTTCATAAATCATTCTATCTTTCTACTTTGTGTCAGTCGATTCTCTAATTGGAGAATCATATTATAATTTAAGTAGTCAAATCAAACTTGGTGGAATAATGTGTTTAAAACCCATAATGTTGTCGCCAATTTGCCTGCTCGTTATATCGATATTTTCTTTCTTCCTGGAATCCAGACAATGAGCTTAAAGGATTCGTAAAGAGTACTTTAAAGACATCGGGCTACGATTTGTTAGAGTTTGGGTATGTGTAGTAGAACGTCTGAATTAAGACCTGTTTAGGATTATTTAGGTTGATTATAGCAATCGAAGAGTGAAGTGTCAACT
>JBBRRH010000014.1:0-48771 GCA_038201105.1 Nitrososphaera sp. | reverse complement strand
ATAACAGAAGATATTGAAAATATCAGGAAGAATGGGTTTGATGTTGAAGAGATACCGACTGGATATATATTCACCAAGTATAGTGGACAAAGTGAGGGTAAACAAGGAAACATACTCATACATAAGGAAGCCTGTGAAATACAGAAGATAGGGAAAATAGAAGAGATACAGGTGGTGGATGGCGAGCGGATTCGCATTGTGATTCTGAGAGCAATTATAGGATCAGGTTAGCAAAACTCTTGTTCAATATCAATACGAGAAATATTCATCGGATGAAATATCTACAGCAAATGAAATTCACTTAAACTTTGCTGCATAGGTACGATCATGGTACTGAACACACTCATATACATCGCATTGGTAATTATTGTAATAATTGTAATTGTCGTTCTGCTTAGATTTCTATTCGGTGTCCTCTTTATAGTTCCTACGTCTATGGATCACGAGGTAAATATGTTGAAAGATATATCATCGCAATTGTTGTTATAGATTTGGGTATTATATACCCCTTAGCCAACCGTTTCCAATATTGATTGCACTGTAATGAAACGATCAAAGAGAAATTCATTTAATTCTGGCTACAACCCTGTCACGAGGATGTATGAGAACGCTGCTGGTAAATTTTCAACATATGCAGAAGCTAGACAAAAACAGTGGACATGTTCGCATCGTTGAAAAGGTAAATGACCATCGCCTTGACAAAATTGAGTATCACACAAACAATCCGTATGTAATATAAAAAATGAGAAGTTAATTCTATGTCTTCTTAATCAAGCTGCGATATTTCTCACCGTTCATCTTAACATCTTCTTCAAATTCTGCAGCAGTCATTCCATGCTCTTCAATAGCGTGATTCTTTGCATTGTGAAACAGTTCTCCTTCTGTTTCACCACTAATTGTATGCGTGCATGTTGGGTCGCCGGCTTCCTTACAGTTTATTGATAACGTCATTGTGAAGGATGTTGTGATCTTGTATTTAAGATTCTCTGAGATTAATTGGTTAAGTAGCAACTGGTGAACTCATGGGCAACAAGCCCACCAGCTATTGCTAGACAGGATCTAAGACAGATCCTATTATTATATAGACAATAAATAATAAAACACCATCCAACTTTGACGTGTTAGGTACAGTTAACTTGGAGAATAAAAGGTCAGGAGCTGACTAGTTTTAAACTCTTTTAGTTAAAGAAGGGCAATCGTAAGTGCGTCCAACGCATCATCAATTAGTGGAACAGCGTGGCAGTTAGAAAACAATAATTCCCGTAAGGATGCTCAATTCGTAGCGTAATATCCATTCTCGCCCTCAAATGGTGACGTTACCAAAAATAAAAATGCAAACCAAGAGGCAGCTCAGGCGAAGATTGGACAACGTATAAGTGCTGATATTGCTGTTTCTAATGACCACATTGATTCAGCTAACATGGTCTTAACGAAGGATAAGATCAAAGTAACCGATCATTCAATAAAGTTCGGCAAAATAATAAATTTCCAGATCAAAGCTATTTACTATTTAATGGTTCTTCACTTCACTGAACAGTGTAGTAAACATATCTATGCAGGTCAATTTTGGCGTGATATCGAAATTTATGTACTATATTATCTAGTTAGCTCCAGCATCTTGTACTTTAGTTTATTTTAAAAGTTAAGTTATAAAGTTCGAAATTCCTACTTCGGTTTGTCCGTTGCGCTCCGTTGAAAAAGAAATTGTTGGTTGGGTAAGGCAGAGCATGCCTATTGGAGTTCACAAAACCCACAACATGTTTTGGCGTGTTATTGCTAACCAACTTCAAGTCGTCTTCAGGACGATTAGGCGGCAACAATCATGCCGGTAGAGACTATTAGGAAAAAAAGTAAAGAAAATGTCAGCGTGTAAAGTCTAATGCTCTGACATCTGCGTTATACTGTTCTAGCAAGCCATGGATGATACCAAGATCGCCTATTGTTGCTGCTTCTATCACGTTCTTTTCAAATTCGTGTGTCAATTTTTTGAATTGAATGCAACTTCCACAGTCTCTAGGCGCATATGCCTGCTGAATGTTTACTGTTACCATTCCAATGATCACTATTGCCGCCAAGATTGCTAATATCGGAGTAAGTGCAGGTTTCATTATAGTCATCCTCTTGGTGTCAGTTCGAAGGTTCTCATCACATCTTCGTTGTACTGCTCTAACAAGCTTGGAATTATCTTGGGGTCACCTCCAGTTGCTGCCTGTATTACATTCTTTTCAAATTCGTGCGTCAGTTTCTTGAATGCAGTACATTGTCCACATTCTCTAGGTGCGTAGGCTTGCTGAATACTTACTGTCACCATTCCTATTATTGCTATTGTAACAAAGAGTGCCAATATTGTAGGACGCTTAGGTTTCATTAAACTCATCCTCTTGGTGTCAGTTCGAAAGTCTTCAAAACGTCTTGGCTGTACTGTTCGAGTAAGCTTGGAATTATGTTGGGGTCACCTTTAGTTGCTGCGTTTATTACATCTTTTTCAAATTCATGCGTGAGTTTCTTAAATGCCGTACATTGTCCACAGTCTCTGGGAGCAGACGCAGGCTGTATAGTTATGGTCATCACTGATGCCGTAATTCCTACAGCCAGAAAGATTACCCAAATTGAGGTACGTATGGATTTCATTGTCTAGAGTTGGAGATAGTTTCTATTAAGGGTTAACAAGGGTAATGGAACATGATAGGCTTAAGGCTTGCAAAAACCCCACAAAATATGGAGATATGCTTGGCAAGCAACTTCACCATAATACCAGAAAAAAGCCCCCTTAAAGCGGTGGAGTTGGGCTGTGACACCATGACACCTCGTGACACCATTTTCCATTTTCTATTACCGGTGTACATCATTAACAAAAAACTTCTGCACACAGATAATTGCAAACCATCTTTTCAAACCAGTACTGAAGAGAGAATGTCTTCTTGCCACATCTTTCACAATACATCGTACTTCTCAACGCACTATAATGTAGCTGTTATAATGCATATAAAACACTTCTTCCAAAAACGATTTGAATACATAGTAAAATTGCATTTGTCTATGTCATAGGTTATTTTCCTTTTTAGATCTGATAGTTTCATGTCCAGTGATTATAGATCCATGCCAATGATACTGCTCATATCAACAGATATTGATTATCATCATAGTTATTAATGATCTCGACTTCCAAATAACCAAGGTATCTGCACTCATTCTGATAGAATGTACGCACTCCTCATTTGCAAAACTTGTTTCCGAATTGGAAAGAAATGGAGTTGATATGATCTATAAAATCGCAGGAAGTCCATATGATGTTATTCTAAAGCTCAGGGCCAACAATAAAAAGGATTTGAGAAAAAGAGTAACACAAAATGAAACAGTTCCGACATGTTCTTAGTACGTTGTCACTCATAATATTAACTTGAAATTTATTGACAACAGTTCTTTTCTAAGACGGTGAGTAGGTTGGGTCGCAGCTTAAGAAATTATTTCTTGGGGTTGATCCTACAAACATATAGATCAATTTTTGGCTTGTCAGTTAGCTCCTCATCATAATTAGTTTTGTAATATATTAGCAGCCCTTCTAGTTCAGAATCATAGTTCAATTCTGTATGCATCATTTAATGGAAGAAAATACCTTTAATGGCTTGAGTTGTAAATAATCTATTACTTAAGGTGGAGAGTAAGTAAAGACTACTTCATTTTCTCATTTGGGAGATTATTTAACTCAAAGGAAATAATAAGCAAACAGTTCTCCTAAAGTGGAAAAAGTAAGTATTTGTATTCCTTTTAATTGTTATAATAGGACTTCCATTTAGTTAATTATGGATACAGTAAATAAAATTCTTGAAAACCTCTTGCTAGTAGATGATAGCATTTTATCGGTTGCTATGGTTGATATGAATGGACACACTGTTTCGTCTAGAAGTAAGTATCATATTAATAATGGATTTGTCTCAAATCAACGGAATGATGACTATGGGGTATGGCTAAGAGCTACGTTCGCAATGATTGGTCAATGTGCCAAGACCTTTGGAAAGGTCGATACATTTGTATCTTTCCATCAAAAGGTAAAACTGATGGTTATTCCTAGGAGTGAAATGAATGCTCTCTTTGTACTTATAGTTCCTCGGTCAGCCAGTTTAGAATACATCATAAGCAAAATTAGCAAACTTGTGATCTCTTATAAGGACCAAAATAACTGGATAAATAATTACAAGGAATCTGATATTTTGCAAGACAAAAGGTTGTTGAGATAGTACAAGTTGACAAGCATTCCCTGATCTCTCCAGCCAGATGTAACTTTCAATCTCTTAATTTTGATTTCTCCACGCTAACGGCTATTGATATTCGCTTTTAGTAATTATCTATTAACGTAATTATTATAATTTATAGTAACTAGCTATTTTATTAATTGTTAAATAGCGAGATAGCGATTTCCTTTTCAATAATTAACTCATCAATCCTGTCATTAGTCATTAATATATATTTCAAGAGTCTTTCATATACCTTTATTTATCCCAATATTGGTAATAAATTGACAATAGGTCTACATGTAGTTATCATCTTTTTAGTTACTAAAATTAGTATTTAGTTACGGAATGGCTTCTCAATAAATAGTGCACACATAGGAAAATTGGGACAATTTCATTTTTGCACATGGCAAAAAGATAAATTACAATGTAATATTTCTGTTCGAATAACTTACAATCTTGGACCTAATTTTCTCCTTAACGGAATGACCCGTACGAGGATATTGCAAAATCATCTATTCTGGTCATTGGATTTTATCCATGTAATAGCATGCGCCCGACAAATGTCAAACTGAAAAAATGTGATACGTTGCAGGCAAAGGTTAATGATGAAAATCGGCTTCTGACCAATAACCAGTGATAATGTCACTAGCGATAAATGACGTATACCCTCCTTTTCGCGATAACATTATCATACTGCGTCTCATTCATAATATACAATGAATGAGACTTTCAAAAAATTCTTTTTGTGGGCACGCAAATTTGATGACAACGGGAATGGGAGTATAGACTCATCCAGACTTCCAGTTCTCGGTATCAACGTGAATATTAAAATAATTCGTAGCACTGGTTTCATGCTGATTAGTATTGGTGTCTTGTTAGCTGCAAGCTCTGGAGGTTGGGATATCACTAATCACCTTCTCAATAAGCCTGAAACATTCTTTTCTCCACCTCATGCCGGGTTATACGCGGGAGTCGCTATAGTAGTTTTTGCATCGATATTGGTTTTGCATAACAGTCGTCGTAGTTATACTATGGCTAGTGCCAAATATCATTCTATGATTATTGAAAACAGTAATAGTGGCTACACGAAACCTCGACTGCCTTTATCACCAAAGCTGATCATCCCAGGCGTTGCTATGTTACTTGTAGCAGGTCCTTTCGACTTTGCTTGGCATTCAGCTTTTGGATTAGACGGACTATTAAGTCCATCTCATATCACTCTAACAATGGGCTTAGTCTTGAGCAGTATTGGAGCGCTTGTGGGAATCCTTTCAGTCAACGATTCTAACTTGCTTAATCAAAAGAAGAATAAAATAAAATCAGTTATGATGTTTATGTCTCCTATTCTGCAGTCAGGCATTCATGAGGAATATAAATCGCCTATTTTAATCGTCATAGGCGTTATTCCAGTATGGATTACACTTTCCGGTCTGACTCACATGTTATCTTTGCCATTCTCAGACACAGAATATTTCAAGTTTAATCCTGATCCCACTCTAGGGGCCATAATTGCAACGTTAGCGTTGCCATTTTTAGTATCTTTTATCCTGATTTCTTCATTCCAATTGACAAGAAAATTTGGCGTTCTTTCAATCACAGGAGGCGGGTTCATGACTGTCAATCTAATTACATCGATACTGCCTAACCAACATCTTCTACCAACTATTCCATTCTATACGCTAAATTTGATTCCATTTCTAGCGGTTGATATGTTATTGTCAAAGTTATCTGATTCCAATTATAAGACAACTATTTACTGGGTATCAGGTGCAATACTTGGATTAACATTTTTTATGCTCTATTATCCATTAGATACCCATACTTACAATGAAATTTTGGCAAATCCGCAGCCAGTTTGGCCAAGCCTTACTAGTTCTATATATTTTGAGATAATGAACAAAATATACCCTCTCGTTGCACTACCATCCATAACTATGGGAATTCTTGGGGCTTTTTTTGCTCATAGTTTTAAGCGAAATGGACAGCAAATTAGAGTATGATTATATCATCAATTAATACATAGGCACATTCTGTGGGTCCTACAATAGGTTCATACCTTTCACTGACTCGCCCCTAGTTGCCCGGTCTTGCATTCGTTCTTGAGCCAGTGGAGACTCAGGACCTCTAAAGTATATAGTTTTACTAGAATCTCCAAATGCTGGTCCTTTTTCAAATGCGAATACTATTCTTTAATTGACATCTCTCTTGACGATCGTATCTCCTTAATTTATTTCAAAAGCAAATGATTATGTGAGGAATATGTCAATGCACTTTAGATAGAATGGTACTATTTTCTATTTTAAAATCAAAAACATATTTTTCTGCTTCAAGACATATCACAACCGAAACAAATCAGCTCCTGAATAAATTTTCTATTTGATCAGAAGTTATTCAAAAGATATGATGAATCAGGAATTAGGAAACGCTATTTGAGTATTGGATCTAATCTGTCTATATACATCTCCAAACCACCTCCACCGATGCCATTAATTTCGAAATGAAAAAGAGAAAACAAATTTACAAACGGGAATCTAATGATTTGATACAGTCACCCATATAAACTATAATTCGTATGATATTTCAAATATAAGTTGATAAGAACGTTACTATTGAAATAACACGGCCTAATTAAAGATAACTCATCGATAGTCATTTTAAAGATATGGATTAGTAAATTTGCGTGTAAAGCTATCGATCTAAAGATAGATTGCATTTATGTTGATCGATAGTTTGTAGAATAGAGTGGCAATAGTAATGAATTTATGGAAAATAATGGTCTAGCAGTACATTCTAGAAAGATTTAACTAATCTACTCCGAATTGACTTCATATGAAAATTTTAGCGATTCTTTACCCTGGCGGAGAGATAGCAAAAAACAACCCAGGCTTATTAGGTTGTGCGGAGAACGCGTTGGGCTTGAGAGATTTTCTCGAAAAACAGGGCCATGAATTCGTTGTATTGACTGACAAAGAGCATAAGCTTGATGAACATCTATACACCACCGAGATACTGATCACTACTCCTTTTTGGCCCGCCTACATCACGAAAGAACGAATCTCGAAGGCACCCATGCTACGACTCATTCTAACTGCTGGTGTTGGTTCTGATCACGTCGATTTGCAAGCAGCGGCAGCACGAGGTATAACTGTGGCTGAGATTACTGGAAGCAATGTCGTAGGTGTCGCAGAGCAGATAGTAATGCATATTTTGGCACTTGTGCGAAACTATATGCCCGCATACAAACAGGTTCTTGATGGTAGATGGGATATTGCAGAAATTGCGGCTTACTCTCATGATTTGGAAGACAAAGTTGTTGGAATTATAGGGGCAGGTAGAATTGGACAACGGGTGTGCGAACGACTGAAGGCATTTGACGTCAAAATTTTATACTACAACCTCCCCCGACTGACAACTGCAGAGGAATTTGTATTTGGTATACAATATACACCATTACAACAACTAGTTGAACAATCCGATGTCATAAGTATTACCACTCCATTAACACCGCAAACGGAAGGCCTGTTTAACCATGACCTACTTTTCAGCATGAAAAAGGGATCATATTTAGTAAATTGTGCACGAGGAAAAATCGTTGATACCTCAGCCTTGGTGGAAGCACTGGAGAAAGGTCATCTGGCAGGCTATGCGGGTGACGTGTGGTTTCCTCAACCTGCGCCAAAAGATCATCCCTGGCGGCATATGCCTAATCATGCGATGGTACCTCATTACTCCGGGACAACTCTTGAAGCGCAAAGCCGGTACGCTGACGGAGTGAAAAGAAGTCTTTCCCGTTACATGAGAGAACTTCCTATCGAGGCAGAATTTCTTATTGTGGATAATGGCAAGGTGGTGAGTCCCAGTTACAGCTACGCCTTTGAGACATGAGCGAGAAACGCTTTCAGGCCCTATCGAACTTAACGTAGGACAAATTCGTGTTCTAGTTGACACAAATATTATTGTGATAATTTAGAAATCCTGATAGTTTACGATCATAATATTTCTTATCAAATAGAGTAATTGTCAATGACTAATGACCAAAACATGCCTTGAAGAAATTTGCGTTGAATTGTAATATTGTCGTTGTCTGTCATTTCGGACTATACTTTTTCCCATCCAATTGGAATATGCCCTGTTGGACGGTCATATGAATATCATAATTGCTTCCCAAATGGATCTATATGGACATAGTCAATTGATAACACAGACCCTACTTACTCTATAATGGTGAAAAACTGGTATAGTTTCTATGAAAAGGAAATATTATGTTTCTGCACTTCTTAAAAAATTTCTTATTCTTCATTCCAAAGAATCATAATTAATCACAATTAATGTACCTAATTTAGTAACATTGTGCTTCAAACTTATTTCACAAAAAATATTATCAGATCTTTTCAGCATATTCGGCATAAGGCTACGGGGTAAGAAAGAAATGAACAGACACAGCCTAGCTGACATAGTGTAACAAAACAGGACATCACTATCGCAAGGTAGGAAAAAAGGAAAATGAATTCAACTCATGGTTGGATGGATGATTAATCCTCGTAATCATCCGTCTAGCCGTGTAGTAAGCCATGAGGCAAGAGACCTAACAATTGCTACCTGTAAAGACAAAAATATTTCACAAATATATGAAATTCCACTTCTATACTTGTCTAATATATACTCGAAAAGAATTATTACCTATGAAATGAATTTGGTAATTATCATGGTTATTTATCCCAAATCATTTTAACAAATGAATATCAAATATGATTAGAGTAGTCAGTGCAAAAAAGAAGGCGACGATATGATCTGCGACGCTTTAGATGTTATAATTGTGATGTCAAGCGGCCTATATTCACTGTAAAAGATACTCGTCGTATTAATCTATCTCTAAACAATTGTAGACATGCATTTGATTTTGGAAGACACATTGATACTCGACTTGCAGAACATCATAATGCTAGTAAAATAAACCAAATCCAGAAGCATAGCGATGGAACAGTAATCTGACAATGAACTGTGATTTTTGTAGAAAACAATCTGAAAAGTACAAATCTTTCTATTCGCCGAGCGGCATCGATCCACGGGAATACCATCTTTGTATCGACTGTATCAAGAATTGGCTTAGGGAATCAGATCAATAATGATTCACCTGCTAATGGTATACTCATATTGGCTATTGGCCCCGCGAATATAATTCCCTGGTTTTGGATATGCTGAAAGAAAACAGATTAGACAAAGAATAGGGGAGATACAGTGAATGTCAAAAATCCAAACACGATCGTGACTAAGTTCTATTACATTGAAATTCAATATATTATAGTCTACGCTACCTCGTTATAGTGTCCTAGGTTGTGCTAGAATAATTGAAATTCAACTATTCTTGCAGTTGCCTGACTGTCACAGTGCTTGTAGTCATGTTTCGATGAGGTATGCTTTCATATTGTGTTCTTGTACTGATCATACCACATCAAAATTCCCAATAGTCCAATTTCGATAATTTAAGGGGTTAGAAAAATATCTAGAGTGGCGTAATGATTTTAAACGGCATATCATCGATATTGATATTTGTTTTTACCTAAACCAATATACCCAAATGGTTATTTTCATCATAAATTATCATTAGGACGGCTAAAAGACATTTATGGTTCTTTATATAATATCCAGTGAATAATATTTGTACGGTGAGGCAAGGTGGCTAATGTGATATTTGATTTGATCATAAATACATTTGTTGCGCTTTTCGGCGTAGCGTACAGATGGCTGGAACAAAATGTAATAAACTATGTACTAAACTTTGTCAGGGGTTTTGAGCATGTATTAGTCATGTTTGTCGCTGTTGCCTTTTTACTAATCACAATGTACATAATAGTAAACCATGTGAAAAGACTGCCAAAGTCCTACATCATAGAAATAGTAGATGTATTTGGCGAAAGGGTTAATATTGACAGCTTAAGACATAGTTTTACCACATATGAGGCTGCTAAGAGTTATTCACAGTTCTATACCAATTTATATGGAAAGCAGTACAAATTTCGGGTGGTAGGCCGCAATAGAATCACAGATCCATTTATCAAAAAAATAAATACACCATCAAATGAAACATAGACGGTTTAAACACTAAATTACAGAAAATTTTACCGAGTTGAAATATATCTCTAAAAAAGAGATTCATTGGGCTTTTCCTGATGAGCATCCAATTCGAGATATTTCGGTCTTAAAACACGCTAAACAGCAACACTTTACTATCCCAATATACAAATTTCAAATGAATGTTTGGAAAATCAAAATGTAGGCTATGTGGGGACAAAGTTAGATTTGTGGTAAGACATTTAAATGAAAAACATCCTGAAACTTTAAGTGACAAGGATGTCGTGAAATTGAAAATGCAAAATATAATCGCAAAATACTTTTCACAGGAGTAATGCATTCGAATTGGACACAATTGGTACACATACCGATTTTCCTTGGAATGTATGTCACCATGCAGGAATATTCTGATATTTGAATTCTACAAACGTGAAGATTTCAATAAGAATTATTTTACCCTTGTTGTATAACGATAAAACTCGCATCGAACGATCATTATTTCTCAAGACCAAAGAGGAATTACATGACACCTTCGGTGGAAAAACTGAACTAGTACCTACCACAGGAAGTTGGAAGGATGAAATGGGTCGGTTGAACGAGGAACCGTCTGCAGGCTTTGAAGTGATACCTGACAAAACGGATGAAACGATTAAATTCTTAAAGAATTATAAAAAAAAAAGTTGAAAGTCCGGTTTAAACAAGACGATATAATGATAACCTATTACCCAGTCAATGTAATTTGACGATTCAACAATAATCGTCGACTAGAATGTTGCTAAATTAAAAGACTTTGTTACCGATCACATTGTCGAATAGTTAATTGTTATAAATCTGACAATTCAATACACTCCAAATAGGAATTGATTATGCACGCAGTTGCAAGAACTAATATTTTAGCTAAGTCATTAGTATAACACGTTACTTCTACAAATTACAATGTTCAAGGCATTGAAAGGAATTTGGAATATATTTGTTCATACAGGAAAGCCGACGATAACAGATTTGTTGAGATGGTATCTTCTTTTTATTGCCTGACAGAAGATAATTTCTAAATTGCTTATAGCTACCTGTCTCATACTTAATGAATTTACTAATGCATTATGAACGTACTCAGAATTTGGCGGATATGTCATATTTTGAAAGCTGTTTAGAAGGTTTTCAAATCTTGGAATAAAAGCACCTGTAACAGAAATTAAAGTAGAATTGTCATATTGATTGGAACTCCAACTTCCAATTTCGTCCAGATGGGTTTTGGTGAGGTTCTGTGATTGGTTCACAATGACGTTGCTACATATACGAAAGTCTTGCATGTCAATTTTGAACCAGACCAAATTTTCCATTTTTGGATTCATTGAAAGCTTGGCCAGTGGAATTAGGAAAATAATTAAGTATGGAAATACCTGGAATCGAAATTATTGTTATGATAAAAACTGCAACTAAGTCGGTTTGAGACCCTTTGGTTTGACATTTGTTAACCATACTCGTTGTATATTAGGGATTAGATTTCAGTTCTAATTATCATTCTAAAGATTTCATATCAAATGGATGCAGCAATGAAGTCAGCATGTATAGCATCCTTTTAATGTCCTGTCTTTCGATGGAACCATGATTAATTCTCTTTGATAAAAGTCAATCAAGTGCTCAATCAGGCAATCACTCTGTTTGTCTTCCCCTGATGATAAATGAGTAAGGATCATTGCATACCAGTATTGTACTACTGCATCTTCTCCGTACTTGGATTCTAGATCTATTAAAAATGAAAAATTAGAATGACATCTTCTGCATAGGCCATCATGAGCATCTGCATATCTTTTTCAACTATATGACCACACTTTGCCTTCATCATTTTGATAAATACATATTAATGCTCTGGTCGCCGTAATACTGTAATATCATTAACCCTTTATTCCATCAGACTACGGAGGACCGATGATCAAAATCTTCGTACGAGGTAAAAATTCAGAATAATGTTATTGGCATGCCGTACTCATAAAGGATCCATAAACTTCAGGAGTCCCCAGATATAACCTTGATTTCAAAACCAGCTTGTTTTAAGATAAGTCACGATGTAAATTAATTTCTCGCTTTCATCAGCTGATTTGAAATGTGAAATCTGTTGTACCAAAAAAGAGCACCTGCCATAATAATAAAATCTGTAACATAGAAAAGATCCCAGAACCAAAGATTATGGGAATTGTGGTTTACAAAGTCGTGTACGTATCCGTCATCTGCGATAGCGTTAACTAATAAGGATAATGAAGACAGAAACCATGGAATCGCCTGCTGATAATCTTTCCTTAAGTTTACAAGGATTGTTGCAGATGGAATTATTAATGACAAATCTAAAATAGGATAAGTAATAGTTAGGACAAAGGCTGCCAGGTCTTCATCTGTAAGAAAAAATGATGGAGTTAAATTAATTATGTCATAAGCAATTAGTAACAAAGTAGCGCCGGATGCTATAATTATGATTCCAAGGTTGATTTTATTGTTCAAGGATTTGAGTGTTATAATCAGATGTAAGGCGAGAAAGACATATCCGCTTATCCAGAACAAGTCTGCAAAAGAAATTAACTTTCCCTCTTCTATCCCTAAGGCATAATAATAGTATGTGAGGGTTAAGTCAGCTGACAACCAACTAATGAGGCCTATAGTAAGAAATAGGTGTGATTTTCCGTGAGGTCCAAGAAGTCCATGTCGGTATACAGCAACCAAACCCAGACCCGAAGCAACGAATCCAGTTATGTTTAAAATCCATAGAATGATAGGATATCTATACATCGAATCCGAAAAAACTATTACGGAATTAGTAATCACTACTGAGGCAACCATAAATAAAGTCGTATACCTCAGCGTTGTTTTGTGGTCTATCTGCTTGCCGATTGACAGATGATTTTGGAATAACTTGGTTGCATAAAGATTTTTCTGATAATAAAGCCCGCTATATCAATCGAAAAAATGGGTGCTCCAAAATTATCTAAATTCATGTTTGGCGGTAGATCTGTATTACCGTTTTGACTTTTCTCTGGGCAGCTTTCCATACGAAGGCTTTTGGGCATTGGGGAAGCGTGCGACGTTTTGCCCCCATATTGCCCTGAGATCTTAACTAGATCAACAAATGGATTCGGACATGAATTATTTACCCCAGGGATTATCTACAGGCATGTTTGTTTGTAAAATAGATATTCTAATAATAGTCGCGATACTAGTTCTTGGTGGTTTTGTTTGCACCAATACTTCGTTTTCCGCATCTGCGCAGACCTCTATGGAAATTACGTCTGATTACGCATCAAGTAACGATACTTATATTTCACAGAAAACAGAGATGTCTGTTCCAGCATATCCAATGGTTACCCCGCCAGGTAAACTCCCACATCAGACGGTATTCGCTCTTCCCCTTAGAGATGATGGTAAAATATGGACAGGCGTTGTTACCTTTACGGCAAGTAAGCCTATTGAAATAGAGGTGCTTCATAATTATGATCCCAATATTCTACCAGATGCACAACATGGCGAACCCTATCATGCAACCCTTCCTACTAATCAGACGATCGCACTTTCTACAATGACCATGTTTACGGACACACCTGTGAGGGTTACCGATATGCCTATTAGCACCGGTTCTTTGGCGTTCACTGGAAGCGCATTGGTGTTTCATAAAACAAGTGGGGAACCTTTTACAGTCACATATACCGTCGATGCAGTTGCCAAAAAGCCTAATCATTAATAATGGTTATTGCGATTGATTTGATCTTTTAATGATTCACTCTCATATCCTAGAAGAATTTAATGAGGCGCAGTCAATAGGCACAAACCGACAATGTAAAATACCATGATAATTCCATCTGTGTGATAATATGTATAACAAATGACCGGTCAATAATCCTAATAACCACAATGATTGAGCAGGTGTTAAACCTTGCTCTGTCTGTGATATTACTGTGCCTGGATTTAGGATTTTATAGAACGCATAAGATTGAATCACGGACGGCGGTATTGTTTAGATTACATTGGCTGTTTGGGTATGTGAACTTATATGAACTGGGACGGGAATACGAAGGTGCTTTGATAAATTTGAATTTACCAATCAGACTGAACTATAAACATATGTTGAATGTAGAATTACGTGACATTATTAAGGAACGTGTTCAACATCAAAATAAACTTTACAAATCATCATTCAAATACAGCCAGAGAATGCTATTTCAATCTTGAATGATACAAACTAGCTCACACCCAGCTGTCTGTAGACAACTTTCATGGTCGAATTCCTTAAAATAACAGAGCCGTAAGATATGTGATATTGCCAAATGCAGATAACTTTGCCGTTGAGGAAGGGATGGGAACCAAAGCAGTAGAGTGGATGAATTCATTTTCCAAAAAAAATAACAATAGTTTCAACTGTGAGCTTGAGGGATATTCCATTTCGACTTTTCATTTTGGAAATTTTGAAGTCTTATCATGGAAGGGAAATTGGTCTGATGCCCGAAAAATTATCGTGAAGGCAAGCGGGAAGCTAAATATGAAGGTGATAGAAGCCGGTTACCATCAGAAGGACAATATTCTGCTGTCATTGATTGGAAGTAGTAAGGAACATGCCAAAGTCTATAGAAAGGGAAATTTTGCAGGCATCTTAGTACTGGGGAGGAAGTCTGGACACTGGATTGTAAAATCTGAAAAGTTGGGGTAAAATTCCGCCTGGGACACTGGGAAATTGACTATGCTGAAGTTCAATTTGTTGGACAGCCTTATTGATTGCAAACCCAAAAAAAAGAAAGAAAGATTGGTTTTGAGATAAATATTCTCTTTCCAAAAATAAAATCTGACATCACGCTGATCTTCATAACAGATTAAGTTGGATTTCTTTGCCTTCACTAATTCTTATTAATCTTTAAATACTTTGAAAGACAAAATTTTTGCTTACTTAAAAACCATATTATTTTAGTATAAGCTTCTTTAAGTAGAACCTCAGATAACCTCTCGATAAGACCTGAATGATCTGTGGGGTTTGTAAGCTAGAGATACCTTTGCATAGACGGAAGGAACACCTGAGTAAATACCATAAAATCGATGAGCATTTGGTAAATTGGATTATACGAACCGACGATGACCTTATTTCTCTACAGCCAAAAGTGCGAAAATAAATCTTTTTTATGCAATCATTTTCTATTATTTCCTTGTAGCTACATTTGCTGTCTATGTATCTGTCGTTTCTCAACTGGCGTATGCAACTTCTAATTCTGTCCTCCCCCCAAAAATTGAAGCACTGGATGAGGGTAAATCCACAAACAAAGAAATGACGAAGTGACCTGACTGCTCAATTCCTGAATCCTAGCTTGGCTGTAATCTATAGATTCTTCAACAGCAATCCGGCCATTGCGTTGCAATCAATTTGTTATATTTGTTCCAGTTTGAGACAACCAAATAACTTTCAAAAATAGCTTTATGCTCATCCTTGCTGACGTTCTCCTTTACCCAACATCGAATGATTTGGGAATTATTATTCAATTACAGGCACTTCTAATAGCTTTTTTTATATAATACATTGTTTTCGTATGCCCTTGACTAGATTCCTGATGGTGACCTCTGTTACACCACCCGCTTCTGCAAATATTAGCTGAGTTCTATATTCTCCTAAGGCTAAACATGACAGATAAAGCACCGTTGCTGCAAGTCCCATTGGATTTTTGCCATTAGATTCTCTGCTTTCAGTAACAATAGACATTAGATCCATGGCGTGGCGTCGGGTCTTCTCACTTATCCCTATCTTATTCGCTACCCGGTTAATACAATTCATAGGATCTACTAACGGTATTTTCAAATCAAGGCCCAATACAAGGATCCCGTAATTTTTTCTAAGCTCTCTATGAGTGACATTTATTACTTTAGCAACGTCTTTCATAGTTCGGGGGTTTCCAGTTTCTCTGCATGCTATATACACTGCTGCACCCAATACTCCAGAAATCGTTCTACCCCTTACCAATTTTTTTTCATGCGCCTTCCTATAGATATAAGCAACCTTTTCAACAACGCTATCTGATAATCCAAGTTTGTACTTCAACCTATCAAGCTGGTTAAAAGCTTCTTTGAGATTTCTAGTTGATGCATCTATTTGGGTCCTGCTATCCAATGTTCTTAATCTGCGCACTGATGGATAGAGATAGTTGTCTAATTCGTGACCACCAGCTTCTTTGCCATTTCCTATAACCGTGTATAGTCCTTTATCATGACGCGCAAGCGAAAAGGGAGTTCCTGTTCGTTGGCGATTAGTATTTTCACTAGAATTGAAATTACGCCATTCAGGTCCTGTTTGTTCCGTTCTATCCAGTGTGACTATGCCGCATGTGCTGCAAAAGACCTCCCCACACTCTAGATCTGATATTAAAGGACTATTGCAGATTGGACACAATAATGAGTTTTCCATTCAAAACAAGACAATTTTATAAACATTATTGATCTTATAAACATGTTCCAAAGAAATTAAATCCATTTTAACTCATATCATCTGTAGCTTTTATTCGAAAAATCGTCAACCTGAATGCCTAAAAGATAACAAGCGCACATATCTAGATTTTTTAATAATTCACAATGTAATATGAATGTTAGACGGATGGGACATGAATTAGTACGTTAATTTGATCTTTAGGTGGAAAGTATGAACCGTGTCCATACCTTTTTTTCCTGCTTTTCCATGCCTAACAAACAAACGCTAACAATTCTCTCATTTCGGCAACTTTATCGCTCGTTAGGTGAGTCAAATAGCACAAGGATCCTGCCGAAGACTCATATTCATGTTAGATGCCCTCCCTATGAAATCCTCTTGAGCGATACAGTAGGTCCGTCAATTCTGGAGCGCACAAATTACGGTCAAACTTCCTTACTTGAGGTCTTAGTTCACGAAACAAGAAAAGATGAAGATGAACCTGAGGATGGTAATCTTATGACTTTTAATTAACGGCCGAACCTGTTTCATCTGCCCCCAGTTTGACATACGAAGACGATGATTCTACGATTTCACAACTCCAACCACGGAAAAAAGTCAACTTGTCAAAAAATTGGGCAAGCATCATAAATAAAACGATTAGAAGTAATTATTGTCACGACCTTGATTGATTCTGACCTTGCGGTACAGGTAATTGGAAGAATGGAAAGCCACTACCCCCTAATGCATAAGGTAATTGACCATTCCATCTATTGATTGCTTGCCATTGGAGATACTCAGGACTTGATCTTAATTGGCCTGTGATTATTTTTATGGCTTCGGATTCTCCACTGGCCTTTGCTATGTTTGCTCTCGCTGCAGCTTCAGCCTGTACAACATTTTGATTTGCTATGACTCGTACGGCCTTCAAATTATTTTGCTCAGTTAGAAACTTTTGGAAAGCCACTACCTTTTGTTCAATCTGAGAAGCAAAAGCATCCGAAAACTTGAAGTCGGTGATGAAAACGTTCTCTACTTGTATGTTGTTTGATGAGAGGGTGTTTCTAATGGCTTGAGCAATGACGCCTTTTGCAGTCTCTCTCTTGGTAATCAGTTCCTCCGCGTTAAATTTAGCTACACTGGCTTTGACCGATTCTTGGATGGTGGGTGAAATAACACGATCAGCATAGTTCACACCTAATAGCTGATAGATCCTATTCGCCTCTTGCGGATCAATCCTATAATTTAATGCTATAACGGTTTGAACCTCCTGTAAATCGTTGGAGGCAGCAGATGCCTCAGCTTGGAATTTTTGTGTACGGACTTCCATTTGTATTACTTGCTCGGCAAACGGAACTATGAAGTGAAGTCCTTCACCAAGAACACGATTTTCTACTGCACCAAGGTAAAGAACAACACCCCTGTGTCCTGCTTCAACAATTACAACTGATTCTATCATTACAATTATGATTACGATGAATGTTATGATCGCCGCAGCGATCTTTATCTTGTTAAACCTTGGAAGTCTTGGCATTCCACTGTACGACATATAGTCGCTGTCTTTAACTCCGGCTGCCTATTTATGTTAGCTCCAAATGCATATTAGAGAAAAAATATTTGCAGGACCTTTGCAATAGCTTAATTCAGATTGATAGAGTAGGAAATTGTGTCATTCACTATTAGTTGGGGATTTTGTTAAGTTTACACTAATTACCCTAGTGTATTGGAGTATACTCGTTATAATGACAAGAGTCGTATTAAGTTGAAAAATATATTCATACATTACCGAGTATTTGACGAATGATCGATAATACTTTCTCCCTTGAGAATCAGACAGCAAGCACAATGTTGTTCTAGACAATTCTTAGCTTGTTCGTGTTTACATATAGGACAAACACATCGTTTTGACATAATGTTTGCAAATACTCTTTGTTTCTTTGATTTCTCGTCTGCATAGAACCATAATATGACCACAGGTATTCCTATCCCAAAAAAGACAATAATTGTCCTTATCGGGACCCGTATTACAAAAAGGGAGATGGCAAAACACACTGTTCCGATCCCCAGTATAAATAACCAACGTCGGATGATGTCCATGTCTCCAGACTCTACCTGATATATAATACCCCTGACTAGTATTTAATAATCATATTACAGACAAATCGTGCGATTGCATGGGACAACGGTTTTAATGATTTTCGAAAAATCACTCATTTCACAGCCTAACTTTTTCATTCCATGCAAAGAATGAGTTATAAAAAGCGTTCAAGAATTTTTAAGAATTGTTCAAAGCTTTCTCCTCTCAAAGGGCTATGATAATCATAACTAGCATTCGTTAAAATTAACCCTAGAATCTTGCAAATCCATCATATAATAGAACTGAATCCAATTTCTTACTTCGATAATCTGATAATAGATTCAAGGGGATATTCAAGTTACCGAAACCTTCACAATTTTACATATACAAATGAATGAGGTCAGATTCGGGAAGGAATTATTGGATCTTGAAAAGCCGTATTTTAATTGACTTGAATTTTAACGTAACATAATTATACAACTCTTTCGAGTATCTGTCATGAAAACATTATCATGTCGCGAAGCGGGATTCGACTGTGAGTACGTAGTCAAAGGAGAGACAGAAGATGAGATATTTAAAAATGGTGCAGAACACGCCATGAAAGATCATGGTATGAAACCAGAAGATATAACTCCGCAATTCAAGGAGAAACTGAGAGGTCTAATTCGTAATTCTTAGCAGTTTATTCTTTTTAATTTTTCTAAAATTATCTTGCACGGATCTCGAATCGATTCCAAATCGCTAGAATTTGGTCCACTAGATCTCTTATAAATCTAGTATGACAATAATCAGATTGAAAAACTGCATCATTTGGACTGAATCCTGAAGATGTGAAAGAGTATTTGTATTGAAGATCATCCTGGAACTACCTTGTTACTCAATGTGGAAAATAAACGTATGGAGATAGACAGTTTCAGAGCAATTGTACGGATCAAAAGATTTTGGAAATTTATTATCGAAACTTACATTTGAAATTGACACACAGATATCCTTCGGGTTGAGATAACTCCCTTAACTTCTGGCATTGCATTCGGTTCAAAGAAATGAGTAAATAGCTGTCTCTCCAATGTGGTGTGCAAGGTTTACATGAAGGGGACCAACTTCAATTCACAATTTTGATTCGTTGTACAATGTCACTGCGTCTCTCATCATTAGACAAATTGGGTGACCGTGTCAGTTTCATCGTTTAATACGAAAGAGATTCAGTCTCATGAATCTTATGGTCAATAAATATTGCAACTGGTGCATCGCATTTATCACATCGCCATGAAAATAATCTAATCTCTCTGTCAGAAGTGTAGAAACCATCTTTAATTTCCCATGATCGATTCTTTGGATTGTATGAAGGTGGTCTATAACACATTCTGTGTTTACAACGACGCATGCTGACAACATCTGGTGTGCTATGATAAATAATCTTTGTTACTTTATAGAGTAAGAACAACCAGGTGCACTTAAAGAATGTATAGTAAATTAATCACTAAAGAATTTGAAAGGAGACATAATTAAAGCATGATGGACCAAAGTAGCACCTTTGTCAGGCCCAATTTTCTCTGGTCGCCAAGACGTTTCTTCAGGCATATGTATTACCTATCTATTAGGAATTGATGAGTAACTTACTTCTTAACACAAGCGTACAACCACACTCAGCCAGTCGACCAGTCGATAAGTACTTGCTAATAAGTCCAATCGAGCCGACTATCTTTAGATAGTTGCAGCCATGTTGTTATTGTGTGTTTGAGGAGCTAACAGTCGTATTTGCACTTAGAATCACTATGGCTGCGGATGAGTTAATAAAATGTGAGGCATACGAGGACTCTAGGAAGGCGGACACCACTTTTTCAATTAATTTATGTTATTCACGACGCCCATCACTACCGTCACATCGTCATTCCAATCTTCGTATTCTTCCAAATCGGCCTCAATTTTAAATCCATCATTCTTCATAAATGGCGCCAAAAGATGTAAATTTTATTCAGAGTATTTCCAATACTCTATTTCTCTCCCACAATTGTCACACACATATTTTTCACACAACACTGGCTTATCATAAGTGGTGTCATCCTGAACTATCTGTTCCAAGTAAAACTTATCCGAAGAACATTTTCTACATTGTTGTCCAGAGGGTAAATTCAGTCCCAGTCTTCTCTCTTCGCCAAGAGTGATAAAATATGAGACATTCATGTCAATCAAATCAAGTTGGTTATAGCTAGGAATAGTCATATTATTCAAAGCGGCCACCAATGGAACTATAATGAGGAGGTTCCGCTTGAAATCAATATCGGGCATTTGTAGTATAATGAAAGTATTACTTATAAGAATATCTTATCTTTTTCAAAGGTTTCTGAAAAGGTTCCATACGTTACATTAGTAAAGTCCCGGATTTCGTAATATCTATTCTGTGAAAGGACAGCTTCATATCATATCGTCTCTTTGGACCTAGATTAGTTATTAAAAATTAGGCAAAAAATATAACAGATTTATTGAAGGTGATTAATCCTGATATTTAGTAAGAGAGATACATCATTTCCCACGACCATCCCATTCTCTTTCTATGAATTGCGGAATAGAAACACCTACCTCTAATAAGCAATGTGGTGGTCTAGAGGCTAGACTATTAAGGCTATGTAAATAATCATCGTCATATTTATTTAATTTAGTCATGTAAAGTGCGGCATAGATTCCAATCAAAAAAAAATTTCACGTTGTCTGTCGATTTAATTCCTCTCTAACCCATCTCTCTTCTTCCCATTCTAATAAACAGGGTTGATCGAGTTGTTAAGTTAATTGATAGTTCCTAGACTTGATCTGCAAGCTACAATCTAAATTTCTTGCTCGTCTCGATAGAAAGATCATAATAGAATTGGTTCGTGTCATGTTTTTCGAGCTTTTATCACAACATAGTCAATAATTCTTTTCTTAGAAGTGTTCCTCATCTTTACCATGGATCTGTAAAGGATATTCTCAACATACGACGGATATTGTGTTAAAATTCTTTCTCTGAGTAGTTTTCTATTCTTAAAATAATATTCAGCTAGTGGATCGTACACCCGTGAACCTATTATGTCAATTCCTATAATCTTAAATCCCTGCTTCGTAATTGTTGATTTAACATAGTCTAATCTATAATGCTGCGACGACCATGTCAAAGCAAGAATTCCAAGCTTGATCAATATTTTAATGGGATCATCTGAAATAACTGTCACGGGTATTGCAATAACAAGCAAGCCGTTGAACTTCAAGATTTTCCAAGATTCTTCTATAAACATAGAAAGAGGTTTGAAATGCTGCGCAGATTCTAGAGAAATTACCCTATCGATAGAATGATTTGCAAAAGGCAATGCTAATGAAGTGCTATTAATGAACGAAATACCCTTTACTTCACATGGATTTGACATTACGCTAGGATTTTCAAACGCGCGACAAACAGCTTTGGATGACGTTGCCAGCTGCTGACAATTAATATTCACACAAAATATCTGTGGGTTAAATACATTTTTCCAAAGAACAGCCGGTGCTGCAAAACCACTTCCAACATCAACTAAGCTTTTGGAAGAGTCAAGTTCTGCGATTCTTCCTACCATCATGCAAAGTTTGGATTGAGCTTCAATTGGAGTCTTGACTCCATCTACCCAATACCCAAAATTGAGCATATTAGCACCTGTTGCAAGTTGCATTATAGGTGATAAAGAATTGTAAAGGCGAATAACGTCCTTCTCGTTTCGTCTAAATGTCCATAGAAAAACCTCAATGGGATTAATGCCGATCAATGATGTTCTTGTATCTATTTTAGCATTATTTAATTAAGTGACTCAAGAATGCACTTGATCGTCCTGCCAATTTCTTATTCTCATCTTTTTTACAGTCATTTCAATTTCTTGCTGCCTCAGGCTCTCTTTCTCGTTCAAACTTGCCATCATCCATTATATTTTGTTCTCAATCAATTGAAAAAGGGAATGATCAAATAGCCAAAAATAAACTTATTTAATTACTCACGCAATACGTCCCTTTTTGGCTTTGAGTAGATTTTGAAGTTCATGGGAACACTCAAGCAGTGTCTGTCGGGCCTGATCAGTATTGCTCGCAACTACAATGATCTCGCCTGGTCCAAACTTACAACTATTTATTTCTATGGGAATTTCGAGGTGGAGAGTTCTAGCTATTAATTCAAATAATTTTGGATAAGTTCTGTTATTTTTGTACAAGAACGAGGCGCTGTCCCCATTTATGAGAACATCCTTTTCCACCGGGAATACAAGTTCTTCCTCTGCAATCCACTTCATAATCTCCTCTTCTAATTTTTCAGCTACTTGTATTTGATCGCTATTCCTCGCTTGATTGGCCTCCTCTGCATAGGTTTCCAATCTATCAAAATTCATGAATTCGTGTATACTGAGACCCTAATTAAATCAATTCCATCTTAATACTGAAATATCTTAACGGTTGTCGATGTTTTTATGTTTACGATATCTATATGAGATTCTACAACCGATGATATTCCACAATTTAGTGTTGAGAGCCACAAAATTCAAAAATTTCATTCCCTCCTTACAGAGCAATTATTTGCGACCCACCTTAGATTGGTTTAGATTGAACCTTCCGAGCAATCACAAAATAGATAGCGGTTTGGACTATTCAACCAGTACTCAAAGAACTCGCATATTGACGAATTGCCTCTTCTTGAACCTGGGTTTGAATCGAACCTGGACGCAATTTCCTAATTTTTCTGATGGCTTCCTCAGCATTCAAATGTTCTTTCTTTAACAAGTAAGCGGCCAATATTGTTCCGGTTCTACCTTTGCCAGCTGCGCAATGTACCAGTACCGGCCTCCTATTGGATTCTATTTCATTCTCAATAAAAACAGTTGTCGATATTAATTCTGCAATAGTAGGTGCTTTATAATCTTCAACTTCCAGATGTAGATAATTGATGTTATCGTCTTTGTTATCACTATCCTTGGACTTATAAATATCATTACCTATCTCGGTAAACCATCTAGAGGGAAGTGGGATTTCTCTTACCGTCACAATAGTTCTGATTCCATGATCCTTTAGCCATTTGAATTGATCGAACGTCATGGGTAATCCGCTACCTGCAAGTTGATCTTCTATGACCCAACTAAAATTGGTAGGACGAGATGAAATTCGGCTATACAACCACCGATAGGCGTCACCTATGATTGTCATTTGTACTTGTATGGTATTCTGGTTATATTAATTTGAATAAACAAATTGATCCCATTTTATTCTACAGGCAAGTATTGGAATCTTACAAACTTAATATAGAATATGTTCGCTAAATACATGCTCTAAACGAACGGCACGCATAACGTCAAGTCCTAATCTGAACCTTTACAGACGAATCGGTTAGCTCGAATGAGCCCTCGATATTCAATGTATTTTTTAATGCTGATTTAAGATAACCATGAAAAAATTGAGAGCCTTTTCTACCTAGTCTATGTCTAATTACAATGATTTTTAGATCATTTTGATTTACCTCGTCATAAGTCCCCAAATATCCGTATCTGCAGATTATTTTTTCTATATAGTCTACCACAGTTTCTTGTGTTAGTGTTTTTTTCCAGAAAAGAATTGTATCACGAGGTATGACCTCGCCCAAAGATATGCCAAGCCCATAAATATCTTCTTCTGTATAACAGTCTAGAAGTGAATTCAAAAGTTCGCGATTTATGATTACCAAATCAATTTTTGATAGAAATCTAGTAAATTCAGCATAACGCTTCAATATCATATTCACCAAACCGTTTACTGAAACACCCATCCTTTCCGCCTCTTCGTCCAGTATTTTGGAGAGGTCGTTATCTACTCTAAAGGAGCGTGTTGTGGAAGGTGGCATATCTTAACTTAGTATACATGAACATAAATGTGTTTTTTTGTGACCATTTGTGTTATATTGTGTTGTTGATTGTAATTTTTACATCGATCATAAAATTATTCTCTAATAGTGTTCTTGCAAGAGCATATTGGTAAATAAGTTCTCTAAAAAAAGAACAACCAACTCTGAAATTATCACAGAATGTTGCGGGTTAGGATAGCGTTTGATGGTGCTGACTCGAAAAGTGGTAAAAAATTCGCAGTAATTTTTGATCGGTCAAACTACAATCTGTATAAAACACATTAAAATAATATGGAGCTCTAATGGATAATGGATTCAGGATGACTAACAGACAGAATAAAAAACCTCTGAAGGTCATGATTATCGAAGATGAGCAAGATATATTATTACTCTATAAAGATTATCTAATCAGTAGGGGGCATAATGTTTTAGTTACTGCTACCTCGGCATTGGAAATTATTTCCGATTATGAAAAGATCCTTCCGGATATAACCATACTTGACTACAAATTACCTGATAACAGAAATGGCATTGAAGCGGCAGTTAAGATCTTCAACACGTATCCATCAGCTGCAATTCTAATTGTTACAGCTTATGATACAGTGAATGAAGAAGTGTTGAAACAATCAATTTTCGAAGGGAAAAGATTTGCCATCATATTCAAACCCATAAAATTAACTAGATTGGAGAACGCAATTTACGATATCCTAGAGTCAAAATAATGTGTATCGCCGATACAAATTATTGGATTTAGGGAATTACGGACGACTCAATTAACAATTGTCTAATAGAAAGTATACTCTACCGCATGAGAACGGAATGATGAGCAGATTTTAATCGACGCAATAAAGCATTTTGTTTAATAGTAAGATTCGCATTTGTACGGCCGAGCCTATATATCTATGTCAATCAGTCAAAAAATAAAATTTTTCAAGAGAAAGAAATAAGATCACCAAAAATCTTATTGGAAACGAGGAAGTGAATATATAGACAATATAAGCTTCCATCTGACAGATGATGGAGACCGTTATAATCTCGCAAATCATGATAGGTGTTCTTCTTGATAACATGATAAAACCGCCATACTGTTCTTATTATAGGAACAAAATAAACTATTTTAGTTTATCTAGCCGTTTATATCTTAAGTCATTAATAGAAAGGTCCTATATGAATACTTCACCTTACTGTAATTGAAGATAAAAAGACTTATGATTGAATAGAACTTTTCTATTTCGCAGTTTGTTGAATCTTGAGCAATGCATCCATTTTCTCATAAAGTACTAAAAACCTTAGTCCCTTTCCGGTAGTCTTGTACACTTTATTAATTTCATCATATTCCAGCAAATCATTTTCGGTTAAGAGTTTCAAAAATCTCTTTACTTGTGTAAACGAGAGGAATGAGCTATACATTATTCTAGTCATCAGCGTTCCTTCTTCCGCCGTAGCAGAATTAAGAATAGATGCAATAACATCCGTTCTACTACGGTATTTCATGTATTATCATACACATAAGTTACTAATAAGTCGATCCTAATTGGGCTTACAGAAACAGATACTCACCTTTAAATGTTAATTTTATTTAGCTTCCTATTAGGCAGTTAGATTGCCTTCCTTACAATTCCCATACAATGCGTTTATGTACGTTAATCATATGTACACTTTGTTTAATTCAAGTATCTTTCTTGAACCCTGTAAATCTAACTAGGACCTCATATCAGTTTATTATTCATATTCATATTCCTTTTCTGATAAACCGGTAATACACCACGACCTGAGTAATTTGCTTTCCAGACTATGGAAATGAGTGTACCCGATAACACTTTACTCGATAACTTCGAACAGTCAAATCACTTGATCCATCAATTCTTGACCGATATTGTAATTCACTATTAATGCTTTTCGTGCCGGGCGGTGCATGAATATACCCAGAAGCAAAGGGGGTTGAGATAAGAGGACATAAATATGACAGTTAGAAACCCTCCATAGACCAAAATACATTAGGGACATTGTCACAATATCTAACGATCCTTCAAATTCTGGCGATACTGCAAATGTTGAGGTTTTATTATCTGTTCTCGTTGTATACTGGTTTATTTTCCCTTTTCTATATTAATCCGGCATTAATGTGTCATTAAAGCTAGCTTTTTTGGTAAATTATTTAAGGCTCAGATTGAAATAATATTTGTGTCTTGGTATGGCTATTATAGCTACCTATAATAGCACGAACATCTAATATAATTTGATCAAATACAAGTTGTCAATACTGATATCAATATGTGGACGTGGAGGTTTTTCCTGATGTTTACAACTGAAGAAACGAAAGATGATTTCAATTCGACAATCCTAAATTCTAATGATTCATGTACAAGTTATAGAGAGCGCAATAATGAGTGCGCGTCTGATTGCTATGGGTGCTATTAAGGAGATATAGGGACTTTGAAATCAAAGAATGTAATTTTGGTTACCTATCCTGACGATTTCAGTCAGCAAGAAGGACGAAGCTTGGTAGAATCTGTTGATGACAATCATGTAGTAAAGATCTTTTCTCAAAAATACCTTGGTCACTCAACATATGGTTTGGGATCAGGAAAAGTTGAAGAAATCAAGGAATTTCTCACAGAGAATAAGTTAGAAAAGGTAATAGTGGACGATCATATGACCTCTAAGCGAATATATAATTTAGAGAAGGCAACAGGATTAAAGGTCATCGATAGAGAGAGACTAATACTTGACATTTTTTACTCTCGAGCAACCACTACGGAAGCAAAATTACAGATCCAACTCGCTGAAATTAAGTATGAGTTGCCACGAGTTAGGGAAGAGGCCAAACTAGCCATAGGTAGCGAGAGACCTGGAAGAGGAGGAAGCGGCGAGTACGTAGTAGACGTAAAATTCCGCGACCTCAAAAGACGAATGGGATTCATCGCAGACAAGCTGTCAGATGCCCAGCATAAACGTCAGCTTTACCAAAAGCAGAGAACTAGTAACGAAATGCCAATAGTTGCTCTTGTAGGGTATACAAGTTCAGGAAAAACCACTCTATTTAATTTACTCACACATGAAAACAAAGAAACGTCAGATAGTTTGTTCACTACCCTCTCAACAACTACAAGGTCTTTTATTATTGATAGTCAGAAGCTTCTTCTAACGGATACTGTCGGATTTATCAGCAGACTGCCAACTTACATGATTGAGGCTTTTAAATCCACTTTAGAAGAATCTCTAATGGCCGATGTAATTCTATTGTTAATAGACTCTTCCCAACCGGTTAATGAAATAAGAATAAAGTACTCAAGTTGTTGGCAGATCTTAGACGAGCTCAGAGTAGATAGGGAGAAGGTTTTCGTAATTTTTACAAAGTGTGACAATACAGAACAAATACGAATCCAAGAAATAGCCACAGACCTGGGCATGTCAAATCCTATAGCCACATCAGCCAAAACGGGCTATGGAATCCATAAGCTGAAAAACTTAATTGCACAACGCATATTGCAAAGAACTTCAGGCAAAAAGATCAAAATACCTGCATAATATAATTTCGTTCGAAATTGCAGTAGTTGGATTCCAATTGAGAATATTTTATGAAGTGGTTTGCTTCCCAGTTAGTACTTTATCCATTTACAATCAAGCAGGTATTACAATATCTACAATAGAATGCTCCGTTGCACTTCTCACGGATAACCCGAGATATTTGAGTCTCCTCATGTTTTCTGTTCCTCGGTAGAGACTATCATCCAGTTGTTTAATCTGTCTCTTAGTCACAATCTCCGTTGTATTCTTAGTAATTATCTCCTAGTGCCAAGCCAAAATCCCGATTTAGGGCCCAACTATCGAAAGAGTCTTGTTAGGATGGACGCGAACAGCTTATGAGCTATGGTAATTGAACATTTTGTTACTCATACAGATCATTTTACTACGAGTACAGGACATGTCGCATAGCGTACAACTCCTGTAACAACACTTCCTAGTAGCATTTTCTTGAGGCCACCCATTCCGCTCGTACCAATGACTATCAAATCTCCTTTTTGTTCTTCAGCATAGTTTACTATGGCACCATCAACAGACATATGAGTTTCAATGATATTTGTTTTACAAATAATATTCTTATTTTGAGCATCTTTTTTTATTTTGTCAAATAGCTCTTGTGCCCTGATTCTTTCGCTTTTATGCCATTCTTCAGGCTTTCCTGAGTGACCCAAACCAACCGCGGTATGTATTACTGTTAATATGGTCAACTGGGAACTATCGCGACTAGCCAAAGATATTGCAAAATCAGCAGCACTTAGAGATGATTCAGAGCCATCTACAGTCACTATTATATTAGAAAATCTCGTCTTTTCTTCATTCAAATTATATTTCGACTTTATATTCCTAAACTTAAAAATGTTATATCGGCCAGCATCGACCAACTCCTATTCCCCATCGATAGCATTCTTAAATTTATCAGAAGCCGCATTGAACCTACCCATCACTTGCAGGTTGAAATCTTCATCTTTTTCATTGTCTACTGCTTTTATGATTTCAGAGCGTAAACTGATTGCATTGTCAATATTTGTCTCGTATTGTTCTATCAAATCCTTTAGTTTGGCTCGTCCTTTCTCTGTTGACAACTCAGTCAATAAAGTTGATCTCTATATATAAATCGAGTTCAAGCATTGTTAAGAACTCAGTCCTTTAGTTTTTAGTCATTCATAGCCATATTCTAATCTTGGCGCCAAAGTCAAGACCACCTCTGAATTTCTCTGAACAGTTACTTATGCTAAATTTGGTCAGCGAGTCATCATATTGGGCCATCTTTCTAAATGAGTTTTTCCGCAGCAATCGACAATGTAGGAAAGACGAGGGCAGGTTTAATTTTTCCCTCGGTAGACAAAAAGTTCCAGTTAAGATGCCTTTTCGTAATATAAGGACAAACGAATGGTTCGATACCTCTTCCGTCATTGGTGACTACAGATCGGAACTTCTAAGCAAACATGGAGAGCTTTTTCAATTTGAAGTAGATGCCTTATGCTTTTCATCATAATGCTGTTTGTACTCTAACTCAGTATTGAATATGATATTACACTTACTGCACATTATAGGTTCATTTGTTTGTTCTCCCACGCTTACCCCTTGGTCCATTCCTGTATTTGCACTCTTGTATCTACAATACTCGTTATCGCATTCATAGAATTCAATGATGCCATCTTCTTCAGCGACCTTACTGATGGGTCTCATATGACCTTCACAGCATTGAGGACAGAGTCTCAAATTCTCAGCCATTTACTTCCTTCCTTTGATCTATCTATTTGCGCACTAATGAACTCTACTTTTGGAGAGCATAACACATTTGAGGAACTTGATAGGACATACTTTCCATTTAGACCTGTTAGGGATATTAGCTACTGAAATATCTATTACGCTCCAACCATACACCTTCATGAAACGAATTAAATAATTTCAATGAAATGGAAAATCTGCGATGAAATGTCTGAAAGTATTAATCGCGATCCTGCACAATTTATCATTTTAAATTAATTTTCTTAATGCATCAATGACGGAATTAGGGATGTTGACTCTGTGGTGTGTTCTGTAGTCAACTGGATCTGCCTTTGCTGTATGTGAGTTGCGTGGTTGAGCGTACCATCAGAACCACGCTACGAAACGGATTCATGTTAAGGCTTTCTAACAGACAGACCATCAGGTAGTGGCGACAGCTTTTTCCGTAAGAAAAATGCAAGTACTATAGGTACCAAAGAAGTCAAAGCTATAGTAAGAAATATGAGGCTGTAGGATTCAGGGGAAGGAAATGAACCAATTATGTCTTTATTAATGACTTGATGTGATTGCATATAAATACCTGCAACAGCAGGTCCTATCGAGCCTCCAATCAAATTAAAAAGAACAGTCATTCCAAGAGATATTCCACTAAACTGTCTCGGTGTAGATTGTAGGACAATATCAAAGCCTCCAACCTGCATTAGCGATAATCCAGCAGCGATTATAGCAAGATTTGTTGCTACTAAAAATTCTGTTGAGTGAAACACAAACAAACTAAAAAATCCAATACTGCTGACTATGCTTCCAATAAGGGTTGGTTTGACATTGCCTAGCTTAGATACTATAAAACCAGAAGATGGCGCAAATAACAAAAATACAATCATGAATGGAAGTTGTATATCCGCACTTGTTATAGCGCTTCCTCCAAATCCTAAGGGTTGTGGACTCCTTACTAAAACAGGTATAGTTTGAAAGACTGTAAACATACTGAGAAAAGCAATTACTAGAATGATGTTTGCAGAAAGAATCATCTTATTTGTCATTAATTGTAAATTGACTAGAGGGGATTCTGATCTCCTTTCTATGAACACAAAAAGTACTAATGAAATAGCTCCGATAGATAAAAATACCGGGACTAGAGGAGATCCCGTAACGTTTGCCGACTCTGAATACGAGAGCACCAGCAGAAATGAAGTTATCGTAACAGCAAGAGTTATTGTACCTTTTATATCTATGGCTCTAATACCACTCCTTCCGTAACGTTTTTCTAATTTATTAAGGGACGAATCAATAACGATATCCGTTTTTGGTAATGGCATCATGATGTTGTGATCGTGGTTGTCAGAAATGTATCGTTTAATTATAAACCACAAGCCAATCGCAACAAATATTATTGAAAAAAATGTAGTACGCCATCCAAAATTCTCAATTATATTTGCACCTATAGCTAAACCTACGACAGAACCAGCTGCAAACATCGAGCTAAATATCCCTACACCTATGGCAAGCTTCTGTTCTGGAAGTTGATCCCTTATTATGCCAAATGCTATGGGGAACATCGAGATACCAATTCCTTGAATTACTCTTGCGATTACCAGAAATGTAATATCAGGTGAAAATCCTCCCAGGCTAATACCAAAGATATAGATTATCATTATCGTTATTACCATCTTTTTCCTGCCATAGATATCGGATAACTTCCCGGCAATGGGTGTGGCAACAGCACCTGAGATAAGATATGATGAAAGAATCCATGAGGAGGTATCATACGGGATATTAAATTCTTTAATGATGTCAGGAATCGCGGGAAGCAACATGGTTTCGCCGTACATTGTAATTAGTAGAGTGGAACCCAAAATTCCAAGTGTCATCCAAGCTGTTCTGGATATCTTTTGATGAGAAGGTGGTGGTGGGGTCAAGGTATTGTTACCATTTTAAAAGTGTATGATAGCAGACTCATAGTGATCAATTCTACCAGAACAGCCTCAATTGCTACTCCCTTCGATACTTGCAACAGATATTTCCCCTAATTTTACCTCCGAGTCATGCGAAATCAAGCGAAAACCTTTTCTGGTCATCTGGTGGCGCAGTATGATGAGCCATGGTAACACAGGTAGAAGATGGAAAGGTAAGTCCCAAAATAACATTAGTAATGATAGGAGAATCCATTAGTATCTAAGGACAATGAATATTGGTGCATATATGAATTGATATGAATCAGTGAATTAAAGTGCCTTTCATAGAGAGTCACCATATCATACCATAGTCTTCTTGTACGCACACGATTGGTTAGACGATAAAAAACTACAGGTATTATGTATATCCAATATTTTGAAGTAAGCTTTAAGAATGTAGACAATATATTGCATCGAGCGATCGGTCCGAATCATCTTGGAGCATTCAACACAACCTTCTTTCCATCAATCTCAATACGACATCACTTTTTGCATAATCTTGTATAAGATAAAATTATTCTACTTTGTTGTGTTATGTCATTAGTTGAATTTCCGGATCTGATCTTTGTACATTTCCACTATTTCTTCTACTGTTGTTGCGTCCTCTGGACTCTTATCGTCCCTTATCTTTCCAGTAAATTTGGGAAATCTGAGTGCCAATCCATAACCTTTTCTAATAGAATTCATAGCAGCGCTATACGCAGAACTAACAGTTATTTCTGAAGCTATGACTTCAATTACCATGCTAGGTTCAAACCATACATCCATATTTTGTGTTATAGTATCCACTCTATGATGCACATGGTCAATTTTATGTTTTTCTAACTTCTTATAAAAGTCTTCAAGGTGAATGTCAGTAAAGCCTGCTCCGACTTTAGAAATACTTCTAAATATATCTGCTTCATGATCATAACATGCTAAGAGTAATGCTCCATATTTCCCCACTCTTCTTCCTCTACCATGAAGCGCACCTACTATGACTAAATCTAAGGTATCTGCAAGCTCACTTCTATATTCACGCTTTAATTTGGTCCATAAATATCCTCTTGAACCAGCTTTGTATATGCTGCTTAGCTGTTTTAATACTAGACCTTCACATCCACTCTCTATTGCAGAACTCAAATACTTCTCTATTTCTTCTGAACTTTTTACAAGTGTCTGGGGTATCAGTTGAATCATACTAGTGTTATAATTATTATCAAGTATGCCTCTGTTACTATTGTTCGAACTATTGTGTTTATTCTTATTTATCTTCTTATTCACTTCATCACTTGTCTTTATTGCTACCTGCTGCAGAATCCTTTCCAAAATCTTTCTCCTTTGGTTATAGGGTAATGAGGTCTTATCATCTCCATCTAAGTACAAAACATCAAAAATGTTCAGTCTTACTGGATATTGCTCTATTGTTTTATCTATTTCATGTTTCCTTCTTCTATGCATCAGCTCTTGAAACGGACGTAATTCCAAAGTTTGGGGGTCGATTGCTACTACCTCACTCTCAAAGATTGCTTCCTTTGCTACTTTTTTAAGCGAGCTTACAATAGCGTTAATGACATCTGGATATTGATGAGTGATCTTTTCAAGTCGTCTTGAGAATAGTTCTACTTTACTACTGCTGTTGCCCCCATCTCGAATATTATTATCCCCATCGTATAGTTCCTTTCCCAAATGAACTTGAATTCTTTCACCATCTAATTTGTATTCTGCAGCTGCTACGCCACCTTCCATTCGACTGAGAGCTTCCGGAGCTGTTCTTACCCTTTCTGCTAGCATCGGTCTGATAGGTTTGAATAAAGTTATTTGAATGGTCCTTACGGCTTCAATACCTTTAGTTGCGACAACTTTTGCCACAGTTCCTAGGTCACTGCATACATTATATGCATCCTCCAAAATCTTTCGATTTGATTTATTGCCTGTGAATGCTATCGCTAATGCGTCCATTACTGTATAATCTGCGATACCTAATCTCAAAGTCCCCATAATGAATTTTATTATGTAACGAGCTTCTCTAGATGTTGAGTGATTTAGGAGTTCAACAATATAATTGACTTTTAACTCCTGAGAACCTGCCCCAGAAGTTCTTGCTATTACTTCCAATGTGGAATAGATGTGTTCCACTGTAAATCTTGTTGTTATTTTGTTCTCTTTTGACGATATTATTTTTCTAGCGGCATCGCCTAAATCTCCAGTTTGTCTATATGTCTCCTCTATTGTTGATATGTCTACACTTAGGGCCCGAGAAAGTGCTCTTATTATCATCTTCTCAGCTATACCCAGTTCTATTCCTTCGTAGTCTGGACGTAGCTTATCCTGAATAAGATATATAACCTTATCAATTATAGTTGAAGGTGTATTGTGGATTAATGACACAAGATAATCCGTAAGAGCTAATCGACTTTTCGTTGCTTCCATCAATTCAAATGTATCTACCAATTCTGAAAGGTTCAATATTGATCTGATCTAGCATATACTATAAAATGCATATGTCAATACTCATCGATCAACACACAAATACCACTATGACTATTTATCGTAGGACTTAATTGCACATTCAATGTATTCATCAAATCGTTTGGTTTAAGTCTGGTATTACTACATAGGGAAAATATATAGTAATGAGCAAGAATTCTGAAGCTGCCAAAATCCTTCGTGAAATAGCATTTATCTTGCAGACGGAAGAAGAAAAAGAAAGTGAACCAAATGCAATCTTTAAAGTTAGATCTTATAATCGAGCAGCAGATGAAATACAAAATTTGACTTTTGATATAGGCGACATTTATAAAAAAGACAAGCTAAATGGATTACTAAAAATACCTTCAATTGGAAAGGCTATTGCAACAAAACTCGAAGAATATATCACAACTGGTAAGATGCATTATTATGAAGAATTGAAAAAGAAGATGCCGGTAGACGTAAGTCAGTTTTTTGGTTTAGAGGGAATAGGCCCAAAAACAATAAAAACTCTTTATAGTAATCTGGGAATTAAAAATATATCCGATTTAGAAAAGGCAGCAACCGAGGGCAAAATTAGAAGTATTCCTGGGTTTTCCAAAAAGAAGGAAGAATTAATTCTAAAGAAGCTACAGTTCTTTAAAAAGGGCGGAGGGCGACTACTAATTGGCGAAGCCTTTCCATTGGTAAAGCGAATAGAGGAACGACTTTCAAAATGTAGGGGAGTAAAGCAAGCGGTGGCTGTTGGTTCATTTAGACGAATGAAAGAGACTATAGGGGATATTGATTATGTGGTGTCCGTAGTATCAGAAAAAGAAGGAAATAAAATAATTGATTATTTTGTAAATATGCCAGAAGTTGAAGAGGTAAGTGGCAGAGGCTCAGCTAAAGCATTTGTCAAATTAAACATTGGGATTGATGCAGATTTACTAGTTGTACCTGCAGAGAGTTTTGGTGCAGCCTTGCAATATTTTACAGGTAGCAAAGAACATGGAGTATCTATTAGAAAAATAGCTATATCTAAAGGACTTCGTCTAAATGAGTGGGGCGTTTTTGATGAACAAAAGAACAGAATAGCTGGTTCCACTGAAGAGGGACTATATCAATTATTGGGCCTGGACTGGATACCTCCAGAGATGCGAGAAAATAGAGGAGAAATAGAACTTGCAAAAATAGGGAAAAAAGAAGAAAATGCAAGACTCTCACAATTAATAGGGTACGATGATTTGAAAGGAGATTTACAGGTTCATAGCGATAGCACAGATGGAACGATGTCTATAGAAGAAATGGCACTATATGCAAGAGACAAGTTTGGATTGAATTATATTGCGATCTCAGATCATACGAAAAGTCTGAGACTTACTAACGGACTGGATGAACAGCAACTAATAAATCAAGCACACAGAATTGAAGAGATAAATGACGAAATTAACAAAAGTAGTAACAAGAATAAGGATTTCCGCATTCTATCTTCCGCCGAAGTAAATATTCTAAAAGATGGATCACTTGATATTTCAAATAATGTATTGGACAAACTAGACATCGTAGGCGCTGCAATTCATTCTAATTTTGCCTTACCCCTAGAAGTACAGACCGAGAGACTCATAAATGCAGCTCAAAATTCTAGTGTTGATATTATATTCCATCCAACAGGCAGAATTATTAATCGAAGAGAAGGATATCCTGTCAACATATCCAAGTTGATTGAAGTGGCAAAAGATTCAAACACAATTCTTGAAATTGACGCACACTATGACCGGCTTGATTTAAAGGATGAATACATAAGAATGGCAATTGAAAATGAAGTTAAATTGGTAATTGATTCTGATGCTCATCATCCTTCACATTATGCTTACCTGCAATTTGGAATTGGACAAGCTAGAAGAGGGTGGGCTACGAAGTCAGATATATTGAATACATTGTCAGCTAAAGAATTGCTTAATAGCCTCAAGTAATAGTTATGTGTATAGATATATGACTACTTCGCCTTAAATTCTAAATTCTTCACCGATGCAAATAATTTCCTCGATCATGTAAGTAACTAAAAACAAGGTCTTATCCAAGGTTGTCAAAGGAAACGAAATAATGATACTAACTACAAGATTCTTGTCGGCTGCTAATGGGAAACTCAATTGTGAATGAAATCTCCGATTCTAGTAATATTCTGTAAAAGGGTTTAAAGGTATTTCGATACAATCCATAATTATGATGGCAATATTCCCTTCTACTAGCTAAACTTTGCGTCTCAAAAAAATCCAATCTGTTCAGAATCATATTGGCCAATTGATTGTGTTATCTATAAGGACTTTTACCGTATTTATCTTCTTTACTGGTTTTGTAGTCTGACAAACATTAGTTGTAGAATCTTTGTTCCTAAGATACAGCTCATATGCCCGCACAACTAATAATCTAATTGGACACTATTAACTTGATCTCAACAGCCTCTAAAAATAAGTTTAGTATTCGTAACTATTTCATAGTACCTTCTAGCCACCTCGCTGCAACATTCCCAACTTCTTCAATTTTACCTTCTTCCTCAAACAAATGTGATGCACCTTCAATAACTTCTAATTCCTTGACTTTAACGTTGGTTAATTGATGTATCGTCTTTTTGTTAATTTCTATCACTTTTTTATCATTACCTCCAACTATAAACAAACATGGACTTGTTATATCTCCCAGTGTTTCCTTATCTGCTAAGTCTGTTCTTCCACCACGTGACACAACTGTTTTAACATCACGAAAGCTCGATGCAGCATATAGAGCAGCGGCGGCTCCAGTAGATGCACCGAAATAACCAATTTTCAGATTTTTTGAATCATTATTATTCTGAACCCATTGAGTAACAGCATCAAGTCTTTCTGTTAGTAATTCTATGTTGAATTTATTCAAAGTAACACCGGGTAACTCATGAATTATCCGTAGTGTTCTAATGTCGCTTTCCTGTTCTTCTTTAGTTAATAGATCAAATAGCAATGTGCCAAGACCATTATCATTAAGAATCTTTGCAACTATCTGATTCCTTGAGCTTGTTGCACTGCTGCCACTACCATGAGCAAATATGACGATGGAGATTGAGTCGTTGGGAATAGATAGGATTGCTTCAAGTGATACAGAAGCATTGATTTGAATTACTTGCAAATTCTTCATAATGTTTAATGATCATGGATGAAGAAATATTTTAATCAAACAACTTAAAGCATCATCTTAATGCCTCTGTTGTATGAAAATTTCTAAACTAATAGGAGTCAAAGTTTACGTCTTCTTAATCAAGCTCCGATATTTCTCCTCGTTCTTCTTAACATCTTCTTCAAATTCTGCAGCAGTTATTCCATGCTCTTTCAAAGCATGTTTCTTTGCATTGTCAAATAGTTCTTGTTCAGTTTCCCCAGAGATTGTATGCGAACAGGTTGGCAGCATCTTTACAGTTTATTGATAATGTCATCGGGAGTAGTTTATTGTGATCTTGTATTTAAGATTCTCTGGTTCTACTGAGTTGGTCAACACTAGATGCTCATAAGGATCACAGTTCTAAAGTTAAGCTCAAGTGTTCGCTAACTTTCTCTGCCCACACCCGTGTAGGTTTGCGCTGACCCGGGCTATACATCTGTTACACCTCAAAAGTCACTGAACTACATACTAAAATTTTTAAATCTATTGTGGCTCATTAAAAAAAGGCATGTATGTATCTTAGATGTAAAAATTACAGTAACTAAAATAAAAAGGCATCTGATTGATATCATTTAATTTTTTTAAGAGACTTCAAGATAGTTGGCGGCAAAAAGTTTGTTCATGCTCAATAACTTGTAAGATTACGGTTTTTCGAATGGTTTGTATCTCACTAGAATTGAACATATATCACCTGGGAATATTAGAAAACTTTAACTCGAAGCACGAGTCGATCTTCACTATGAATGTTGCGTTAGATGTTTTTTTCCCAATCCGACCTGCCGTAATAATCACTATGGTTACCTTTAGTTTACTGTCTTTATTGATAGTCTTGTCAATCAACAATGAGTCTATTTTTGCACAACAAGGTCAGGCCCTTAACTCCAGTAGCTCGGATCGCTCGGACGATTTTAATGCCAATCGTTCAATTTTGCAACACCCAAATGAATCGTTTAACGCAGAAGGAACCATTGATACAGTCATATCTGACCATGTCTTACCGAATCAAGGAACAATTAAGAACGATAGCCAACAAAATCTAAATGTCAATATATCAGCAAAATATGTCTTAGGGGGCAAATGGAGGCTTGACGTCGCGAATGAAACTGTAACTTATTTTAAGTCGAATATAACTATGATAACTACTGAAGGTCAGCAACAGCATTTTCATCTGATTGTATATAAACCTCAGAAACCTTCGCCACTTGGAATTTCTTTGTTGACATCAAACACCGATAAGGGAGGGAACTTTTACTTTAATTCAGAAAATAATACATTATCTTTCTTAGGCTCTGCTGACGTTACTACAAATAGTGGACTGGAATGGAAGGGAATACCCATTACTGTCTCAATGTACTGCAACAACGTATTGAAAATTTACTTGGATAAAATTGCAACTCATAATCACTTCTTTGGGAAGCCTATATATGGTATAGTTGATTCTATCGAACCCATGTCAATATCTGCAGATAATTCCGGAAAATAGGTTGAATCTAACCATCCTATTCGGATTTATATGTAAAGCATCTGAAGGGCCTCGAATCGATATTATATATACAAGTAAAATATTCTTAATTAAAGCCATAACCTAGTTATAATTTGGTAATATTACCTGCTAATTAGAACAATAATAAATAGCCTAGGCCAAATGACTTGGACACATACAGTGGTGATTCTAACAAGCAACTCACGATTAAAGACATAAGAGATGAGTGGAGCACTCAATATTCCTTACGCCCCTTATTCAGATTAACTAAACTTGTTTTAAAATCAATCATACTTTTTACATACATAAACGCGATTATGATCAGAGCTATTGCAACGCTAGGTGCAACAATTTGACTGTAAGGTAATCCTTCAAACGAAGTTTTTTCAGCAATGCCTTTACCTGATTCTACGCTGCCTACCTGCGGTATTCCAGATACGACTGTACTTTTAATCACTCCAAGTGCGTTACCTTTCTGTTCTGCAAACCAGACATTACCTTCTGAATCTGACGCGAGCCATTGAACAAATGGGTATTGTCCTGGCAATGTTACTTCTCTAACTTTACCAGTTTGTTGGTCTATTACGGCTATCTTGTTAATTGTGTGTTCAGCTACCCATAGATTACGATACTTGTCTAATGTCATGCCAAACGGAAGTCCATTAGGATCCAGAGGCCCATAATGGTTAAAGGCGTGTGTAAGCGGATTGAACTTCGAGACCCTGTTGCCTTCATGTTGGGAGATGTAAATGCTGCCACTGACTTGGTCCACAAGCAAGGCGGTGGGACTCCTCAATGTTTCATTTATTCCACGGGGCACAAATTCTGTTAATGTGTAGTTTTTACTAGGATCAATCCTTACAAGCTTTCCCTTTTCATCTGCGACCCAAATTATATCTGATACAGAATCTATGGCAATGGCGATTGGGCTTGCATCTTTACTTTGTAAGTGAAATTTGGATGTAAAGTTTCCTTTACTTGGATCAAATCTCAAAATTTCGTTTGTTGCAGGGGATGTGATCCATACTTTGTTAGCGATGTCAATTGCAATCGCCGAAGGAATAACTCTGTTTGGTAATCCGTACAATTTGTTACTACTGGTTGAAGGGTCATAACTGCCTAGATGTCTTGTTAATGGATCAACATACCAGATCCTTCCGTTACTGTCCTGCGCAGCCACTGTAATAATACTAGTTCCATCTATCTTATGTTCGATATATTTGTTGGAGTCTAATCTGAATTCGAGTATTCGTCCACTATCAATTGTAGTGTCTCCGACCCAGATGGCATTCCTATTACTATCGTAAATCGGATACAGTGGTTGACTCCTATTACCGGGTATGTCGAACCTGTTCGCATTGAACTGCAACTGATCGAGCTTTGGTTTTACGACAATATTTTCAAACGTAGCTACTACTCGAGGGACATTAGACTTATTCGGGACACCTTCTATTTGTATGTACCATACACCAGGAATCCCAAATGCTGCTTTCACAAAGAAGACGCCTTTTGATACTTGTTGAAGCTCAACATCAATAGGCCCAATAGACTTCCCAATCTCTGTATACTTCATTTCTGCTAGTTTCATATCTATGGGATTGTTTTTTGAATCAACAAATGAAATGGAGAAATTGTTACTCCCTACGGCAAATGGAGTTATAGAGAGGACCACTAGTGTATCATTATCAATAAAGGCAGTTGCTTTAAAGCTCTCGACCCCGGTCACCGAGGATGTCACACTGCTGGAGGACTCTTGTTGTCGAAATTGATTCTGAAATTCACTTTGAGGCAATCCTGTATTTACAAGAAATGCAACCGACGCTAAAAGAATAATCCCAACAACGCTTTCTATTTTTGTGCTCCTGGAAAATCTAGAAACTATGTCACGACTTTTTCCAGTAGGTTTGTTTTGTCTCTTACCTGGAGGAGGATCGAAATCCGGACTAGTCTTTGATCCTTTATGACCTTCTGCCACAGTTATAGGCACGGATGTGTACTTCATAGAGTCCCTGTAAATTATTAATTGATTATATGCCCCCAGCGCCAACATTATTGTAGCTAAAGTAAGCTTTACGATTATGGTCTTACCATAGAGCGAAGATATTAGCAGGTCAATACGGTTTTCAAGAATGTATAGTAGGAAAGGACCGGATATTACGATAAAGCCAAGAACAACCATCACAGAGGTTGAAAATCTTGGGATAAGTATTGTGAGAAATGCAATTTTTGTGTATTCATTGAGAGAATGTTCGCCTTTGAGTTTAGGAATGAGAACAAACGCCAAGTAGATAACGCCCCCAATCCATATTGATGCCGTCAGGTTGTGCACAAAATCAATAGCTATAGATGAAAACTGGTTATTAGCAGCGCCATGACCGATCAGACTAGTTGTAAGAAGTAAGGTAATACCCAGTGAAATTATTCCTGTCATTTCTCCTTTGGATAAAACCGTCTTGGATTTTCTGAACCTACGAAATTCAAATAAGGATACTCCCAAGAGTGTAAGTGATAAAAAGATCCTTGCAACCAACACCATGCCAAATCTAGTAGTAAGAACATCTAAGAAAGTAGCCGAGATTGCGAATGCTTGAAAAACGACTATAGCGAAATCTGATACGACTAAAATTATAGATCCTAGTAGGAACAAGGAAACCAACCTTTTGTCAATATTCTTTCTAGTTTCCAGAAGGATATCTGAAAGCCATTGTATCTTTGAAAAGGGCCTCCAGAGCCATAGCACGCTGAATGAGCCACCCACTACTATGACCTGTCCTACAAGGGTAGGAAATCTTGCAATTGCTTCAGGTACATATATGATAGATGATTCCGAATTAGTGCTTGACAAGTTCGAAGGAATCGCGGCCTGGCCAACAGCGAATACAAAAGCACTTTTTGTAACATGGCCATCAGTTTGTGACAGTACATTTGTAGACACGGTGTACACTCCGTCCTCTAGCCGTGGTAGTGTAACACTTAGTGAGGACTGGTCTCCATCAATGTGGTGGATATCTTTGTTATCCACTTCTTTTCCATTAGGATCAAGAACTTTTACTTGGCTATATTTGATATCGACTGGTTCACTAAAGAAGGCTTCTATCTTTCCAGGGGGAGAAGATAATGATTGAGAAGCCACTGGATTACTACTTGTCAGAAACGCATGGCCATATGATTTCTCCATCGTACCACAGATAAGAAATGAAGCAATTGCCACTACAAACACTATTAGAAGCAGAGTCCTATATCGCTGCTTTGTAAAATAGTTAACTCTAACAGACAAATAGCATCTGGTATACACACGCATAGTGTATTTTATTATTTCCCCCATAACTGGTACAGTCGTCGAATATTGGGGAAAGATTTAAGCGTCGAATATGATAGATGATACTTAAAATTGAGGTCTATTCGTTTCATATTGGTTATGTTTCTGTTGTCGTCATTCACAATCGCATTTTTGCTTTATTACAGTTACATACCCACCTATGGTCATTTGACCAAAAAGTTTGGAAACGTTACTATTCTCGTCGGCTGGGTAAATGAGCCTGCTCTTGTAGGCGATTTAAATAACGTATTGATAGAAATCCAAAAGGGGTCGGGAAAAGGTATATCTCCAGTGTTGAATGCATTCTCCAATTTATCAGCTTCAGTAAAATATGGGACATTAACAAAGAATCTAGATCTTCTGCCTTCAGAAACGACTGATGGTTCATATGAAGGCAAGTTAATTCCTACACGAGTTGGTACATATTCCATAGTTCTTAAGGGCGATGTTCTGGGACAGAAGATCAATGGAGAAATTCAGCTCGATGCAGTGGAAGGTAAGCAAGGAATTTCATTCCCAGATACTTCACCCGCTGACGCTAGCACTAACAACGCTCTAGTTTCAAAAGTTGAGGGAACTCTAAGTCAATTATCCAATGATTTACAGGATGCGCAAGAGAATATTGGACAACTTGGAAAGAATCTTCAAACTGTACAAAACTCAATTAATTCTATCAATCAGAGCGCAGATCGAACATACATGATCAGTGTGACTGCCATCGGAGTGGGTTTGGCGGGTATAATAATTGCCGGCTTTTCATTATCACGCAAGACAAAAATATAGTTCTTGAGCGTATGTTGAACAGTACGGTATATTGAGTTATTCAGATTCTGGTGTGAACAAGGACGATCCCAATTTCATAATGGAGGGACGATTACAGTGAGCAGCAAAAACAATCTTTCCCACTGTTATGGCAATATGTCTGTAAGGCGGGCCAGTTAAATACGCGACCTGAATAGATAATACTCTTGATTAGGAATAATGACAGTCTAAATCAGTTAATTTCTGAGATGAAAGTATCACACACAAACATTACCATACAGTTAAGCTCGTAGGGTCTTTTACTGAGTCGGGAGAATATGAGTGATATTTTGCCAGTAAAGTATATGCACAGTGACTCAGGTACAGCTATTGGCGTTGACTATGGGATCTAGCGAGAGATTGGAAGATGTCGAAAAAATATGCATCAAATGCGGAAGAAAGAATTCCGAACATCCCGCAACGGGTCGGTTCAACACCATAGTTTTGTACGGTCCAGAATGCGCTTGGAATCCTGACGATGAATTTAGAGACTTTGTAATGAACTCATTGAAGAGCTCTGGCTATAATTTACACGATTTTGGATATGATTGAATAGTTAATTAGAGACTCTTCAGGTTCTTTAAGAAGGTCTTAAAATTCTTTTATTGAAAGGAATATAGAATCCTATTGACTTTTCATCTTTTTTCCTTCCTAAGATAACTCTCGCATTAGCCTTGATGAAATTCCTTATTATCTAGGATTTACCCAAACCATTTCTATTTCAAGGTAATGTAAAACATTGTGTAGTGGACAAATCGAATCTTTTTTTCAGAAAGACTATTTGTGAATAGAATCTCATCATCATATTTCTTGGGCTGAGGGGGGATAACATATAAGTTAGAATTGGTTATTGAAATTATTAAATTAGATCTTATTTTTTCGTCTTAAATAAATTGCAATGCCCAAAATTACTATGGATGTTGGAATGACATAGTATGTTATTAATTCATCGAATGGTATTATCTGATTCGGATTGCCAGCAGACAAATCAAAATCTACAGAAAGCGGATTGTCTCCATAGATCGGGTCGCCGTTTATCCTTGTTTGAAGAGTTACGACGTAGTCACCTATCTTCTTGAAACTAAAGGGAAAGGTGAGGTCACTAAATTCATAAAATTTGAATGGAAAGACCTTGACCACATCGCCCGAATTTTTCTCTTTGATTATCAGGGAAGCAAAGATATTGTTAACATTTTGATTATCCTTATCAAGGACACTCAAATTAAGTAGTGTAGAATTGTCCCCAGCTAGGGGAACAGAAGGTGCTGGTTGAAAAACTATCTGATAACCATTCACGGTTTTTGTAGCACCAAAAAAGTGAGCGTGAGCCGGCGTATACAGACTAAAAAGTAACGCTTTGTCCTCTCCAATCTGCAGAAATATTGCTAATGCTAGAACCACAATAATAAGATCTAACAATCTTACTCTTCCTTCAATTCTTAACAATTCACCCAGCAATATGAGTTTAATAATACTACGTAAATACATGCTGACTCATCATGTACTATTGCCGTCCTACTATTAATAATATGTCAGCTCTCATTCGCCTTTGTCTATCATTGAATTCTACGATGATCTGATGCTCCATACGTCTTTTCATGTCAACATAGAATATATTTCAGTCATGAGTTTTTAAGAATATCCTATCGACAGGTACGATAATCTTAAATTATATTAGTGAGTAGCTGTTATAGACTTGAATTGAGTTACCTTTAAGTTAAGCTTCTCCCATTATTACTATGAATGAAAAGCATTTTGAAGAAATACGGCTTAGCTTTGGGAGTGACTGCAATAGCGTTTCTTATTATGGGAAGCTCCTTTGTACTCTCTATAGGAAAAGTGAGCGCGTACCCTCCGAGCTTTTACGGTGTAGGTAAGTTTCTCTTTGGTGATATAGGCAGCATTCAGAATGACAAGGATGGTAAGCCGGCATGGTTATTGTCCGGTCATTGGAAATCAAACTTGGTTAACATGTCAGAAAATGGCAGTGCAAACGCGTCTGCATTCAGCACCTCGTTTGAGATGGTGATGTTAGACGGAAAGAACGCTCATACGCACACAATAACTAACTTCATATTGAAAGGCAAGTCAACAGAAGGCAATTCTACTATGGTTTTCAATGGCACTTCTTCTGCAAGCTTGCGAAACGGTTTAGTACAAAATGTACCAACAACAATCAAATTCATGGGCAATAAAGTAGTGAGTATCTGGGTAGACCCTTCAATGGTTGATAATCACTTTGGAAATACACCTACATACGGAACTATAATGATACCAGACACTGGGTTTGATAGGACGAATTCGAATTCTAATTCCTCGAGATAGTTGGAGGAAAAGCTTTAGAGGTTTCTTTTTCAACGTTATTCATATGAATACATAAATACGACCATTTTCTTTATCGATTAGATATTTATGGATTCTAGGATCGTAACTTTTGTCATCTTGGGAATTGTCTTTTCATCATCAATGATTTTAAACGGAGCTATGTCTGTATATGGTGCTGATCAATATTCATTTGTACGCAAGTGGGGTTCATATGGTGCAGTAGCAGGAAAGTTCTCTCAACCGATCGAGATAGCAATAGATTCGAAAGGTTATCTATACGTAACCGATCTTACTGCTGTAACTCACGATGTACAGAAATTTTCCAAGAATGGGACTTATGTTACTTCATGGGGATTTTTGGGATTCGGTCCCGGACGATTTACTAACCCCTTAGGAATAACTGTCGATTCTTCTGATCATGTGTATGTTACGGATAATGGAGATCCAGAGAACGCTATACAAAAATTCACTGACAATGGCACATTCATAAATGCATGGGGATCAATTGGGTTGCAGCCTGGAGGCTTCATCAACCCTTCAGGCGTTGCTGTCGACTCATCTGGTTACGTTTACGTCAATGATTTTGGAGAGAACAATCGAGTCCAAAAGTTCGATAACAATGGCACTTTTATGATGGAATGGGGTACTGTAGGAAGAGGTGACGGACAATTTATGAATCCTACTGATATCGCAGTAGACTCCAAAGGTCTTCTATATGTCGTAGATAGTGGCAACGACAGGATTCAAAAGTTCGATGGCAATGGTAAATTCATTTCTAAATGGGGTGATTCAGGGAGAGGTGATGGACAATTTGATCGCCCTGGTGGTATTGCTATAGACTCATCTGGTTTTGTCTACGTAACTGATATTAATAATAATAGAGTCCAGAAGTTTACACCTGATGGCGTATTCCTTACAAAGTGGGGAAGTGCAGGAAGCGGTGACGGACAGTTCAATGGTCCTACGGGTATAGCGCTTGATCCTTCCGGATATGTGTATGTTATAGATATTGGTAACAAGCGAATCCAAGTTTTCGCTCCATCAAATCAAACTACGGCAAATCCATAAACTCGAAACTTCTATAGTAAATTAATAATAAATTACTAGACAACGATGTTCTCTTTACTCGTCTTGTACGTTTTCAATCAGTGCGATTGAAATGAGGATTCAGGATTCTTTAAGCAGAACAAATTAGAAGTAGTCCGTGCTTATCGGCGCACTACATTTGAATCGATTTATGCTTGAGGAATCATGGCCTTAGACTTTCTATTCTCCAGTATGATCCATGTCTTATCTATTAGGAAGTCCCTTCAATAAAGAATAAGGAATCAGATCAAAAATGAAAAATGGTCTAATATATGCGAAAATGTACACCACAAAGTCATTTTCTACCTAAATAGACTATTTCTTCCTCACCGTACTTTTTGAAGATATCACCATATTTCGCAACTCTATCTTGAATAATATTTCCTTGTTTATCATACATCTTCACAAAATTGGCACGCATAGCCAAATTGCCTTTTGAATCAATGAATCTTATGCTATAACTGATCAGACCATTCGTTCTTGTTTCGGTTACAAACCTAGCTTCTGCAACTTCCTCTAGATTTAGGTGTATATGCCACGACCTGTCTTCATATCCAATTGTCGTCCATTGTTCTCGAATACGAAAGGGTAGATTCTTCTCTACCCTCGCCTCACAGATCCCGCTTCCACTATTGATTGAAAGTATAACATCGTCTTGTGAGAGTATGTCGGAAATCAACTTCTCTGCCTTGGCATTCGTCATTTGCTTTTTTCTTTAGTTGAAGTTGGTAATAAAACAATCGTACTCGAGTTCTAAGTCTTTTGAGAAAGTTCATTTATTTAGCTTCCGATGAAAGTTGTTCTGAGATATCTACTCTTGCACCATTTCTTTTTCAAGTTCCACAAGACCTAATCTCATGTCGGGTCCATAATGGTTGGGTATTCACTAAACCTAGAACAGATCATAATCAAAGAGGGACAATCTTTTGCAGTAAGATAGAAATGGTGCAGCTATTGGGGCAACGACAACACATTGTTGTTAATAAGATATTGACCTTGAAACTCTTCAAGGAATTATCCGAGGCCGGAGAGGCTTTTGAAATTAATGTTGACTACACCAGAAGTATTAGAGGAGGAACAGCCTCTCATAAACATTAGTATAGGTAAGTGAAATCTACAAATTCACAAATAGATAAATCTTTTAGTAATAGGAAATTACAAAATAGATATGGATTATGCCAAGTTGTGCAGGGAGATCTCTGACTTAGATCCAAAGATCCGATTTGCTGGTGTGTGTGATGACACAGGCGAAATAAAGTATGGAGGCCAGCGAGATGGTGTAAATAATATACTTTCATCTGAAGAGACAAAAAAATCAAACCTTCAGGCATTGGCCAGATGGGGCCTACGTAATTCTTTATCTCCTAAGACAGGCAGAGGAAGATATGCCATGGCCGAATACGAGAGGATAAAACGTATAACAATTCCACTAAGAAATGATCACCTCTTGCTCGTCACAACGGAAGTTGAAGCAAATCACACAAGGATTATAGAGAATATCCTGAAATTGGTAAACGGCTAATACTCGGATAAAAGTCATGCAGACTGCCTACGTTCTAATTAGCTGTGATCCGGAAGATATCGAAGGAATAATTACTATGCTCAATGATATTTCTAACATTTCAGAGGCAAACAGGGTTGAAGGTCCTTATGATATTCTAGTTAAAATAAACGCTGAAAGTCCTGAAAAGCTAAAAGAAATCATATCAATTCAATTGCGAAAGATAGATAGAATCAAGCACACACTTACGTTGACGGCAATTCAGAATTAGTCGTCTTGAATGCGTATATTTAGTACTTGAAAAAAGTCATAGTCAGACCCATAGGCTGCTTGGTCCACTTTTCTAGTGCTCCTTATTTTAGGATAGTATTTCATGTTATGATAAAATTTAATTGATCTTGTTCGTAGGTTCGAACGAGTCTAACCTCATCGTAATATACAGGATCAGTAGAACGTATGCCATTGTTACTTTCCAAGCAATATTGAGTTACCAACTATTTTAAGAAAACTCATTACCATGACACCACCTGCAAGTATTAGTGTTGCACCTAACATACCATTACCACTTACAGGTATTAATCCTCCTGTTGCTGTCGAGAGGATAAAGAAGTATCATAAGTAAATACCCGGGACAGATTTTGTTTTTATTTTGTATAGTGTTTTGTCCTCTAGCTCAATCTATGTGAAGACAGCAGGTATGACGCAGAAAGACACGTCCTATGATCGCACAAATATCTCTCGGTTTTTATGGTGTGCCT
>JBBRRH010000013.1:0-49388 GCA_038201105.1 Nitrososphaera sp. | reverse complement strand
ACTATCCCTAATTGCAGTCTGATGTAGTGATCCATCGACAAAGTTATCTACCTCTACGGATGCTGCGATTGACCCCAGCATTATAACCATGATATAGATCTTCTTTAGTCTCTGGATTTCTACTTCCTTTGGTATCAGAGCAGGCATTTGTGCCATATTAGTCGAGGTATGTTTCGTGGATGTACTATATTAACACAATGTAAGTAATATAGCAACATTATTTGTAGTAATATCACAAACATGTAAAATACAATGGGCCACTGCTAATATTATGGATTGTTTGATATAGAAAATATATACAAGATGAGATTAGCAATGATGATAAGCATTTATGCTAGGCATAATGCTGTACATCTCAGGTCTGACTTCCAATTTATTCAGACCTAGAACTTCCTAGCGGGATATACCCAGAGGTCAAATCAATCCTTGTCTTATTAACTACTGAAGTGACACAAACTGTTCAATCTTGATTTTATTGAAGGGTTCTAAACCTTCCAGGCTTCATAATTATTTGTTGAAAATGTATCCGAAAAGCGTTACAGGAATTTCGTCAAGTTTTTCAACTCAAACTATAGGGTGAGTATGCATAAAATATAAATCACAATATTTGGACAAAAAGTCTGGAGTAAAGCAATGAAATCAAAATTCGTGTTATTTCTGATATTATTGCCTCTTTTTCATGTATTGTTATCAGGTTCAATTTCGAAAGTGGCTTTTGGTAGTGATGCTTCGGGAAGTGTGTCTGGAGATATCAGTTGCACAAATGGTTCTGCATCATTTCAGAGCAATCTTTCCTTCTCCGCATTCATAAGTGCAGCTCCAGTTTATGGAAATTGGGAGATTACATCGGACAACGGCTCAAGTTCTAGAACGCTCTATACTGCAGGGTACTTTAATGGGGGCAATTTAGGGGACCAGGTTTTTGATCTGGAGGGCACAGAAACATCTGATGATTTATGTGCCACACAAATCCCATCAGCGATTACCCTTAGCGGAGTATGTGGACCGACGGGGACTTTGCAAATCAACTCTAATAATGGCTGGACGGGGGAATTTCGGGGAAATATTGAATGTACTGGATGAAAGTAAAAAGATATTCTTCTAACTAGACGACAAGAGCAAACAAATTTAGATCCATGTTATCCGCTTGACGACGCATTAAATTTAGAAGATGTTCAGGGCCGTACATATTTCACAGTAGAATATGATTATTCTTCTTCATTGTACAATAATGCATTATCACGTTAGAGTTCAATAAAACAAAATGCTGAATCAATATTTCGTTCGTGTGTTTTATGCCTTCCATTTCATGTTCTTCTGTTGAATTATTTACTCCGCCTCTTAAATGGATACTCAGTCATAATCACTAAAACTCACCATAAGACCATTAATGTTTCGCAAATTAGAAACATCTGTCTGCCGGCTTATACCGATTTCTTCAGTCTTGAGTAATTTTCGTATAAAACCTCATAATAGTACGCTGTAATTAATTTTGGTACAGAACAAATTCCTAATCTGCATAAGTGGAGAATGATGCAGTACATCTAGATCATGTATATCTTGTCGACAATGTTTCTAATATTTGGGAGGGTGGAGATTTCAGTTTCAACATCTTTTTATGTCTGGCAAATAATTGATAAAATTAATTGCGTAAAGGAAGGATTGTAGTTATAGAAGGCATGGATAAGGCTGGAAAAACGACACAATCTAGAGTCCTTGTAAGTGCACTTAGAAATAAAGGAAAATTATGTGCTTCATTAGATTTTCCGGATTATTCTACACCTATTGGGAGAGAGATAAAGTCTTTTCTTGACGGAAAGCGTGACTATCCAGATGAAACAAAACTTATGCTACTCTCAGCAAATAGATGGGAAAGAAAAGAGACCATTGAGAGAATATTATCCAATGGAACTATTTTGGTTATGAACAGATATTATCATTCAAACCTCGCATATGGGGTATCAAAGAATTTGGAATTGGATTGGCTTATAACCTTGGATAGAGGACTACCAAAGGAAGACCTATGTATCGTGCTTGAAATTCGACCTACCATTTCAGAATCAAGATCCCAACACGCGGGAGATCTTTTTGAAAACGATAAAGATCTTCTAAAGAACGTTTATAAAAATTATAGAAAACTCGCCAAACTTTTTAATTGGAAGATCATAAATGGCGAAAGATCAAAGGAAGAAGTAAGTAGGGATATACTTAACATGGTATTGAAATTTGTCAAGATTTAATTGCGTCATGGGGCCAGAAGTACATTCGATGAAATATGTTGGTGAACTTACCGATCCTGTTCATAAATATATTCAATTTACAGAGCTGGAAAGGGATCTCATCGACACTCCGACTTTTCAGAGATTAAGACGAATAAAGCAATTGGCTGGTGCACATCTTGTTTATCCTTCTGCTCAGCACTCTCGATTTGAACATTCGCTAGGTGCAATGCACGTTGCGGGATTGGCAGGAGAACATCTTCTGTCATTGAATATGTTGCCTAATCCTGACTGTATTCAAGAATTGCGTGTTTCCTCCCTCCTGCATGACGTAGGCCATGGCCCTTTCTCTCATTTGTCTGAAGAGGTGATCAAGATTAAAACTGATAAAGACCACGAAACAATAGGCGGGGAAATAATACGTCAAACTGAAATTAATGACATACTGAACTATTATGGCTATTCGTCGAAACGCATAAGTGAACTTTCATCTGGACAGTCCAGTTCAAAGTTCATGAACGAGATCATGGTCGGAAGTCTCTCTGCAGATCTGATGGACTATCTCCCGCGCGATAGTTTATTTACTGGGGCGGAGTATGGCAGAATTGATTATAATAGAATCATAAATTCATTTAGAGTTCTAGATGGATCAAGAATAGGGCTTCATCGTTCTGCACTGTACTCCTTCGAATCTATGTTAATATCGCGGTACGAGATGTTCAAGGCCGTATATTTTCACAAGACGGTTAGATCAGCTGAAGTCATGTTACTCCACTCAATCTTGTTATCTTACGATTCCATTAATTTCAATGTTGCCAATTTAGATAATTATCTCAGTTTAACCGATGAAACTATTCTCATAAGAATTCTTACCTCCAAGGGCAACCCTCTGGCAAGGCAGTTAGCAAAGAATTATCTGGAGAGAAAATTACTAAAATGCGTTTACGAGAGGTTTATCCAAAAGAAGGAGCGGCTGAAGGATAAATTGAACTGGAACAAAATAACTGACGTAAGTTCAAAAATAGCGGAAGTTGCGAAAGTAAAAAGCGATCGTGTGTTTATAGATGTCTCGGGTATTTCTTCAGTTCCACTCGCTCCGAACAAGCAGGAAATGAGGTCGATATTGTTAGTTGGGGAAGAGGAAGCATTAAAAACACCAGTATCGCAATTGCCCCTGATTAATTCCATATCGGGTCATTTGGATATGCTTAGAGTCTATACTGATGAAGAGAACCGAAAGAAGGTAACAATTGCTGCTAGAAAGGTATTTGGAGACGAAGGATCAATTTGTGATGGTTTCTGACATGTCAAATCGCGAAAAGGATGTAGTCGTAATAAAATTAAGCGGGAGTTTATTCAACCTCGACACTACAGTATTCACTCTCAAAAATTACGCTGAACTTCTATTAGATTTGGAACATAAAGTTCGACTCATAGTCGTTGCAGGAGGTGGGAAAATTGCTCGACATTACATAAATTTGGCGAGATCCCTGGACTCGGATGAGTCGACGTTAGATATGCTGGGAATCAATGTATCTCGCCTGAATGCTATGCTACTCGTAACAGCGTTAGGGAATGGAACTTATCCTCAAATTCCTGAAACACTGGAAGAAGTTGCAATAGCCTCTCAATTTAACAAAATTGTGATAACAGGTGGCCTCTATCCGGGCCAGAGTACCAATGCAACCTCCGCTCTTATATGCGAAAAAGTAAAAGCGAATAGATTCATCAATGCTACCGATGTCGCTGGCATATATGACTCCGATCCTAATAAGAACTCCAATGCTAAACTATATTCTGACATATCCGTAGCACAATGTATTCGATTGCTTGGCAATGAAAAAAGTCAAGCCGGAACTTATGATCTTATGGATATCATAGCACTAAAAGTAATAGAACGATCTAGAATTCCCACAGTAGTCACGGAAGCTAATATAACTACACTCAAAGATGTCATTCTAAACAAATCTTCGATTGGAACAAGAATCACAGTATAACACTAGAGTAAGTGATTATGCTGAGATATTGAAGTACAGTCACGTAATTGCATTATCAAACATTGATGTCAATTATGAAATTCAAATGCTGCATACAAAAATGAATCCATAATTGCTTTGGTATCGGATCTTTGGCACATTGAATCTATGGCATAATGTTAACCACCATATTAAAATAACCTAGCTTCCAATCCAACCAAATCTTCGGAAGAAAATATGAACTCTAATAACAACTAGACTTAAGAATTCATTTTACATATGTTCACGATACAGTCTTGATTTCTCCCTTGTATTCCGTAAATCCGTCATTCGCCATCTGAAGATATATCTCCATTGCCTTCTCTACTGGAAGAGGTTTCGATTGGGCCTTAGCGTACCCATCGATATCGCATAATAATAACATCGCCTGATTTTCTCTTACAATTTTCGCCAATAACATTTCATCGCCCACTGGTGCAAATCCATTTTGGCCTTGTTTGATGGTGTACGTTAACATGGCAAAACCGGTGTAGTCAAATAGCTTCATCTGAGCCATTCTAGACCTTTCGTGACCGATGTGTGATGCCTTATGATATTGCACGGAGGAATTAATTACTTTGACCGTCTATAAGCCTTTCAGGCATTTTGCCAAATGGCATCCTCGTGAATAAAAAATCCATTGACGAAATAGTCACCCGATTAATTATTGACAATAATATTGTAATATTGTAATAGAGAAGTCATACTTTATCTATTTCCATTAACATGCTTATGACATTTCCATCATATTCATGTATTCCTTGAAAATAATGACGCCCATCAAACATAATGGGAAGGGCCTATGCGGCCTTCATGGGGTTCAATAAAAAGGATTATTTTCTAAGCATCGTCTTGATTGATAATGCGTGATTTACGTATGCCTGAACTCCATTGTTATGATCAAAACCATTCTCTCAAGATAATAGCAAGATATAAGAGGCAATCGATCGACCAATGCATACTTTTCGTGATTTTTAACGCTAATAAATTACTAACTAAAAGAACACTGTTAAAAAGCCATGAAAACGATGATTTTATTGATTTTTCTTAGTGTTGTAAAGGACTGCACGTCGAAATAGTAAACTCTAGTCTGGGCCAGAAAGCTAATTTCATTCGAATAACAGAAATATTCGAATTTTCAGTCAAAGATCTTTGAACTGGCAACGACAATGTGGTTAATCTTCTGTACGAATCTTAAGCAGGACATTTTCGACCACGACACCACTGGGCTTGTTTTGCTAATGAATTCTAATTTCTAAGGGTATCTGCAAATATTTATTATGGAAGAATTATTAGTACGTTGCTTGGCGCAAGGTTCGCTTCTTGAATCTAAGAAGACAAAAAATGAGTACTGGCTGGAGTTACCGGAAAATACTAGAGCAATGCTGGTGTCTGCGATATATTCTGGAGAGGATCAAAAGGTTTATCTGAAATTCTATGTTCCGAGTTTAGATTCAATTTGTTATTGGCCGGATGCAACCAAACATAAGCCTTATTGCTATACGAAAATAGAGTACAAGATAACTCTTGAGCAAATAATTAGTAACGATAAGAGATTTTCGATGGCATTAGAAAATAAGACAGACCTAATAAATGATAGAGAGATCCAAGTTCTGAAAATTACTGCTCCTGATCCACTGTCAATTGGAGGAACAGAGAATAGCATTCGTGAAAAATTGACGGCCTGGGAAGCCGACATAAAATACCACGAGAATTATCTTTATGATTCAAGATTAATTCCAGGTAGTTATTATATCAGAATTGGTAACAAAATAATTGAAGAACGATATGAAATTTCAAAGACTGTTGAAGAAGCCTTAAAAAATCTCTTATGGGATCGAATGATAGATGGCGCCAAAGAAGCAGGCAACAACAAGTACAGAAAATACATTACCGAATGGGCCAATCTCCTTAATCAACCCATACCAAGTATGAAACGTATTGCAGTCGACATTGAAGTAGATTCAGAGGAAGGCAGGATTCCTAATCCAAGGGAACATGACAGAAAGATTACTGCTGTCGGGTTAGTATCAAGTGATGGTCGGAGGAAGGTGCTTATTTTACAAAAGGATGATTCTCGTGAAGATAATAGTATGCTGACGCCCGCGGTAGAGATATGTAAAACAGAGAAGGAACTACTTCAAAAAGCATTCAGTATTATTTGGTCGTATCCAATTGTATTAACATTTAATGGAGATGACTTTGACCTGCCTTATCTGTACTTCCGAGCACAAGATTCCAGAATCGATCCTGTTTCTAATTCTACGATACCCAAAGAAGAAATACCGATTTTGATCAAACGTGAATCATTCATAAAAAAAGGTATTCAAGCGGATCCTGTGCAACTCAAACATGGCATACATATAGACCTCTTCAGGACGTTTCAGAACAGATCCATTCAAATTTATGCGTTCAGCCATAAATATTCGGAGTTCAGACTTGGGGCAATTTCTGAAGCGCTCTTGAACGATGGCAAAATCGAATTCGATGGAAACATAAGTGAGCTCTCGACTGAGAAATTGGCTGAATATTGTCTAAAAGATGCTGACCTGACATTTAGGCTCACCAGCTTCAATGATGATCTTCTCATGAAACTTCTAGTTGCAATTGCGAGAATCTCCAGATTATCCATAGAAGACGTTTCACGATTTGGTGTGAATCAATGGATACGGGGTATGTTGTATTTTGAGCATAGGAAGATTAATGCACTTATCCCCCGTCGCGATGAACTTTTGACGAAGGGGCAGGCTTCTACAACTGCAATAATCAAAGAAAAAAAATATCGTGGCGGCCTTGTCGTTGAACCAACTGCGGGGATACACTTTAATGTTGTAGTAGTCGACTTCGCGAGTCTTTATCCTAGTATAATAAAAGTTCACAATCTGTCATACGAAACTGTAAATTGTCCTCATTTGGAATGTCAGAATGATCCTGCCCAAATTATACCTAACACTACTCATTGGATCTGCAAAAAAAGGAGAGGCATTACATCTCTTTTGATAGGATCATTACGAGATCTACGAGTTGGGTATTACAAACAACTATCAAAAGATAAGTCTCTCGCATCTGATGAGAGGCAGCTTTATGTCGTAGTAAGTCAGGCTATAAAAGTCATCCTTAACGCAAGCTATGGAGTCATGGGCGCAGAAATATTTCCACTGTACTGCTTGCCTGTGGCTGACGCAACTGCTGCTATCGGCAGGGATACTACAACTAAAACTATCCAGAAGTGCCAAGAGATAGGAATAGAAGTAGTATATGGCGATACAGACTCTTTGTTTTTGAAAGATCCCACTGAAGGAAGGGTTGAAGAGGTTTCCACATGGGCACGAGTCAATCTGGGTATTGATCTCGAACTAGACAAGGAATATCGTTATGTAGTTTTTAGCGATTTGAAAAAGAATTACCTCGGAGTGCTAAAAGACGGTACGGTTGATGTAAAGGGACTAACGGGAAAAAAATCCCATACTCCTCCATTTATAAGAAGAGCATTCTATCAAGTTCTTGACATTTTGAGTAACGTAAATACTGCTTCTGATTTTACCTCAGCAAAAGTGAAGATAATAGAAGTTATCAAAGAAAATGCATTGAAACTCGAAGCTGACGAAATCCCACTTCCGGATCTCACTTTTAATGTGATGGTAAACAAATCTCCAGAAAAATACGGAATCAAGTTAGCCGACAATTTCAAGAATTTTTCGATAGATGGATCCGGGAATGATATTGCTTCATTCAAGGGATTACCTCAGCATATCAAGGCTGCGAAGCTATTGAGTGGCAGTGGCAAGGAAGTAAAGGTTGGACATATTATCTCGTATGTTAAAACAAAGACTACCGACGGTGTTAAGCCTGTGGAGTTGGCTAGCTTCAATGAAATAGATAAAGAAAAATATCTTGAAGCCATAGAGTCAACATTTGACCAGTTACTTTCTGTCTTAAACGTGAATTTTAAATCTATCATTGGCAAGCCTAGACAGGCGAATCTAGACGAGCTTTTCTGGAAAAGATCCTAGCAATCGGCAACAAGACGTAATTCTAACTATTTCTAAGATAACGAATTTAAATGAAAGGAACACCCATATATTCATATTTTGCACACTCTTCTTAATGCAATTGAAACTTTGTTTAAGATACCCGAAAAAACTGTTGCTAGGGCATCTTTCGGGGACTTGGATATTGGCGTTACATTCGAACAGTCAGATGTCATCATGCTGGGAATCCCACTAGAAGAAACTACTTCCTTTGGGAAAGGTACCGCAAGAGGACCGGAGGCCATTAGGACTACTTCTGCACATCAGATTGAAACATTTGTATTTGAAGAGAAGGTCGATATTAAAAACCTGATAAGAATCTTAGATATAGGAGATTTGATTATTCCTAGGAAGATTGGGGATTCTCACAATGTTCCTCTTATTATGTCATATCTAGATCAAAATCTTACCAGCATTATTAGACAATTAAGAGACTGTAACAAAATTCCCATATCTCTTGGAGGAGAACATACTATATCATATTTTTGCTATAAAGGTCTTTCAAATCACAAACCCCTCTTAATTCATTTCGATGCTCATCGAGACCTCAAGTCAGAATATAACGGAAACAGGTTATGCCACACTACTCCATTTTTTAGGCTGATTGAAGAAGGCCATGTCACAGGTAATGACATTATACAGATAGGGATAAGACAGGCTGACGAGGTAGAAGATCAATTTGCACATGACAATGGCGTGATAACGTTTGATGCTTGGGAAGTGAACAAAAATATCGAATATGTCATCTCGAGTTTATCGGAACTGACGAAAAATAGAAAAATTTACATATCATTCGATATAGATGTATATGACATTCCATATGTTCCTTGTACAGGAACGCCCGAACCTTTCGGTCTGAATCCGTTTGAAATAATAGAGATTTTTAAAGGCATACACGAAACTGCCGATCTAGTTGGTATGGATATGGTTGAAGTTTCCTTAAGAAATAGCGACTATCGCGAAGGCACCTTAGCCACACAGACTCTTCTTCGATTATTGACTAGAAAATTTCTGCACACACGACATTAATTCGTTCGAGAACCTGCTAGACTCCTCCATAAAAAACAACACCACTATGCCCATCGCGCTCTTTCATTTTCTCGGTCGTCTTTGGTTGCCTTTTTCCATTCTTTATAATGCTGCCTACAAAGATATGCTCTTTTGTTCGATGTGTTTATAACAAGATCGCCTGCCATACTTGCTTTACTACTACTAATCGATCTCTCTGCAGAATTATCACAGCCTTGGACACTACAGTGTACTCCCTTCTCTACTCTTCCCATCTATGAGAACTAGTACAAAGCTGGTGTATAAAAAGATGATCTAGAATAGAATCGTAATACCTCCAACTCACCAACTCACCAAATAATTTGGGATAAGTAAAATATTCCTATCTCAATTTTACTGCATAAGATTCGCATATACTATCTTTTTTGTAGGATTTGATTCTATTCTATGGGCGATATAATCTGACTGTACGCATTTATTTGTGATCTAGGAATACTAAATGCGCAGAAATGGGGTCATCATAAATTTACATTCACGTTTAGGAACGCTACTGATGTAAGGTAAAGTGGAATGCCAGTTACCACCAGTAGGATTGTGGTTCATGAATGTTGGTTGATTTGACATCTACCATGAAGTGGCAACTAATTCATTATTTTAGGACGTCGAGAAAGGTGAGATGGTAAATTTAATGGGAGATAAGGTTTGTCAACGATTTGTGATTCTATCATTTTGATAATCTCTTCAAGTGAGACATGATGCTGACTTTTGTTCACCCTGTCACGCAAAACAAGTTGATTGCTCCTAACTTCATTGTCACCAATGACTAGGCTGTAGTATATCCATTCCGTTTCAGAATCCCTAATTTTTTTCCCCACTGACTCATCTCTATCATCTATGTCGGCTCTAATCTGATTTTTTGTAAGCTCGATGAATAGCTGTTCACAAAAGTCAATATGAGTCGAGGACACTGGGATTAGCCTTACTTGTGTGTGGGTGAGCCATAACGGGAGAAACGGTACCTTACCCAATTTTGAATAGCGTGCAGCCTTTTCAAGAAGAGCGTATATCACTCTTTCAACGGCGCCGCTAGGGGAATTATGCAAAATTATCGGAAATTTCTTTGTATTGTCTTCGTCAACAAATTGGATGTTGTACCTCTCTCCATTTTCTACATCGATCTGATCAGTCGAAAGTGCTGCAGCCTTACCAATGTTGTCGATAAAATTGAATTCCCACTTCAATGTGAAGTAGAAAAAACGCTCCGGCCACATTTCAACAAGTACGGGTCTCCCAAATTTACTCACCAACTGTTCAATGAAATTTTTATTTTCTTCATAAAATTGACTTGTAAATCTGATTGCCATCTCAACATCTTCACTCGAAGAAATTCCTAATTCGTTCAGAACTCGGAGCGATAAATCGAATCTTTCCAAAAATTCCTGTTTTGTCTGGTTTAAGTCCTTGCAAAGCGCATGACAATCAGGCATACTAAACGCCCTTAATCGCCGCAATCCAACCAGTTCACCGCTCTTTTCTCTCCTGAAAGAATACCTGGTCAGTTCGTACAGACGCAAGGGTAGGTTCTTGTAAGAAATTTGAAAATCCTTTGCCATCAAGAATTGACCGAAACAAGCAGCAAATCTTAAAAAAAGTTGTCTGTTATCAGAGAATACGTTATATTGTCTGGCTGGAAACCGGTTAAAGTAGCTCTGTAATGTGGGGTGTTTAGAATCATACATAATGGGTGTTTCTACCTCCATGCCTCCATATTCTGATATCCTGCGACTAATGTGTGACTCTAATAGAGACTTCATCAATTTTCCTTTGGGATAGAACCTCATATTGCCGCTATCAGATGCAGGTTCATAGTCCGCTATTCCTAATTTTTTCATCAATTTGACGTGAGGGGGGATTTCATCAACTACTCTCTTTTTTGAAAATTCATAGTCTGCCAAGGTTTTAAGGTTAGACTGATCCTCGTTAAAGGAATATTCTGCAAAAGGGACTAGATGGCCTCCTACTTCTAGAATATGCCAAGAAGATCTGACAGTTTCTTCCGCCTTTAGTGCAGTTGATTCATCATTGCCTGACTTGTCAGGGCTTTTTAACAGTTTGAATTGGCCCGTTATTGTTCTAGCATTTTCGGCCAATGGATGACCTTTAACCTTAATGTTAAAAGACTTGGTCCAACCAAAAGGTGCTCTTGCTACAATTGGAAAAGATTTTCGAACCCCCATTTCTAGATATTGGAGAATTTGTAGAGCTACTTTAGGTGAGGCCAAATTAGAACTTAAATGTGCGTACGGATAGATTAAGACTTGATCGCACTTTACAATGTCTCCATATTTTCTTATTTCGGTAGATGAATCTGATGCCGTATTTTCATCATCTTCACTCTCGACAGCAGTTAGTACTACTATTACATCATCCATCCTTTTTTTAGCGATAGGAATTCCCTCTTCAGCTAACTGGATTTCTTTAGAAATGGGTTCATATTCGATAAAATCTGCATGGAGGAAAAGCATTCGCATTATCGGTCAGTCAACTATGGGGTTTGCACAAATTAAATACTTTTGGAAAGTCTAAGGAGAATTAATTAATCATTGAAATTAAAATATACGGGCCATAAAACCCATTGATCAGACCTTAGTTTAATAATTAATAGTTTGATCGTATGTCTATGTACTTGAATTCAGGAGTAAGCTTAAGACCTGAATAAGGATACTTTGAATTGTCAAGATCACCGGTCATGTTCTGTTGGAACACGGAGAGGCTTTGCGTAGCGTTGAGTGCAAGAGTCAATCTTTCGCGTGAACGAGAGTTGCCGTCCAATATGTTTAGGAACCCCTTGTCTATGATCATTATGTACTTGTCCGTCTTGAAGGGGACATTACTGTAGTAACTACTCCCTACAAATTGTTTATCAAAAATAAATTCTGGAATCCAAAAATACTCTGGGTTACCGCTGACAGTTATCCTTCCACCTGCAGACTGAATATTAGAGTTACTGGAATTGGTAGTTTTGGCATCTGGGAGTTGTTGAACTAGGAATGCCAGAGCTTGATAATAGGTTGAATTCATATCAATTGATATTATCATGCTTGTGCTGATCAATCCAAAGAGACCAATTGCAGAAATCCTGATAAATGGTAACACATTACGGACACTTTGATTTGCCGACCGATTTCCGATTTCTGCAATCAAGCGTCCTCCTGCTATGCAGAGAGGAGGAAGGAGAGAAATGAGGTGGAATGATGAAACATAACCAATCAATTGAAGGAAGATAAAAATGGGAAATGTCCAAATCATGAGAAAATAGTCGCGTTTAAATACCGAATATATGATTCCGCCAATGCCGATCACGAAAAATATAGGATCAACTTGGAACAATGTGTTCAAGGCATTTATTAGAGGACGACTCTCTCGATCTGTTTGATATAAAATTCCATCCACCCAATTATTCAAGTCTCCTACTGCCGCAGCATGTATAGGCCAAAGGGCTGGAATCAATATAGTTGGTATTATCCACAACAGGACATATCGAAATCGCCGGGTGTTAGAGTATGTAAGGAATACAATTAATGGAATTGTAGTGAACGCAGGAACCTTCGTGAAAATGGCCAGTCCCATAAATATACCAGAAACAATTATGGCTATCTTCTTGTGCTGCTTCATGTCAGCTGAATAAATGATTAGCATTATTGAAGTCAAGATAAATGGAAGCTGTATGGATTCAAGGAACACTCTTCTAGTCATCCAGGTGAACGGCATAACCGCAAAAAGAATCGAAGCTGCTAGTGCGACTATATTGCCATACCTTCGCTGTGAAATTTTGTAAATAAGGAATGTATCGACTATGGCGAGAATTCCCATCAGCAATCTGGGAATCATGAAAAATTGTTGAATAGAATTCCCATCAATGGTTTCTTTGATCAAAAAATCAGGATAGCTTATAATTTTGAATATTCCTGCCAGAAATATCTGCCCAAAATATGGTGCCAAATATCTATTCTGAGGCTGCAGCCCTTGGCCGCTTTCGGTTGAGACCGCCTTTCTAAGGTAATGCCCTTCATCTACATGCTGCGAGGGAAACCCGGCTGGATTCCATAAATGAGTGTAGGCGGAAAGCAAAAGGGGAATAGCAACAAAGACAATAGGCCATAACTTGCTTTTCTTTTTTAGTGATAGTTGTGTAGTCAACGCCTGTGCCCTTCGTCAGCTTCTAGATCATTATCATTCGGAAATAAATCTTCTGGAATGTTATGAAATTCAATAAGGAGAAAAAGAAATTACTTGCTGGCTCTGTTACGATTTTAGATCGAGAGAAATTTGGCACTAGGCCTAACTTATCGTCCATAGGTAGCATTTATGGCATTCTTGAGTATATCATAATATTGAGTTGGTTTCAAAGAACCGTTTGGTTCTGCGATCACGAGGTTGAAATTATCGACTCTATGCGAACGGAAATTCCAATACCAAAATGCCCATCCATATACTTTAACTTCGTTAAACTTCTTGAGAATGAGAGATGTGTCCGCTGGTGTAATATTACTAGTTTGAGGATTTATCTCAAAAACCACATCTCCTTCTTCATTGACCGTTAGGTCTCTGTCAACATTATTCCATTCTCCAACGTAGATAGGTACGCCTGCTATTTGTCCAGTGTTTACAAACATCTTAAGTCGTTGTTCTTGATAGCTTCCAGGTTTGGGTAAGCCGTACAAGCTGAACTTGAAAACAACGTTTGTCTTATCACTTGGGGTCATTTTTGCAAGATTTGTAGCGTTTACCCCAATTGGGCTCTTTAGATCAACTGGAATAGTCATGCTGAAGATAATGTCCTTAGCAGTTACGGTCCTGAGCTGATCTGTTATGAATGAATTGAATGCACCTATTTTTTCCCATTCGTCAGATCTATGTACTTGAGGTTCACTTAATATCTCATAGCCTACAGTGCTGGCGTGAGAGTCTACGGTATCTACAACTTTCTTTAGAAATTGATCTAACAGCGTCCATCCGTCGGTACCATTCAAATCTGTTATCTGTCTATTCCACCAGTTCCCCCACCATGTGGAGGCTGTTGGGTATTTGGGACCTCCTCCACTGCCAAATGCATACTGCGTATTATTCTGAAAAAAGAAAGACGGAAAACCAGTTCCCCTTTGAGGGTTAAGCCACGATGATGTGTGAAATTGATGGTTATCATAAATAACCTTGAGGCCGTATTTATCTGCCGTAGTCGCTACGAATTTTAGTTCGTTAATGAATGCGAGCGGGTCTTTTACATACGATTCCCAGTAGTACACAAATCTTATGTGGTTCAGTCCTGCTTGGCTAATTAATTTGAAACTATCATCAAAATAATTCTCAGGCAGCGGATCTTTAAAATCCCTGGTCTGCGGCATACTCGTATAATATCCAAGCATGTCCACGCCTATCAAAGGTGGTTTATAGCGTGCAGCATGTGCCTGAAAATGAGTTGTGGAGAATAAAACTGTCAAAATCAAGAAGATTGACAAAGAAAATGTAATACGCGACAAAACCATCAAGGCGGAACGGTCTTCTGCCAAATATAAATTTACTAAATGTCGCTTGGTCCAGATTATGTAATATTATACAATCAAAATGTTATAATTCAATGATGTGTGTGAACAACTAAACTTGTACTGACTCTCTAATTCCTGATACAATTTGTCTCGTGGCAGTTATATCTTCAATCTTCTTGTTAATGTCAAGCACTACCTGGAGTAAATCAGGTTCTATATCATGTTGTTTCATAAACGACGCCAGAGCTTGAGTATCCTTTGGTAAGCACATTCCATCAAACGGTCTGCCAGCTTCAGTTCCGTACTTGCCTATCCTCTTATCTAGAGAAACTCCCAAACTGACTATCTTGTCGTCGACCCCCACACTTCTGCAAATCATGCCAATTTCATTGAAAAATGAAATCTTTAGTGAGAGGAAGCAATTTGAGGCATATTTTATCAGTTCAGCTGCTTCGAAAGATGTAACAATAATCTTGTCGGTTAATTCCTTATACATTGACATCAGTGATTCTGATATTCCTTTTCTATCCTCGCCCAATATGACTCTGTCCGGGGAGAAAAAATCATCCAATGCGGAATTTTGCCTTAAAAATTCTGGATTATAGCATACTTCATAGTGAATACCTCTCTTCTTAGTACAATGTCTTTCTAGATAATTTACTACAAAATTGCTCATAGTTCCTGGCAACATGGTACTTCTAAATACGAGAAGATGAAATCCATCGCTATTGTTGAGGAAATTTGAAAGTTGATAAAGCACAGACATGATTTGCGACAGATCTTGCTGTCCATTATTAGTGGGAGTATTTACACAAATAAAAGAGATTCCAGTTTGAGACATAGCTTCTTCTAGAGTAGTTGCGACATTGTATCCTAGGTTTTTGAGAGGTCTGATCTTTTCACTTGCAATATCATAAAAGATTACGTCATGCCCTAACTTATGAAATCCCCGACCTGTTGCAGTTCCAACAATGCCGGAGCCAATTATGCTGATTTTACTCGTTCCCACACCCTCCTATCCCTTTTAATGTCATTATAATTGTATCCGTTTGTAAGGAATCATATATATACAATCCTGTCTCTTCTACCTTGATATGCTTTTGTTGATTTTAGCAAGAAATATGTTAGCTCACTGATTTATAGAGCATAGGAACAGTTACTATTAAATAAAAATACCGGGATTACAATTATAAAAAGGCGAACAAATTTAATAAATACTACAGGCATATTTAAGCACCAAACTATTCGTTCCAGATCAATAATATTCGATATTGTATTGATCTCTTTTGTAGTTGCATTAATTACTTCGCCAGTTTGGTTTGATCTCAATGATATTATCTATGACAGTGATGGTCTGGCGAAATATCTAAGTCGCAATTTCATTCCCGCGCAAGGCTCACAATTTTGGCTCCTGGTTCCTATTGGAATAATCGGAGCATGGAGATGGACAGTGTGGTTAATAAAAAAAGCTACAGCGACAGTATACGAAGCCGTGGAACCTAGAAAAATTCCAAAAGACGTCAGAGGACTCTCTTTTGCGATAATCACGCCAGTTTACAATGAAGATCCACACATTTTTAGAAATGCTCTTAATTCATGGTGGGAAAACAAGCCTGATGAACTTATAGCTGTCATAGACAAGTCTGATACAGAATGCATAAGTGTTTTTAACGATTTTCGTAAACACAAGCCAAGCGCCAAACTGATTGTAACATCTAAACCCGGGAAAAGAGCCGCTCTTGTCGACGGGATTCTGGCATCTTGCTCTGATATAGTGGCCTTGGTCGATAGCGATACAATTTGGGGATCTAATATAAGAGATAATGTGCTAGCGCCATTTCAAGCAGATCCTAGTATTGGAGGCGTGACAACTAGGCAGCATCCCATATCAAGAGGTTCATTGTGGCAAAAAATGACAGATGTGTTCTGGGATATGAGAAATTACTATGACTTGCCCGCACAGACAGCGGCTGGTCGAGCGTTATCTTGCCTTTCTGGGAGGACATCGCTTTATCGTAGAAAAATATTACTTGACAAACTGGACTTTTTCCTAAATGAAATAATATTCGGAAGGAAAAAAGAGTCTGGAGAAGACAAGTGCCTAACAAGGCTTGTACAAGAACAGGGTTGGAAGACATATTATCAGAGTAATGCTGTGGTATACTCTTCTGCAGCTTCGGATTTCAAGACTTTCTGGAGTCAGCGGCTTCGCTGGTCCAGGAATAGCCACAACTCCGATTTTATGAGCCTAAGGGATGGATGGGCTTGGAGACATCCGTACCTGGCCTTCTTTATGTTAGATAGGTTCATCTCCACATTCACCTTGTTCTTAGGGCCGATTTTTTTTGGGATTGCTGTAGCAAATCATCAATGGGTGTTTGCGGCATTTATCGTTCTGTTATGGATTATAGGGCGAGGTATCAAAATCATCCCTCATATAAGGCGATACCCACAAGACATCGTCTTGTTACCGATTTACGTAGCTGTTAATTTTCTTGTTGCCTTAACGAAATTATATGCTCTAGTTACAATCCGTGACCAACGAGTCATAAGAGGATCCAAGCGATATAGAAAGAATTTATTCTCCAAGATAAAGGACTTTCTCCTGACAGGTGAAATAATATTCGGAATAATAATTATCGTCTCAATATTTCACTGACCATTATAAGTCTTGAGTTATTATGTCATTGAATTCCAATGGAGCTTTTTTTTATTTACATTTTTACTACGTCGCGAACTTCGATAGAGAACAAAAAATTGGATTTCAAAAACTGAGACCAGCAAACTTACAGCTAATCAAATCTCATTTTGATTTGTCTATCTGATAAATATTTCTTCACCCCATCAACGGTAAGTTTATCATAGTGAAAAATAGAAGCTGCCAGAACAGCATCGACATCTGTCTCCCTAAAAACTTCCAGCATATGAGTCGAGGAACCACACCCGCCTGATGCAATTACTGGGATCCTGACGTTTTCACATATTGCCCTTGTAAGCTCAATATCGTAACCATTTTCAGTACCGTCTGCGTCTATACTTGTCAACAGGATTTCACCCGCGCCCAATTTCGCGACAGCTTTTGCCCATTCAATGGCATCAATTCCAGTCCCTTCTTTGCCACCGTATATTCTGACCTCAAAATAAAATTGATTAGCGTTTTCCTTCGTACTAAAAAAATTCTTCCCACCTCCACCATAATTCCTCTTCACGTCAATGGCGACCACTACGCATTGTGTTCCGAATATTGTCATTAGGTCAGTAATTAATTTTGGATGCTTCACAGCCGCGGTATTGATCGAAACCTTATCAGCACCGTTAAGTAAAATGTCTCTTGCATCGTCCAGTGTCTTGATGCCTCCACCAACGGTGAATGGAATATCAATTACACTTGCCACCTTCCTCACAACATGCTTCATAATATCCCTACCCTGTTGAGATGCCGTTATGTCGAGGAAGACAAGTTCATCGGCCCCTTGATTTCTGTATTTTTCAGCAAATTTAACAGGATCACCTGCATCTTTTACTCCAGAAAATTTAATTCCCTTTACTACCCTACCTTTGTCCACGTCAAGACAGGGGATAATTCTTTTTGCTAGTGGCATTATGTGATTGTCCGTACCTTTTTTAGCTCCACCCTTCCTTCGTACAGTGCCTTGCCCAATATGACCTCCTTGCATCCAACAGCAGCCACCTTTACTATATCCCTAAGGGTCGAAATTCCACCACTGGCTATAATCTTTATTTCTGTATTTACGCATACTTTGTTCAGAATTCCTATATCCGGGCCTTCCAAGGTCCCATCCTTGTCTATACTAGTTAACAAAAAATTTGATGCCCCTAATTTACTGAATTTCGCTATTGCTTCCATCACAGTAACTCCTGAGGAGGATTTCCATCCCTTTATCATGACCAAGCCATCAATTTGGTCTATTGAAATCACGATTTTCTGTGGGTGAAGTTTAATCAATTTCCGTACTATGTTTGGTTTCTTGTAGGCCAAAGTTCCCGATACCACCCTACTGCAACCAATCTCAAACATCTTAGCTATTACTTCCTCTGATCTTAATCCTCCGGCGACCTGAACAGGAATATTTATCGATCTTACAATCTCTTCTATTAAAACAGTATTCACTCTTCCGGTACCGAGAGCTGCGTCAAGGTCAACCAAGTGAAGCATGTCAGCTCCTTCAGCTGTCCACCTTTTTGCGACATACAAAGGGTCATCGCTGTATATAATTTTGTTAGACTCCTGGCCCTTGGTAAGTCGTACAACTTTTCCATCCATTATGTCTATCGCTGCGAGAACTTTCATTTCTTGCCTGAACACATTTCAATATAGTTTCTAATGATCCTTGATCCCACGGCTCCGGATTTCTCTGGATGAAACTGAGTTCCGAAAACATTTTCTTGCTCCATAGCAGCACACAAAGTTCCTCCATATTGTGAAGTGGCCACAACGATTGATTTGTCGGTTGGATTTATGCGATACGAATGGACAAAATAGACCCATGACCAATCTTTTATACCATTCAACAGTTTACTATCTTTTCGAATCGTCTCCAAGTTATTCCATCCCATATGCGGTACTTTAACACTGTCCTTTGGTAACATCACCACGTCTCCATCTAGTATCTTCAGCCCTTCCAAGGTCCCTTCCTCGCTGCGACAAAATAGCATTTCCAACCCAAGACAGATCCCTAGTATTGGAACCCCATTATCCATGGCATCCATAAACGAACTAACACTATTCTTTATGGATTCAATGGCATTGTCGAAATTACCGACTCCAGGCAATACGATCCCGTCATAATCTTCTATTTTTCTAAATGTATCTACGATATCAGCCTGAGCCCCGTTGCGAAGGAGCGATTGCTGCAGGTTAAATAAATTACCTGCGCCGTAATCGAAAATTGCTATCTTGGGCATTACATCACACCTTTAGTACTGGGAATCCCTGTTCTTTCATCAATCGTTGCAGCTTCCCTAAGTGCGACGGCAAAAGCTTTAATCGCTGACTCTATTTTATGATGATCATTACTCCCGTATTCAACTCTTATGTGGATACAAGCACACAAATTTTCTAATAACGATCTAAAAAAATGTTCGATATCTTCTTCACTGATTCCTTCAATTTCTTTTCTCTTTAATCTGAGATTCAATTTGGAGTATTGTCTCCTGACTAAATCAACTGATGCGCAACTCAAGGATTCATCCATCGGCACGGCAAAATATCCGAACCTTCTTATTCCAGACCTCTCACCGAGAGCTTTATCCAATGATTGACCTAGAGTGATACCAACATCTTCTATGAGATGATGCGAAATAGAATCAAGAGATTTGGATTGAATTTTAATATCAATCATGCTGTATTTGCCAATTGAGGTAACAAGATGATCTATGAATTCGAAACCGCTTTTAACTTGAACTTTTCCGCTACCATCAATGTTTACAGACACTTCAATTTGTGTTTCACCGGTTTCTCTTTTGACACTTGCAGTTCGCATTTTTTTGCTGCTTATATTCACTTGCACCTACAGATAGTTTCTAACTTTATATATTATGTTCGGTATCTCGTTTACGTTCTTAATCGCAAGAGACTCATTCTTTGAAAAATAGTCTTTAGCAATGTTCGGACAGACACTCGCACCATACACACCAATAAATTGGATATTATATCCTTCTCTCATATTCATCTTTGTAGACATGATAAGGTCTTCTACCGAATCGCCAACATAGTAACCTCCGTTAGATGAAAACACCTTCAGGGCCTTTCTCAACGAATATGGATTTGGCTTTCCTAAACTTCTTTCCTCGTCTTCTAGATAAACTGAGGCCTTTTGCCTGAACATTGAATACATGTTCCCCAAAGCATATCGAGAGGCAAGCCTACTCCTACCTGAGATGATGGCCATTCTTCCAGAAAACTGCTCAGAGATCTCACGTAAGGACTCGTTTTTAATTATGATTTTGTCATTATCAATTAAAGGCTTTCCAAAATAATGTTTGGCATTGAGAACATGCCTTTTTTTAAAGAGCGTTGGTCCATAAAAAAACTCATCAAATATTCGTGTTACCAAACTTTTCCTTACGTTGTTTGGATAGTTGAGTTTCTTTTTGATGGCTTTCACAATCCCTCGATCATGATCAGATAGGTGCTTTTCCACAGATCTTATTCCATTTGAGGTTGCGTTGTCTGCGATCTCCTCAATAAATCTGTGAATACGCAAATGCGGGTCAGGTGCGCATAAAATACTCAGTAATAACGCGTACGTTGTATCTACATCATTGTTGAATTTGCCCGATTGCCTGAATTTAAATATCAGATCATCTGTAACGAGAGCAATTACGTTATGGAGCGACGGATTGATAATACTTGCGATGTGCTTTACAGTCTCTTTGATCGTTTTATTGTAAGATGATCTCGTGTCTACCAATACCCCATCGATATCAAAAAGGATACATTCATTAGAAACCATCAAAATGTTCTCCTAAATCGAAGAAAGAAATATTGGAGAGCATAATAATCGCTCATATATCATTCAGAGCTGAGATTGTTGCATCATTCATTTCGGGAGTCCCAACAGTAATTCTAATACATTTGCCATAACCATACAACTCTCCAAGGTCTTTGACCCCTACTCCATGGCGGCGTAACGCATTAATGATACTTTTGTAATTTTCCCTACATCTTATGAAAATAAAGTTCGCATCGGATTGATATGTAAATATCTGGTCCATTTTAGAAATCCTTTCGTATAGTCTTTGTCTCTCCCTTTTTATCAGATCCACGCATTCTTTTATCTTCTGAACATTTGAAATTACTGATATTGCTAGAGCAAGCGACAGACTGTTGACCGGATATGGTGATTGAACATTTGTTCTAATGAATTTAGCGAATCGTTTATTAGAAATAAGATAACCTATCCGTGATCCTGCCAAACCAAATGCCTTAGAAAAAGTCCGCAGAATCACCAAGTTATCATATTTTTCTACAGATCTTGTCATGGAATATTTTGCAAATTCAACATACGCCTCATCAAGGATTACCAGTACATCCTTCAGTTCCAGTATCTCTTGGATGATGGATCTGTCTAACTGATTTCCAGTAGGATTATTTGGAGAACATAAATAAACTAGTTGAGATTGTTTTGCCGAACTCATGAATAATCTTCTTTCAAACGTATTACTTTCGGGTAACAACGGTATCTTCGTTATTTTAATTCCATGTAACTGACAACGGCTAACAAAGTAAGAAAAAGTAGGAGTGGGTAGAGTAACTCTCTTGCCGCTTCCGATGAACGTCAAAAGCAGCTCAATAATTTGATCGGATCCGTTACCAATAAGCAAATTTTTTTCGCCGACCTTGAGATATTTAGACAAACTTTTATACAGTTTGTCATATAGATCAAGAGGATATTTTCTCAAATCAATTTTGTTCACTTCCGCCATAGCTAACTGACTTAAGAAATTTCTATCCAAAACCACATTTTCGTTAGCATCTAATTTGATTGAAAGACCTTTTTCAGGTTTAGAGTATCTTTCAATTTTGGAAATACTCTTCATTCTTTGACTGATCCAATCCATCATCCATCTAGTCGCTCCTTTACTGCCAGGTAGTGATTAGGGAGACTCTCCATTGACGTCAGTTCTCTTATGAAACTTTCGACTGACCGTAGTCCACGTTTGCTAACCGATATGTGGGTTACGATCTTAATAAAATCCAAGACGGATAGTCCCCCTCGGTACTTCCCAACTTGCATTGTTGGAAGTACATGGTTGGAACCTAGGCAATAGTCGCTAGCCGAAGAAGGTGTATATTCGCCCTCCAGAACTACCCCAGCAGAATTAATTTTTTGAGATATATATCGTGGGTCACGACAGATAATCTCTAAGTGTTCCGGCGCAAATTCATTAATGAAAGAAATAGCAGCATTCGAGTTTCTGCATAAAGCTATAAAGGAATTATTTGAAATGCTTTGACGTACTACTTCCTTTCTTGGTAAAGAGTCATCAGACAAAATATTTCTCAAACAAATTTGCACCCTTTTTACAATATTTTTAGATGTAGTAACTACGCCACATAATGTGTCCGGGCTATGTTCGGCCTGCGAAATTAAATCCCTGCTGACCAGTTTTGGGTCTGCGTTTGCATCTGCATAGACAACCAACTCTGTGGGTCCAGCAAACATATCAACACCCACATTTCGGCTTACCAGTAGCTTTGCGATATTCACGTAGGTTCCTCCAGGACCCACTACCTTGTCCACTTTAGAAATGGTTTCAGTCCCATATGCTAAGGCAGCAATAGCCTGCGCACCGCCAATCCTGTACACTTCGTCAACATCACATATGTCCGATGCTACAAGCGTCATCGGATCAATATTTCCGTCTCTGTGAGGAGGTGACATAATCACCACCCTCTTGACTTTGGCAATCTTGGCAGGAATTACGCACATAATAAGGGTACTTGGATATCGAGCCAATCCACCTGGGATATAACACCCAACGGATTTCAACGGTTTAAGTATTCGTTCTAAAATAATTCCATGTGAGATTGTTGTTAGGTTCCTGAGGAGTCCTAATAGTTTACTCTCATTAATAAGAAGCATTTCTTTCATCACTTCCAAGGATTTTATTTGTTCTTCAGTTACAAATTCATAGGCACGGTCAATCTCTTTATTAGTAACTCTTAAAGACTTAATTTTTACACCATCTAGTTTTGCAGTGTACTCGAAAAGTGCGGCATTACCAAACCTAATCACTCCGTCAATGATTGACTTAATTTTTTCATAATCTTGTTCAGAAATCATTTTTGACTTGCGTAGAGCAGCAGCTTCAGCAATCCCATACTTCACCAATAGGGTTCTTATCACTAGTAAATTACCTGTTTCAATTCATCAAGTGGGAGTATTTGTTTTGGTTGTAACACAACCAGCCCTTGTGCGATCTCTCGCATCTTGGGCAACATTTTTATGAATTCTTCTTTGTCTATTATGGTATTCACCCCAAACCATCCATCTTCACTTAGTTTACTTATCGTTGGCCGCCTTAAAGCAGGTAGGTTTTCAAGTAGAATCTTCAAGTTCTCTTCCTTTACATTTACAAAAATGTGTAGTTTCTTTCGAGCTTCTACAACGCCCTTCAATAACGCAACCATGTCAGCAATCTTTTCAGCTTTAACGGGATCATTCAACGAATTCTTGTTTGCAATTAACACCGCGCTTGACTCAAAGACAGTCTCAATTATTTTCAGATTATTTTGAGTAAGCGTAGTGCCAGTCTCGGTTATATCAAGGATCGCGTCTACATCTTCAGGCGGTTTGGCTTCTGTGGCCCCAAATGACAAAAAGATTTCTACTTGTCTGTTTGTTCCAACCCTCAACCAAGGCGTAATGATTATGGGCTCGGCACTGCCAAAAAACTTCTGGTAAGCTGGATTTGAACGCATGTAAGAAGATGCAGTGGTAAGATACTCTGTGGAGATCTTTAGCACTCGTTTTTGTTTTGCAAAGTCCTCAATTAGTTCTGATACGTTGTTAGCTTGAAAATTCTCAGGAACTGCAATTACCTGTCTAACATGACCATATTCAAGATCAAGCAATAATTTAACATCCGCATTTGCTTCTCTGATCCAATCCTTTCCAGTAATTCCAATATCATAGAATCCTTCCTGTACGTAAGTAGGTATTTCCTGCGGACGTAGAATTTTCACATCAATTTCTGGATCGCTCAGTTTCACTCTATACGTTCTACCCCGTCCGGTAACTTTCTGCCATGCTTCCTCCAGTATTTTGAAAGTCGCTTCTTCGATACTACCTTTTGGTACCGCAAATTTCACTGTGGCCATTTGGATGGTAAATGAATGATTCCTGATATCCGATATATATCTATTGAATCTGATATTCCGTTGGGACCACCACTTAAATAAATGGTCTGGATGTTTGTCAATTTGGCTCTTTTTAGCAGAATTGTGAGACTAAAAATTGAAAAGACGAGACGGACGCCAATTAAATAAACCAATCCTATACATCTGATTTCTCTATGACTGGCTAAAACTTTTGAGCACTTTTCTCAAGCTTCGTCCAATATTCTCCGAGCATTTTCTATAGATATGTTAGATTGATTCGACATCTTTTCTGCAACAAGATCTATTAGGGGACCAGTCGCACCTGCTGAAATGGCAATATTTCTTGAATGTAATTTCATGTGTCCTTTTTGTATGCCTTCATCCGCTAAAGCTCTAAGGGCTGCAATATTCTGAGCTAGTCCAACTGCGACAATTACCATGCCGAGCTCTTGCGCCGATGAAACTTGCAACGTTTTTAGGCCGATCTTTGCCATCGGATAAACCGAAGCTATTCCTCCGACAGTTCCAACTGCAAGGGGCATCTCTATTTTACAAGCCAAATCACCATTCGTATCTTTGTAAAACGTTGAAAGTGGTCGGTAATTTCCATCTCGAGACGCATATGCATGTGCTGCGGCCTCGATTGCACGGAAATCCTGTCCGGTGGCCAATGCGACTGCATCTATGCCGTTCATTATACCCTTGTTATGAGTAACTGCCCGATATGGGTCCAGATAGGCAAAAGCAAAACCATGAAGCATTCTATCCACAGTCTGGTCGCCTCCTAAATCTCTCCCTCTTATTGTAGTTTCACATGTCGCGATGCGTTCTGTTGCATAATTTGACAATATTTTTAGCACTACTTTTCCTTGAGTTATTCTTTCTATCTTTGGGGCTAATAATTCACACATAGAATTTACAGCATTTGCGCCCATAGCATTTTTAGTATCTATTATTACTTCGACTACAAGCATCGGATCACCAAAACTAAAATTCTTGTCATGCAGGACTTTCGTCTTGATATCTAAAGCCTTTATGGTTCTAGCGTTAGCATTCGCAGTCTTGAGTAGATCTTCTTTGTTTTCTGAGATGTTTTCCTGGGCAATTTGCATGTTTTTAACTGAAATTATTTGAATTTGTCCTCTCATGATAGATTTGTCCATCTTGCATCTGAAGCCTCCTTTCATAGCTGCTAACTTTGCGGCATAACTCGCAGCAGCTATCACTGAAGGTTCTTCTGTTGCCATGGGAATCAAATACTTCTTGCTATTTATCACAAAATTAGTTGCAATGCCAAGAGGAATGGGATAAACGCCTATTGCATTCTCTATCATTCTGCTTAAGTCTTCAAACTTTGTAACAGCTATTGGATTTTTAATGGCTGAAACCTCAGCCTCAGTAAGATCTATTTTAGAACGGAGTTCTTCGAGCCTTTCGTCCCGATTCATCTTTCGAAATTTTTTTTCCATCTTCTACACTGATTCAGGGTTTGAAGATTCTTAAAATTTTGTCGTCATTTTCCTGCGGAATGCCTCTTCCATCTGTGTTACTGGTTAGGATATAAAGAAATCCATTGGGTCCTTCAACTACGTCTCTCAATCTGCCATAACCTACCAAGATATTGTTCTGTTCGCCAGTTTTAAGATTGATCGAACGGAGGTGTGAACCCTTCAATGTTGCAACGATAAGGTCGTCTTTGTACCCTAGTGTGTTTGACTTGACGAACGTAATGCCACTTGGGGCTACTGATGGGTTGAAGCATATTATGGGAGCTGTATCTGCTTTTCCCTCGGAACATTCTTCATATGGCCAGCCATAATTCGAACCAGGACGAACGATATCAATTTCGTCATTGCCAGTAGATCCATGTTCCGTTGCATACATTACTTTTGTTTCAGGATTCCACGTCATTCCCTGGACGTTCCTAAAGCCATATGCGTAAACAGGTGATCTTGGAAAAGGGTTATCTTGAGGAACGGATCCGTCGTCGTTTATTCTGAGAATCTTTCCTGCCAACGAATTCTTGTCTTGAGCGAGCTCTGGCTTGGACGCATCACCAGTTGATACGTATAATTTACTGTCGGGGCCAAACTTTAACCTGCCTCCATTATGAAATGTTCCACCTGGGATCCCATCAAATATCGTCTCAGAATCAATTATCTTGTCTTGTTTCTCTATAAGCATTAAAACCTTATTGAAAGTGCCACTGTAGTTAGAATATGTGTGATAAACATACATTTTATGATTTGAGGTAAAATTTGGATGAAGTGCTATTCCTAATAATCCACCCTCGCCAATTTGATCAACTCTAATGTATGCAAGGGGGTCTTTCAGCATTTTACCATTTGCATCGATTTCTTTTATTGTTCCACTACGTTCGGTAAAAAATCCTGTTCCATTTTCAGAAAAAGCAATAGACCAGGGTGTTTGCAATTTATCTGCCATAATCGCAATTCCCTTGGTATCGTTCACCTTTGTTGATGAAATCGGGTTGGGTAAAGGAAGGGGAATAGTGGTCTCCGAGGGACTCCTTAGAATCGTGACAATGCTTAATACTATTACAGCTATGATTGGCAAGATGATTTTCCGAAGATATTTCTTGTCCATTTATTATTTAGTCAGACAAGGTTTTTAATTAATGATAGCGTCTATCTTTGTGTCTTATGAGAGTGTTAGATGTCGCATATAAACCTAAATTTTCCTTGCATAATGAAGATCCAGTTTCGAAAGCCGTCAGTGTTATGGTTGAACACAGGCTTGAACAAATACCGGTTACAACAGAGAATGACAAGTATACCGGTATGTTGTTTTCTCGGAAACTAGTTGAATCACACAGCGGCATCAAGGCCAAAGTGAAAACTCTCATCTCTGCAACACCTGTTCTGAATCCAGATAGCGATTTAATGGACTCAGCACGTACTTTGATTCTAACTGGATACAGAGCGTTACCTATTGTAGTTGACGGGAGGGTGATGGGAGTAGTTAGCCAAAAAGATATCGTACTTAATTCAGATTTCCATAGCGGCTTGGCGCATGAAGTAATGTCCGGCGCAATAGTCATTCCAGAGGATGAGAATATGGCGAATGCAATCACAAAGATGAGGAGATATCATATCTCACGGCTTCCCGTGATAGATTCCAAACGTATGCTAAAAGGAATTATTGATAATCTGGATGCGATCAGAATTACTTATGCACCACATGTGAGCGTGAGATCTAAAGAAACTAAGAAGCCATTCGGAGCAAAACAGGTCCCAGTCAGAGAGGTAATAAGAAGTACAGTTTCTGCAGCGTTGGGATCTGGCTTACTAGAGCTTGCGAGTCTTTTAAAAAAGTCGGAAGAGGTAGTAATAGTTGCAAATGCTGTTCCTGTTGGCATCGTTACGCCAAAGGACATGATCGAAACAATGCTGCCAAAGAAAAAAGGTCCTACTATTCATATCGCCCACGCAGAAAATGATGATGTACGGAAGGAAATAGAGACAGTTCTCACTAAATTCCTGAATAAAGTTCATGCATACACAGACATTCAGTACATTATCGCTTACGTTGACCGTCATAAAAAACGAAAGTATTCTGTTAGGTGCAGAATAGTGACATCACGTGGAGTGATTTCAGCAAGGTCTGTAGCCTTCGATGTTTCTTCCGCAGGAAAACTTCTAGTCCAACGATTGTACAGGAGAGTTATTTCACTTCACAACCAAGAAATAAGTGCAAAAACACATAGCGCACCAAGAATGACTCTAGGTCGGCCGGAATAAAACGCAGATGAGGAGATTCGAACTCCTGATCGCCCGAAGGCGAATCGGCTCACTTTCGACGGCACGACTCAAGGCCGACGCATTATTGTGTTCCCTACTAAGAGAAGACCACTCTGCCACATCTGCTTAGTCAATAAGGAATGGATTTCCTATTTTTATTTGTTTAACGAACCGCGTCGTGTTATGAATTATCTCTACCCTGCCTGCCGGTCAAAGTAAATGTCAATAACTGACAAAGAATTATAACGAGTTTCAAAGAGATCTGTCCTACCAGCAGGAGGAATTTTAACTGATCCCGATCAACAAACCACAACTGGACGAGCGTGAAAAGGAAGAGATACTTCTCGTATTGGAAGAGGGAAACTTGACTTCTCCGGCGATGGATGGAGGAAAACGTGTACGAGAATTTGAAGAACTATTGAAAGGCTATTTGAAGGTCAAAAATGTTGTCGCAGTAAATTCAGGTACCTCTGCACTGCATGCGGCCCTACTCTCAGCCGGGATTGGGCAAGGTGATGAGGTTTTACTTCCATCATTCACCTTTGTTGCGACTGCTAATGCTGTTGTGGCAGCGGGTGCAAGACCAGTGTTTGTTGATATTTTGCCAACAGACTATACTGCAGACCCAATTGATATCGAAAGGAAAATCACAGACAAGACTAAAGCAATAATTCCAGTACATTTGTATGGTCACCCCGCATCGATGAACCAAATTCTAGAAATTAGAGAAAAACACTCTTTGCTGGTGATTGAAGATGCATGCCAATCACTAGGATCATCTTATTTCGGAAGACAGACTGGATCTATTGGGAATATGGGTTGTTTTAGCCTGTATGCAAGTAAAGTGCTTACTGCTGGGGAAGGTGGAGCTATCACAACCGATGATGATGATCTAGCCAATAAACTTAGGATGATTAGGAATCATGGAATGGTGAAGGGGTATGATACACGTGTCTTGGGGTTAAATATGCGATTGCCCGAAATAAGCGCCGCTATAGCAAAAGTACAAATGCAAAAATTACCACGAATTTTAGAATTAAGAAGGAGAAACGCAAAGCTATTGCACCGGCTACTTGGTGCAGTGAATCAACGGCTAAGTCTAGGATTGCCTATCGAACCTAACGGATCAAGATATAACTGGTATCTTTATACAGTAACTATAAATAATAAAAGGGATGAAATTAAGAAACAGTTGAATAATGCAGGAATAGGCGCAACCGTTTATTACGACCCCCCTGTACATATGACACCATATTATTCTACTATGAGTGATGGGATTAAATTGGAAAATACTAAATTGGCATCTAAAAATGTTCTTTCTTTACCTGTCCATCAATCACTAACAGAAGAGGAAATAAGATTTATTGCCAACAAGGTTGTGGAGATAATGGATAACTGAACATGGATAGAACATGGAGCCGGTACGATATACTTTCGTGATATGGGTGATACTAAATAGTAGAAATGTTATTGATATCTTCGATTGATCTGTTAATTCTGAGGGATTTAATTGATACCATTAAAAACAATGCACTGACTTGAGACTCGTTATTTACACAGGAAAAGGAGGCACAGGGAAAACTGTTACGTCATGTGCAACTGCCATTAATCTAGCTGACAAAAATTACAAAACAATATTGATATCTTCAGATCCTGCTCATACACTAACTGATGCCCTATCAATTAACATAGGAAATGAATTGTCAGACGTACTGCCTAATCTTATGGCCATCGAGGTAGACCCTATATTTGAGATGCAAAAGAATTATGATAGCTTTCTTTCCTATGTTGCTTCTACTTTCTACGGGAAGGGTATTAGTCGAACTATGGCTTACGAAATGGGTATGTTGCCTGGAATGACACAAATGTTGTCGCTTTTAAAAATTGAACATGTCTTAACACGAAGCGATTGTGATGTGGCAGTAGTGGATATGCCTGCTTCGGGTGAAGCTCTTCGGTTTCTGCATTTTCCAAAGTTGGCTGGTTCTATGGGGCGAAAGCTTGTAGGCATCGGTGGGCTGTTAGGGGGTATTGCTAGATTGTTTCAGCCGTTATCCGGATATTCAGGTCAGCTGGGTTCATTCTGGAATCAAGAAGCAGACGTCATGAAACGTCTAGAAAATCTTGGTAGCATAATGTCAAACCAGTCAATTACTAGTTTACGTCTTGTAACAAATACAGATGTCTTTAGCCTCAAAAATGCCAAAAGGGCTTTAATGTCCGCATCATTATTTGGTATAAACGTCGATCTTGTCCTTATAAACAAGGTGGATAAGACGCGTTATGAAACGAAAAAGATTTCAGAAAATATACCGTTTGAATTCTATCCAGTGCCGTGCAGAATAGCTGAATTAAGGAAAACAGAACTACAGGGAATTCAAATGCTAAGAGATCATGCCCTTGAAATTTTTGACGATTCTGACCCTTCTAACGTTTTTTTTCAGGGAAAGGTATACTCTTTAACTGAGACCAATGATTCAGTTACCGTCACAGTGAGACTGCCATTTGTTAAAGAATCTGATGTAAATGTAGTTAAAGACAGTGATGAACTAATAATTACTGCAAGGCATGAGGCAGGACATGTGGCAAATACAGTCATGTTGCCACTTGGGATGAAATTGCATTCAAGCAATTTAAATGGAAATGAATTATCCATCGTTCTTGTAAGATGAAAGTGAGCCAAAGAGGATAATTCAGGCTCTCTACATATGGTTTATATAATATTTCGCTGGAGAATAAATCGAATAGAATGCCTATAGATCCAGACTTTCCAAAAAACTACCAAGTTATCGGTAAGATGCCGCACGCTGACGGGGAACATTATCATTTCATGTGGGGCCCCGGCAAATTAAAAGAGGCTGCAGAAAACGAAGAGGTTAAAGCTGCATATGCTGCTAGAGGAGAAGAAATTGTCCCAATCGGTGTTAGCGGGACTATGGTTGCAATTGACTGGGATTCCTGTGTCGCAGATGGAGCGTGCATTGAAGCGTGCCCAGTACAAGTTTTTCAATGGTATAGGACGGAACATGATGTACCTGCAACAGAAGTAACAAAACAAACGTGGGCAGGGACAGGCAAAGATGTAAAAGATGAGAGAAAAGATTTCACCGATAAGGCAGATCCAATTCGAGAACATGATTGCATTTGGTGCATGGCTTGTGTGTCGGTATGTCCGCCCCAAGCAGTAAAAGTAGATCAGGCAGCATTAGAATACCATGAGAAGGCAGACGGTACGTTTAATGAATCTTTATCAAAAGGTAGCGCACCACCACCTCACGCTCACTAAGCTTCCTTACCTTTTTTATCACTGATCTCTTTAAACACTTTATCTAACTTCTTGATATAGAATTAATTCATTGTCCAACAAGTACACCTTCATTTGTTGTGTCAATGCCCGATTGTATAATTGCAATAGCTAAGTATGATAATTTCAGATTCTTACATGGGAGTGTTTCTGCCCAGCGACCTTCCTGGTAGAATTCTGGAGTTTATGAATAGTAAAGTCGATCTGCCAATTGTGATCCGAACTGAATTAATGGCCTGCTTCTACCTTTTTGGCAAGAACCACGGTGTCCATGGTGAAATTGAGATATTGAATGTGAAAAATCTTGCTAGGAAGACAGTTAATCAGATTTCTAACGAGGTCAAGCGGTTTGCAAACCTAAATTCAACAATGAACCAAGAACTAATGCACCAAAATTTTCTCAAACGAGCCATGCAAATAGCAGTAGATGTAAAAGAGAAGATTTCCTCAGGTGATATTGATTTGAACAGGAGAATTTCGCGAGATCCTAACATTTTAACTGATATCTTTACATTTCACATTGCATTTTACAAGGAAGATTACTTTTTTCACTTATTTGATCCGCTGCCTGGAAATCAATTACCTGCAGATGTTAGAGATGTACTTGACGGAAGGATGTTAATGCTTGGTTTCAACATCAAGGATTCATCCCTACTTCCGTTTCCCTCCATGTTGACACCTTTCATAGAATGGGTCCGTAGTAGCTGAGATTGACACTATCGTTCTACGAGATTCAGCAAATTAATTACGCCTTGGCTTAATTAAGCAATGTTGGTAGGCCGAGAGTTAAAGTACTACGAGATCACTTGATCATTTGAATTATTAGAATCTATGGTGAATTGGAAAATTGCAGCAGCTTAGAAATACCTCAATTCGCCAATCTTGGAGGAAACGCCAATTTGACTTAGAACCACTTGTGGTCCCAGGGACACAAACGAAGGTTTATGATGAAAATCTACTGATTCTTGCAGATAACTTAAAGGCAGTGAAATATTTGTTGCTAAATGGGTTTGAAGAAAAAATAGACCTTGTTTATATTGATCCACCATTTTATTCAGGAGCTAGATACTACCATAGAGCCAGCAAGAGGACAGATCTCGCCTTTAAAGATACATGGAGTAACCAAATTAATTTATACATGAATATGATATATCCCAGGCTGTCTTTAATCAGGAGCCTCTTATCTAGGGAGGGTTCCATTTTTGTACATCTCGATTGGCATGCATCTCATTACGTAAAAATTGCCATGGATGAAATCTTCGGAATCGAAAATTTTCGAAACGAGATTATTGTTAAGAGAGGTAGAAAAAAGAATTTGCTCTACCAATTTGAAAAAGTTGATCGTATGCACACAGCTAACGACATTATATTATGGTATTCAAAGTATCCATCTACGAAGTTCTGTAAACCTTTGGTTCCGGCAGATTTGAAATCAAAATGGATGAGCTTTTGGAGTAATACCAACAGACCAACAATGAGATACAGTATATTTGGCTCGGCTCCTCAACGAGGTCAGTGGAAATGGTCAAAAGAAAGGGCAACCAATGCTATTCAAAACTACGAACTTTATACAAAAAAATATGAAATGAACTATCCATTGGAGGAGTACTGGGAAAAACAAGGAAGGATTCTGGAATTTATAAGAAAGCGAAGTACGGTAAAATACCCCGAATACTGGATACCTCCAAAGACAAGGAAGATCATTGACAACTTATGGCTAGATATTGAGTCGTACAACTATTCCACAGGGTTTAGCACGGAAAAGCATAACGCTCTACTGGAAAGGATTATCGGTCTATTTTCCAAACCAAATTCAATTATTTCTGATCTCTTTTGTGGGTCAGGAACTGCTCTCGTGGCTGCAGAAAAAATGGGGAGGCGCTGGATTGGTTGTGACTCATCTAAAGTAGCACTAAGTGTAGTCAAAGAAAGACTTGGGAAGAGCAGATATGACTTTGTAACCTTATGACCTAGTAACTGGGTTTAGAGGCTAATCGCTCTATGTATATGCAAGATTTAATCAAAATCAGGATCACAAATTCTGGTTAATATACACATTTGAAAAACCGCTGCTGAATCACTGGCCAATATAGAAATTATCGTAATTAGCCGTCAGACGCTAGCACAAAGAACAATAAAGCCTTCTTCATTTGAAGTAGTAGATGAGTAAGGACGATAATGACAAGGCCTATGAGGTCTTATTAAAAAGGATACAAACTAATTTGGGTGACACCGCCAAAAAGTCCGCAGCTAGACTTGAAGTTCCAGTACCTCAAGTTATGTGGGTAGGACAGCGCACAATATTCAGGAATTTCATGGAATTTCCCAAAGCATTACGGAGAGATCCGGAAAAGATCTTACTATACCTCAATAAAGAACTTGCTTCCGCGGGATACATCGCTGGAGAACGCGTCATATTTCTTGGTCGAAAAGAACCATCATCTTTTAGCGCTCTGATAGATCGATATATAAAGGATTATGTGATATGTCCTGTTTGCCAAAGTCCAGATACTAGAACAGAAAAAACCAAGAAACTAGGTTTCCTTCACTGCGAAGCATGTGGTGCACGCTCTTCGATCAAAGCAACCCATGCCTAGGGTTACCAAAATAAGAAAGCGTTGCTTTACTCTTCCTTACATGACATTCTAGGAACGATCAATTAATTGTTTTGTACAGATATGGCTTGGCTGACCATTGAGTATGTAAAATTTCGTACATGAGGTATCGGAAGAGGAAATTCTAATTTTGAAATAGTGAGAACTTTATTCTGCGTTTTGACTAGTAGACTTAGTATATTTGACATCTTGCTTTTTCAACATTCTCAAAAAAATTATTTTGATATAAAACGAAGAGTAAAAGAAATAAAAATATCAATATGTCAAAGGTTCGCCAAAATTCTAAAATAAAGACAGAGAATCTGAAAATAGAACATGAGATAGAATGCCCGAGATGTAACGACCTGATGACATTGTCTTCAGATTTCGATCAGTTGTTTTATTCATGTGACGCTTGTAATTTCTGTCTCTATACATTCAAAAGGAATTTCTAATTACCACAAGTCAATCCCTAGGTCTGAATCAACGCTTAGAACAAAGCCTGATCTTTTACCATGCCCAAAGAAATTTGAGACCAAAGTACAAAGATTGTCAACTAACGAGATATCAAATGGGTGAAGGAAGTAATAAACAGTAGAGCAACTGGAGGAGCAACTAAAGTCCTTTGTCTACTACGCATGTGCCTAGTTGATTGGAATTAACTCACGAGATTCTTAAATGAAAATCAATATTAGTGAAAAGGATCTATTACTTACAAATGAGCGAATTAGGTCCTGCCGACTTTGATGATCTTTTTTCTAGAAATGAAAAGGCTTTGGTCCTATTTTATGCTGTATGGTGCCCATTTTGTCAGAGGTTCAAGCCAATTTTTGACTCCATCGAAACAAACTTTTTCCTGTATAGTTCAAAATTAAATGATGATGATAGCCCATTGTGGGATCGCTTTTCCGTAGAGACTGTCCCGACTATCATAGCTTTTGATGGTGAAAAAATTATAGGTAGAAGAGATGCACGGAAAGGAATAGGATTAACCAAGGATGATGTCGATACCCTGTTAAAGGAACTAAAATCGTGAGACTATTTGCAAACTTGGAAATGCATCAACTAATTCTAATGAATCAAAAGAATTAAGATGCCGGTCAGCTTATCTGAGTAATGATCTCACATTTGATGGAGATGAAATTTTAAGGTTTGCTGAACAGGTTGAGAGAAAAGATAAATCCTTTAACTGCACGACTGGGTATAAAGTTAGGTTCGCTAGGGCTTTCCCCCACATTTTGGAGCAATGTTGGATTGGTGATGGCCATTGCTTCTGCTTTGAGTTTCGGGTTATCTTCTCAATTAGCCGGAATAGTATTACTTTCACCCGTTGTGATTGGAAGTATCTTCTTGTTAATTTCTGGTTTTTTTGATCTCATAGATGGTAGCGTTGCCAGAGCCACTAACAAATCTACTGCAAAGGGTTCTTTTATAGATTCAACTTACGACAAACTTGCTGAAATCATAGTTTTCATCGGAATATCCGTAGGCGGCTTAGCAAACCCAGTAATCTGTCTTATCGCGATATCCATGTCCATGATGGTTAGTTATTCCAGGGCGAAGGCAGAGTCGCTTGGAATCGACTTGAAGGGTATTGGTCTGGGGGAAAGAGCAGAAAGACTTTTAGTACTAGCTGTCATGGGGCTTATTCCAATACCTAACTCTATGGAGATTGGCACGATAATAGTTTCTATTCTATCATCATTTACGTTCCTTCAGAGACTACATTATACATTAAAAAAACTTAAAAATTAGCGTAACCTTCCAGTCATCCTACGGTCGGCCTCCGATCTTACTTTCACTATCCCTCTATGGACGGCGCAGGAAACACAATAGAATTTTACATCAGTTGATGGAGCTATGTATGCACCCTGAGCCCTTAACTCTTTTGCCAGTGCGGGTTCAACGAAAGTGATTCTTCCAGTCACTTTTTTTGCCTTATCTCGGGGGACCATAGCGCCGCATTGACTGCAGTGCACCGTACCGGAGCTGCCCTTTCCGCCTTTAGTACGTCCTCTGCTTGTCCTCTTCTTCGGCATATTAGGGTGATTCAGTTTCTATGCTTTAAATCTTCTGATAAGATTAGGTTTAGGTGCTGTTAGTTTCCAATTTTTATCATCACTGATGCAAAATCCTATACGATATTATAGTTGCGATTGGACGATGAAGAAACTAATAATCTAGCCTGCATGGTATACCAGCTAATAAATTTGGTCTCTTGATTAAACACTCATCGATTTATTGAGAGACTTGGAAAAAGGAGAATTGCCTTGGTTTTGTAACAGCAGATCCCTCTCGGAATCACTAAAGGTCCTCATTCCTTCAAATGAACGATAATTGATTCTTGAACATGGAGATATATATTGAAATGGTGTGTCCCATACAGGGAATGAATCTAACAATTGTGTCCAATTTAGTCATGGACACGATTCTGGGTGAAGATGGAGTCCAAACAGAAAGTATCGGTGGACCACCATGTTATGCGGGTCTCACATCAACGAACCTTGGTTTTAATATAAATATTGTAACTAGATTTGGAAAAAACTTGAAAGATGAGTACGTATACATTCTCAAGAAAAAGGGTATTACGTTGGAGCCTTCAGGCATGTCGAGCTTACCAACTACTAAGTTTCTCATCCAAACTCTGGGACGATCTAGGATGCTTACACTGGAATCGAACTGTGACAAAATAAGGCTAAGTGATGTAGAACATATAAAAACTGATGGGTGGCTCATAAGTCCAGTCCTTGACGAAGTCCCAGAGACCGTACTAGAATACATAAAAAACAATCCTGGTAAAAAAAATTTTGTGATGCTAGATCCACAAGGATATACAAGAATGGTGGATCCTTCAGGTATGATTGTAATAAAGAATGAAACACATCTGAACCTGAAAAATATAAATGCAATCAAGCTGGATACTGCAGAACTTGGTTCTATGACCGGCGGCGTCTTTGGACTCTCTGGGATGAAGAAAATTCATACCCATTACGGTGTTAAATTCGTGATACATGCGGAAGAAGGAACCATTCACGTTTCTGACGCTAATACTCATTTTTGGTTGAATCTCCCTCATGTTAAAATACCTGATTCGACAGGACTAGGGGATATTATCTCGTCTGCTTTTAGTTGCACCTTTATGAGAGAGAATGATGTTGTGTGGGCCTTTTGTTTTGCAGTCGGTGCCGCCGCAGCATCATTAGATTCCAAATGTCGTGGGGTTGAAAAAATTCCAAAAAGATCAAAAGTTGAAGAAAATGCCACATACTATTATAATTCTTTGAAATACGAAAAATTATAAAAGAAGTTATCCATTTTAGATTTAAATTGCGGTAGCATATCGTTGTTATTATTCTGAAAATGAAGATAGCCATCTCAGGTCAGGACTGGACGGAAGGCAGTTTGGGTTATAAGATAAAAGGAATTTTGGACGATCTTGGCGTAGAGTCAAAAATTCTTAAGGATGGAGATAGCCCCTCAGCACACAATGCGGACATTGTTCTAGTTGCTGGAGGCGATAGAGTGATACTTGATCATTCTCATAAGGTACGTGATTTTTCAGTTCCGGTACTAGGCATTTACGAATCTGATTCCACAGGTTTCCTTGGGCAGGTAGATGTAACCGAATTGGAATCTGCGGTCATGAGATTGAAGAAAGGAGATTACGAGGTTGATGAAGTTTTCAGACTCTCTGTGAAGGTAGATGGAAAAGAAGTGGAACCAGTACTTAATGATGTTGCCCTTTTCCCCAGAAAAAGTGCCACGTTGTTAGAATACGTACTTAAAGTGAACCACGGCGACCTCTGGCATGACAATAGTGACGGTGTCATCATTTCGACACCAATTGGCTCAACTGCATATAGTATGTCTGCTGGCGGACCGATGGTTCTACAAAAATCCCAAGTTTTCATAGTCGTTTCCGTGAATTCTCTTGACAACACACGCAGGCCACTGATCGTTCCAAACGATTCCAACTTAGAGATCACGGACATCATGTGTAGGTACCTGTGCGACGTAGTACTAGATGGAGGCAAAAGAGTTACTGTACGTAAGAAACTAGAATGTAGCAAACACGACTATCCTACAAGATTTGTAAGGATGATAAAAGATTCTTCAGCAAAGATAATCGAGAAAAAAGTAAAATTGGCAGAAGAGCTACTTAATATGCCACCAAGCGCAAAACTAATCTTAAAAACAATGGAATATGAAGGCGCTTTGAGTCAGAAGGACCTATGTAAAAGAACCATGCTGCCAGAACGAACTATAAGACTTTCCTTAAGTCACCTATTGCAGCGTGGCTACGTCAGAAAAAAGACGTCGCTAAGAGATGCAAGACAGAAAATATATGAGCTGAGGATTTAGAGGTTTATTATCGATAAACACAGGCTTTTACAAACGCATCGAATGACTCTTCAGGTTTTCCAGGCCTACTTGTAAATTCTGGGTGATATTGGAGTGCTAGGTAAAATCTGTGGTCTGGAATTTCCAACATTTCAATCCGCCTCCCGTAGTCAGAATGACCTGACAAGACAATTCCATTTTCTTCAATGAGTTTTCGATAACGCTGGTTGAATTCATATCTGTGTCTATGTCTGCGCTCGATCATTGGCCTCTCGTAGATGTGGCTGGAAAGTGTTCTAGGCACAATAGTAATCCTATGTTTCCCTAATCGCATTGAACCTCCATAGTTACTTACTTTCTTCTGTTCTGGCATGAATTCGACCACTGGATCGTTCTTTTTAGGATTGAACTCTTCAGAAGTCGCATCAGTAATTCCACATTGATTTCGAGCGAATTCCACTATAGCAAGCTGAAAGCCAAAACAAATTCCAAGGAAAGGGATATTTCGCTTTCTAACAAAATTTATCGCTCTGATTATCCCCTCACTACCCCTTTTTCCAAATCCACCCGGAACTAATATCCCATCGAATTTCCTCAGTAATCCTGTCTCTTCCTTTTTGGTTTCAAATATTTCAGATTCTATCCATTCTATGCTCAACTTCTTGTGTTGCTTTGCAGACGCATGTAATAGTGCCTGATATACACTAACGTAACTATCTGGGAGACTAACGTACTTGCCTACTATGGCAATTTTGACTCTCCCATTGTAGTTCAAATAGCCACTGGTAACGTGTTTCCAATTTTCCCACCCCACTTTTGAATTCTTCAAATTTAGCTTTTGAGCTATTACTTTTACAATTCCTTGTTTCTCTAGGATTTCAGGTACATGATATATTGAAGGTGCATCGTGACAAGAAATCACACAATCTTCCTTAATGCTCGCAAACATGGATATCTTATGTATTGCTTCGAGATTTAGGGGGTTTTTGCATCTGACCGCCAGTATGTACGGTTGGATCCCTATCCTCCGCAATTCCTGGACACTATGTTGTGTGGGTTTAGTTTTTTGTTCACCTACGACATCAAGAATGGGGGCTAATGTTACATGTATGAATAGTGCACCAGAGTCGCCACATTCCAATTGCATTTGTCTGAGAGCTTCTAGAAAAGGCAAGCTCTCTATATCACCGACAGTTCCTCCGCATTCTACGACCAAAACATCACGACCTGTCGCCAACTTTCTTAGTTTGTCCTTTATTGTATCAGTTACGTGAGGTATTATCTGCACACACTGTCCAAGGTATTTTCCTTCGCGCTCAGCCTTAATCACTTCAGAGTATATCCTGCCTGTGGTAATGTTGTGGTTTTCAGTCATTGAAATATCTAGAAAACGCTCATAGTTTCCTATGTCCATGTCGCATTCCCCGCCGTCATCTGTTACGAATACTTCTCCATGGGCTATGGGATTCATTGTCCCAGCATCGTAATTTACATATGGGTCTATCTTTACACAAGAGACCTTCAGACCTAATAGTTGTAATAGCTTGGCTGTCGATGATGTAATTACTCCTTTTCCAAGACCAGACATTACACCTCCTGTAACAAAAATAAACTTCGGTGTAATCTGCCTGTCTGATCTTATCCGCACATAGAACTTTGAATTCTCACCTTTTTAATCCTTTTTCAACCAATCGATACGCAACTTCCACCACAATCAACATCGATAAGTCATTCTTTCATGAATGCGAATATAGCTAAGCGATACTAATTTCGGTCAGCTCGGTCAGTAATAACAATGATTGGATCATTTTATAAAATTCATTGGACCAAACCCATCGAAACTTGAGCGTTTGGATTAGTCTATCTTAGCCCAATATATCCCACATTTAAAAAAAATGTGAAAAGATTCTTAATAAATTCGTTTTCTCTGTTTACGTAGTACATGGAATTCACCATTTTCTTTTCTCTAACCCAGTCAATTCTTATTAGATCCTTCAGGTTACGTTTGATGTCTTCCCTTTTCAAACCAGTTCTTTTATGAAGAACATAAATTGTAACCATTTTTCTTTCTTCAGCAAGGGCTCTGATTATCTTGATTTTACCTAATGTGCCAATTCCGTTTTCAATTATAACTTTGCTGTCTATTTCTGACATTCTATCTTTTCTTCTTCAATTGGTTTTCTAATATGGGTCCAAGTTCGTTCAACGCTGCACCGTTTATTCCTATCTCCTTTAGTGATTTCATTTCTATTATATTTTGGTCAAGTAAATCATCCAGATAGTCTTCAACTTCAAATTTCTTCATCTTGTATTCGTCCGCTAATTCTAGTGCATGTAATCGAATTTCTTTAAGTTCAACATACTGTTTTTTTCTTACGCTAAGCGTTTTTACTACTGCCATAAGTGCTACTAGGTGATTTTTTGGAAGACCTATTATGTCCTCGGTAGTCATCGATGGATGGCTTTGGCCATGCACTTTGCGAATCTGGTCCAAGGATATTCTTTCACTACCTTGTGTTTCTGCAAGTTGTCCGGCGTATAAAATAAGATCAAGAGCATATCTTACGTCTCCATTCACCTGAGGAGAAACTGCAATAGCAGAAACTTCATCTATAATATCTGAGCCAACTACGTTTGGATTAAACGATTCCAAACATCTTCTAATTAATATGTCGCTTATCTGCTTGTTAGAATATGGTGGAAATTCGATAGGCACCCTACCTAGTGTGCTTAGTTCTGCTTGATCGATCCTGTTGTAAAATTCAGTACTCCTTGCAATAAAAATCACTCCAAATATGTTACAATGTTTAGTCAGGTCAAATTCATTAAGGCGGGTAAAGTCATATATGATGCCACTATCTTTACTAGATCGTACCAGATAATCGATTTCATCAAGGATGATCAATGCATATGTTTTATTTTCTCTCAAATATGTTAATAAATATCTTAACATTTCCTCGGCACTGAGGCCTTGAGCTGGAAGTTCCGGTGCAATTTTTTCAAGCAGAAACCTGTATATTGCGTACTTATTACCGCCTTGAAGTTTAAGGTTTATGTACGCAATTTTCAATGCTAGGCCAGATTGCTTAAATTCTGTTTCCAATGTTTCCGAAAACTTGAGCACTGTGGATGTCTTACCAATCCCTGCAGGTCCTACCACTTGAATTGTAGTAAGTATAAATTCCTCCGGTTTTATGTACGAATTTTTGAAAATTGTGTGAATCATGGAGATTTGTTTCTCCCGGTGCGGAAGCTCCCTGGGTATGTATCTAGCTGATAATTTGGATCTATCAAGGAATATTTCGCTCTCCGGCAAGTTTGGATTGAGTTGAATTATGATGAAAGATACTATATTAATTAATCTAGACACGCTCATAAACTGCCATCCAGAATTAACTGTAAATGGTTTACCAGGCAAATTGCTAATGACATATGTGTGATGGACCTGGCACAGCCCGTCGTAACTGATAAATTATTAAGACCAATCTAGTGAAATTAATAGCAAATGATTGCGGTGAGAACAAAAGTCTTTGAGCAAGTTTTTTAACAAAAATGGTTTACTTTCGACCCTGGTTGCTAATTCCTATAAGGCCGTTGACGAGGGATATTATGATGCCGAAAAGTATCATCTGGATAATCATTGTGCTATTTCATTTAGAAAGTATATCCTTTCTTGTACTCACGTTCCAATAGTATCTGAAATCAAATTCTCTTCACCATCCAGGGGAACAATCGTAGATCCGGATGATGTAGATTTAATCCATCTTGCAGAAGGATTAGTAAGTTCAGGTGTGGTTGGTCTTTCAATATTGACTCAGCCGTACATGTTCAATGGTTCGATAGACCATGTCGCAAAAGTAAGAAAAGCTGTCAGAGTGCCCATCTTGATGAAAGATATCGTAGTCAGTCAGGTCCAGATCGACGCTGCAAAAAGAATTGGAGCAGATTGTATTCTACTAATAAAGACCATATTTGATGACGGAATGGCTGAGGGCACTATCGAAAAGTTTATGCAATATGCACGAGACAAAGATTTGTACGTCTTGGTGGAGATTCACAAAGAATCAGAATTCAAGGAAGTCATGAATAGCATGAAAGAACCGCTTTTAATTGGGATTAACAACAGGAATTTGAATAATCTTAACGTTGATTTAGATGTTACCAAAAGACTAATGCAAACATTTCAGAAGGGAAACAAAGTTATTATCAGCGAGAGTGGTATTTCCACTGCGGATCAAATAAGAAGTTTGAGGCCATTGGGTGTTGATGCATTCTTGGTAGGAACTAGTATCATGGAGTCGAAAGATCAAATATCTAAAGTCGCAGAGTTATGTCATGCAGAGTAAGATAAATCGAGTAAAAAATAAAATGATATTCTTGAGGGCACGTTCATGATCAATTTATCGAAATTTCCGCTAAATGGAAAATATGGAAATTATGGGGGGAAATACATACCTGAAACGCTCATACCTGCTATTGATGAGCTCACGGAAGCCTATGACAAGTTAAAGAAGGATCCCAAATTTAAGAAGGATTTTTCATCTTATCTGTCCCATTATGCTGGAAGGCCAACGCCACTTTATTTTGCAAAGAATCTCACAACCCACGCTGGCGGAGCAAGAATTTTTCTCAAGCGAGAGGATCTGCTACACGGTGGTGCCCACAAGACCAATAATTGTATTGGACAATGCTTACTGGCGAAAAGGATGGGCAAAACCAGGATTATAGCAGAAACTGGTGCCGGTCAACACGGGGTAGGCACTGCGATGGCCGCAGCAATGCTAGGATTAAAATGCGAGGTCTACATGGGGGCCTTAGATGTTAAAAGACAACGACTTAATGTCTATCGTATGGAATTATTGGGTGCTAAAGTACACACGGTTAATTCTGGTACAAGAACCCTTAAGGATGCCATAAACGAAGCCATAAGGGACTGGATAGTCAATGTTAAGGAAACTTATTATCTGATTGGGTCTGTCGTGGGTCCTCATCCCTATCCAATGATAGTACGAGATTTTCAGAGTATAATAGGTAGAGAAATAAAAGTACAGATGAACGAAATCACAAATTCGTTGCCTGACACCTTAGTAGCATGCGTAGGAGGAGGAAGTAACGCCATAGGGACTTTCTACCCATTTATTGACTATTCAAAAGTACGTCTTTATGGTGTGGAAGCCGGAGGAATGGGAATGAGATCTGGGAGGCATGCTGCTACTTTGGGCGCAGGTTCAGAAGGAATTTTGCATGGTATGAGAACTTATGTACTTCAAGACAAGGATGGACAAATCAAAAACACGCATAGTATTTCGGCAGGGCTCGATTATCCTGGTGTGGGTCCTCAACATGTACACTTAAAGGAGCTAAAAAGGGCTAATTACGTTGCAGTCACAGATCGTGAGGCCCTAGATGCATTCCATACACTCTCAAGACTTGAGGGAATTATACCAGCACTTGAGTCCGCTCATGCCGTTTCTTTTGCAATGAAGTTGGCGAGGAAAATCGGAAGGCGTAAGGATATTGTTGTCACTCTTTCAGGAAGGGGGGACAAGGATATCGAAGAGGTAATGAGATATACTAAATTCAAGAGGTAGAACGTAAAAAATGTCTTTCGAAGAAAATAATCGAATAAACAAAAAATTTACTGACCTAAAGTCAAGGGGAGAAAGTGCACTCATTTGTTATGTGGTGGGTGGATATCCTGATTTTAGCCACAGTGAAAAAATAATATCTGCATTGGTAAGCGGAGGCGCAGACATGATTGAAATAGGAATTCCATTTTCAGATCCAATTGCTGATGGATCAACAATTCAAGATGCGTCATTTAAAGCCTTGACAAAAGGGATGACCCCAGATAAATGCCTTCTACTTACAGCGAATATACGGAAAAAATTTCCTAACCTCCCTATCCTTGCAATGACTTACTCGAATATTCCATTCAAGAAAGGCTTTAAGGAATTCATGTGCAGTGCGAAAATCAATGGGATAGATGGTTTCATACTCCCAGATATGTCAATCGAGGAATCAGAGGATTACGTAAAATTTGCAAAAGAACTTGGCTTAGCAACAGTATTTCTTGTGTCTCCAAATACCGTACGAGATAGGATAAAAAAAATCATTAAGTATTCTTCAGGCTTTGTGTATGTTGTTTCGGTTTTTGGAACAACAGGGGTAAGGAGTTCGTTTGCGAAATATTCTATTACTTCGATCAGGAACATCAAGACCATTGCGGGACCCACAAGGAATATAGCCGTAGGATTTGGGATCAGCACTTCGTTCCACGTGAAACAGATGATAGACGCTGGCGCAGACGCAGTCATTGTTGGAAGCGCTATTATAGAGAAAATTAAGCAGGATATATCCAGTGATAATATGGAAAGAAAGTTAAAATTGTACGCAACAACCATGAAAAAACCATGCAGACAATCTCATTGAATGATTTTAAATAATCCACCTGTTTTGAATCAATACCGGAATGATCCAACCAATTCTACAATCCTCACCAAAATACGATGCCTGATTGATCATTTGCAAATAGCATGTTGTTGATACTGACTTGAAACCTTCTCCCCCCTGTCTCCACGATAACTTCTATGTTGTCCAGTGATTCAGAAGTTTGAGAATTTTCTATTCTTGATATTACAACGTGAATGGATTCATGTGAAATCAAAGCAGGGATGAATTTTTCAATGTTCCCAAAATCACTCTTTCCTAATTTTGCTGAAGCCTTAGATTGAATAACCAACATACTTTCTTTTTCATACGTGAAATATGCTGGCACTTCGTCTACTGCGCAAGCAAAGTAAAAATCAGTAATAGCCATTTCACAACAAAGATTCTAAAATTTTTCGATTTTTCACAGTGGGGCATTCGCTCCTTTATACAAGGATATTTATTTTTTCCTCCTTTGCATAACAAGAGTTATACGTACGCTCACCCCAGATTATAATAGAAAGTATTCAGCTTCTGGATGGTGAACTACTATTGCTGCTGTTGACTGTTCAGGAATAATCTGTCCAGCTTCGGTCAAATTCATGCCCGATTTGACAGGGTCGATTAGTTTCCATACAAGTTCATGTTGGGAGACATCAGGACAACTTGGGTATCCCCAACTGTACCGAAGTCCCTGATTTGAATCAATTTTAAGTTCATTTCTGATCCTCATGTGAGTCCATTCTGCCAATGCCTCGGCAGTTTCAACTGCCAATCCATGTAAATAATAGGCATCGGTGTATTTATCTTGAGAATTGAGCTCATCAATCTTTAGGGAAACTTCAGTCCCTACCGTGACTGCCTGAAATGCTACTACATCGTTTTCACCAAAGTAGTCTGTTATACAGAGCCTTTTTCCTTTCGATGATCTGGGAAAGTCGAAGACAACCGTTCCACCTTTCGATTCTACTGCTAACTTTCTGTCCTGATTATGACATCTAAAATACCCGTAAACGATACGCGGAGAAAATAATTTCTCTTTGACGACTCGGTCTTTCCATTCCGCATAAAGTCGTTCTGGCTGCACGCCAAGATCCTTAGCACCCTCGCCACGAATCCCCCAAGATAAGACAAACAACGACTTTTTATTCAGATATTCCCAAATCTTGTAAAGATCGATATCCTTAGGTTCCAATCGTGTTTCAACGTCCAGACGAGGTGGAATCGGTGGAGAGACCGGCGTTATCTGGCTTTGTGGAACCTCTTCTTTAGCAGAAGTCGTTGATGGTTTGTCTTTCCATGATTGGATTTTATCTCTCCATTTATTCAAAAAAGCCTCTTTTTCAGGAGACATTAACGTATTCATGACTCGAAGTCCGTCAAAGGCTGTCTTGCAGTAAAACACTCCTGGAGCGTAAATGGAATCACTTTTGGCTACCCGATTAATGTAGTCACTGTTTATCGCTGCCCCTCCACATAGAACTGGAATTTTTAGATTCATCTGCCTTGCATTTTCTACGAAAACATTCATTTGTTTAGAAGTAGAGACCAGGAGAGCAGATAGCCCAACTGCATCTGCATCTACTTCCTTTATTTTTTCCATAATACGTGCTATCGGGACTTGCTTTCCCAGATCGAACACCGAGTATCCGTTATTTGAAATTATTGTCTTTACCAGGTTCTTTCCAATATCATGTACGTCTCCATAAACAGTACAAATAACCAATTTACCTTTGCTGACTCCCTGTTTCTTTATCAAATACTTTTCCAGCTCTGCCACCGCTGATTTCATACACTCTGCAGATTTTAACACAAATGGTAATATCAATTCCCCTGCACCAAATTTGTCACCTACTTCCTTCATAGCTGGCAACAACACATCATTCAATGTTTCGACAGCTGCCTCATGAGCAAGATCAGGATGTTCTCTCAGTAGTGATACAGTCTGATACTGATGTATTTCTCCACCCCGTTTTTTCAACACCCTATTAGTTATTGATCCAACCACATCAGTTTCAATTCCTTCCTTAAGCCGATTTACTATACGAAAGTAACATTTTTTGTCATAGTCCCAGTCTGGGTTAAGGTCTGATTTCTTGGGTGCGTTAACCGAGCTCGCTTTGGTACCTTCAAAATATGTTATGAGGTCAGAAAGAGCATTAGTGTGTTTGTTAAAAATCAGATCCTCTGCTAGCTTTAACTGTGTGGGTGCGATATCTGACATAGGAATGATATCCCTGGCGTTAATTATTACTGCGTCTAGTCCTGCCTTTATTGAATGGTGTAGAAAAACTGAGTTGACTATTTTTCTTGCATTTGATGGTAAACCAAAACTGACATTACTCAAACCAAGACTGGTAAAACACCCTTTCATCTCTTTTTTAATAAGCGATATCCCAGAAAGAGTTTCTACGGCAGAATTTGCATACTCAGCTTCCCCAGTTGCAAGTGTAAAGGTTAATACATCAAATATGAATTGCCAAGGTTTTAAGTTATAATTCTTGCCTGTCTCATAAAGCAATTTCGCTACATCGACTTTTTCTTGGGCAGTCTTCGCCATCCCATCGGGTCCTATGCACATAGCTATTGCGGGAAGACCGTATTTTGACATTAACGGAGCAAGGGAGTGAAATCTGGTACCATCTCCTTCAAGGTTTATAGAATTGATGATTGGTTTACCGGGAATCTGCAGTATAGCATCTTCTACGACTTTAGGATCCGTAGAATCTATTACTAGAGGCGCTTCAACTTCAAGACTAAGTCGTTTTACCAGCTTTTTCATGAAATCTATCTCATCAGATCGTTCTGTTGTTGCAACGCAGACATCAATACAGTGAGCTCCGTCTTCGACTTGTTCTCTGCCAAGGGTTACAAGACCATCAAAGTCTTCTTTCAGGACCATTGCTTTGGCTTTCTTTGAACCCTGCGTGTTGAGTCTCTCTCCAATTATTAAGGGGGGCGGAATCTGTGCTAGGTCAATTACCTTCATTGCGGAGCTAACCCGAGGGATCTTATGTTGCAAATTCATCAGAGGTTAGATAGTGAATAATGAAATGTGGGGATTATAAGTCCTATTGTCCAATCACCTTTGAAAATTCCAGTATGTGTTCTGGGGTCGTTCCACAACAACCTCCAATCATGCGTATATTTTTGTACTTGCGCAAAAAATCACTAAGCGCTGATGCCATGCTCGATGGACTCATTTTATAAACGGCCTTTCCACCAACATTTTCTGGCATTCCCGCATTTGGCATGACTAGGACAGGAAGCTCATCCTGCTCATCAAGCCAACGTATACTCGGATCCATCTCCAGAGGTCCTGTTGAACAATTTAAACCAAATGCAAGTATTCCCATGTCGCATACGGCAGTATATGCAGCTTGAACATTTGTTCCCAATAGCATTTTTCCGTATTTGTCTAGAGTAACATTAGAAATTATTGGAATTTTTTTTCCAGTTTTCTGGATTGCCTGAAATCCTCCCTCAATGGCAAGTTTAACTTCTAGGATATCTTGACTTGTCTCAATGAGTAACGCATCAACTCCTCCCATAATCAATCCCTCTGCTTGGAGGGAAAATGCTCGTATAATTTTGCTTAACTCTATTTGCCCCAAGTCAGGATCATTAGAGCTTGGCAAATATCCACTCGGACCCATGGAACCAATCACAAATCTTTGTTTATCGCTGAATTCGAGAGTTACTGAAACGGCAATTGAAGCGGCCAATTTATTTACTTCTATAACCCTATCGCCATAGCCATACTCTTCGAGTTTTAACTGGTTGCTACCAAATGTATTAGTCTCAATACAATCTGATCCAGCTCTCAAGTAACTTCTGTGAATTTCTTCGATTATTGTAGGGGCACTCATAACCAGGCCATCATTGAAGCCGTCCATATTGTCAGGATACTTGCTAGCATCTAGATCCATCTTTTGGATTTCAGTTCCCATTGCGCCATCAAAAAGGAGAATCCTGTCATTGATAGCTTGAGTAAATGATTCTTTCATGTTTTATACAACTAATGAGTTTTTAAATCTCAAAATAGATCCTGTCGTGTGGGTTTTATAAATTTGATTCATACCGCCTAAGAGTAATCAATCATTAAATTAGGATATATGTAAACCTCATTCGTTCAAACTTTATGAAGAGGTGTCGCTCTTAATCTTTGTTGAGTTGCGAGGGGAAGTTCATATATGGAAAAATTATCTGTAGCAGGGGGGTCCATAGTTCAGCTTGGATAGAATGGCTGCCTGCGGAGCAGCTGGTCGAGGGTTCGAGTCCCTCTGGACCCGT
>JBBRRH010000012.1:0-49745 GCA_038201105.1 Nitrososphaera sp. | reverse complement strand
TAATCCTAATACTTCGGGTCCGCTTATTTCATTTAATCGTCTGGCTATTTTATTACGTATATTATTACAAAGATGTTGACAGCAGAAGGGAAATCCAAACACGGAGCTGGCTTGCACCCTACTGTAGTCAAGATTGATTTTAATGAAGTTTCCTAATGTGAATACCTTTAAAGATTGGGAGTGGAGGCTAACAAATGTCCAACAACATAGTTGATAATAGCTGTGACTGCTCTCATTGTCTCCACTTGCAAATGATTAATGGCAGGGAAAAAAGATATATGATAAGATTCGTTTATTTCGTGAGAAGAAATCAGTAAATGTATGATAGTATAGCACATAGCGAATGGCAGTACAGGGCTTCTAGGAAAGTAGCTTTCGAATACTTTTTTGGAAGAGTATCCGGTCAGGTATCCCAAGTATTGTAATTGAATAAAAATACTTAATCAATCTGAAGACTCTATGACAACCAGAGAATTCTGGAATATTACCTTAGACAACGAGACAGCTCACAAAGTAATTAATGTCCGTTATGAATTTATCCCCTATACAGAGATTCGTTATGAAATTATAGATGGATATGCTGACGGTATTAAGAATAAATTATCGTTTAGAGATTCAGAAGAAAATCCTGATAGGTGCATAATAGAATTTGCTTTACCAATACAAGATATTGCAGGACATCCTTATGCTAAAAATAGTTATGTGTACCAAGACCTTTGGTTTTATCTTAGAATGCAAAATGCACAATTTCTAGAGAATACACCATTCACTAAGTTTGCTATAGGTCAGAATTGTATCAATTGTACAAAAGGAAAATTGATAATCGCTAGGATAGGAAATTCAACTGAAATAGACAATTACAAACTAGTTGGAGAACAGTTTGAGTGTAATTTATGCGGTCACCAACATTATAACAATTTTATATTCCTAAGAGATGGTATAGTCACTCACACGAGACCTTAAACTGAGGGGACCGAAAAGGATTCTTCAGATAGGTGAACAAGTAAGAACATGTATGGAGACATAATGAAATGTGAATGTGGTATGAAAAGGGTAATGAAGCATAGACATGGAGAAACCGACGAGGAATTGATAGCTAGAAGTTTATGCACTAGTTGTCATAGAAAGGGATTGTGGAAATTTTACAGCAGATAGGTAATTTTGTTAGCTTAACTGGATTAACTAAAAAAGGCAAAGTACGACTACTTGTTACGCACAGGTATACTTTTGACTACTTTCCTATCGCATTTTTCAAGTCCATCAAACTGTCTATTCCAAATTTGACCATTTTCTCTACTTGTTCTTGGGTCCTCCCTGAAGCTTCTACTACCGTTCCATCATGACCTATTTTTATACTGAATTCTAGTTCTGACATTAATGAGATTAAAGAGAAGGCAATTAATTAATGATTCATAAGGGTAAGCTAGGAATAGACAGACATAGGCTTAGCCTCAATTTTCTGTCTAATTAACTTCATTGCTTTTCTCGTATCTTTCCAGTTGGGAGACACCTTCTCTAATACCTCTAGACTCTCCAATGCTTCTTTCAGCTTACCTCTTAGTAGTAATACCCTACAGAACTCGTACCAAGTTACAGGCTCAGGACCTGATGTGGCTAAAGCTCGAATCAAAGTAAATTCGGCTTGCTCCAACTCTCCCTTGTGCAAATGCTCTAAGTAAATGTCTTCTATAATTGCATTCATTCTTTATCACCGGTATTGTAAATTGGGATATTCTTGGCTATTGCTTGATATGGAGATGGCTATATCATTCCCAGCCAAGAATCCCAGCTGAATGGTTGACTGTTTTCACTTTCTGAAGAAAGGGTAGCGAGTGTAAATTGGTCATTCTTCGTCAGAGTCATTTCCACTATCGGTAACACTGACAATCTGACCTACATTATTCCAATATTCCAAGTCTTTATCCGGACCAAATGAAAATTCATAATCTTTAGGGTCAAATTCAGGTGCTTCAGAGTCTCTTTCTAATCCTCTACCTCTACGTTTAGAAATTACTTGAAACTCAGCTTTTCCAACACCTTCAACATGCCCGAGCACCCCGACTTCAGAACGGTAACGTAATTGTTTCTTGGACTTTACTGCGCCACAAGAAGAGCAGATTAGGTAGTGCTATAAATTTTAAAAATTATTCAATTAATCAATGTGCTTTATGATTATGCTCATTTAGTTCTTCTACTGAACTAAACGCTTCTCCACATTGACAATTGTATTTCTTTTCTTCATTATTTTTGGCATCTTGTTTATCTGACATATTATTATCATGTGAAACAAATTATTTATTGATATAGGCGCTTTATTATCAAAACAAAATAGGAATATAGTCCTACTCGAAAAAGAATTTTGGATTGGAGATATTGTACACACCATTGTCAACAAATATTCCCTTACTCGGCCTTGCTTATTTTAGTTACAAGTAATGCTAACAACGCGGCACTAATCCCGCGGTCCAACGGCTAGGCTATACTGGATAGAGTTAACCGAAAGCAGTTAATGGAGGTAGATAACCCAAATAAGTTAATGAAACAGAAGAATGTTCTAGTGCTGTCCTAGGAAGGTAAGGGAAAGTAGAGGGGCTGGAGCAGTACAGTAACTACCAATCAACTGCTATAGGGGTATATAAAGAAAAGTAAAGTTAAGCACAACTTCAGTACAGCAAAGTTTAGTTTGAGCCGACACTAGTACTTGCTCAGCTCTCACGTTTTCAGAAGTGTATGTTTTGTAGCTGGGAATATGGCTGAGGAGAGGGTCTGGAGGTGCTGGGACTGGTGCTGATTTTAGGAGATATAGAAGAAAGTGATTGTTTACCAAGGAAGACAAGTTGAGACAGATGAGACAGATAAACACTATTTTCACCTCCGAAAATTTGAGAAGTAATAAAGAAATAATATATTCTGGGAACGAGTTGTAAAATGCCCTTCATCTGTCTCATCTGTCTCAGACCAAATTGAGCACGAATTTTACGAGAAAACTCCTAAAAACAGGTTTTGAGACAGATGGTCATTTTTTGATTTGGAAAAAGTTACTAACGTAAAGACTTGGGTAAAAAAGGGAAAAGGTGCATCTGTCTCAGCTCAGGTTCTCCAAGGTTATTTCTTCTGACTTGCCTATGTATTCTTCGTTTAGAAGTATCCCAATCCAACATCTAACTTCTCTACCATTTACCCTTACCTTATCGTCTTTGATGTAAAAGTCTATTTCTGGAGGTTTTAGTTGTTTTACTATTCTACCAAAAGGTATTTTCTTTTCTTTGGGTAATCCATACCTATCACAGTATTTTTCATATGCCTTATAGAAATCATCCTTCTCAACCCAATCACTTGTTGTGCAATTCTCAGGTACTGCTTCTTTGATAAATGATATGATAGGATTCATAGACCTTTCATACTTTTCTCGTCTTTCTTCAATGGTCTTCTCATTCGTGTGGATATTCTTGTTCTCTAGAATTTTTCGTAAGTAAACCATTAATAGATTAAAGATACCGGATAGTTCCTCCTCTGTGGTCAGCTTGGATATCAATTTTGTATCTGCTTTATCAATGTCAAACTCATTGGGAAAGGTTAGGATAACAAACCTTCGACTGTCAGCATTGGAAAGCTCTTCAATCTCGGGCATCTTATTGGCGTTCAGGAATAATTTAGCATGTAGTATTGTATCATAGGACTGTCTTCCTTTACGTTCAATTCTAATAGGTTGCTTTGTTCCTCCAGTTAGACGTTTTAGAATTGCTGTATCCCTAATAGAACCAATTACTTCGTTATCGAAATTCACATCTTTATTTTCCAAGTCAGCAATTGCAAATCGATTGATTAGCATTTGTGTCACAGTTACATTGCTAACGTTTCTTTTTCCATGGAGTGCAGTTAATACACTAGTGAACACACTTTTACCATTTGAACCTAAGCCAAACAATATGAAAATCAGTTCCAGCTCATAATCTCTATGGAAAGTGTAAGCCATTGCTTCTATAGCAGTTCTAATTTCACGTGAGAATAATACTTGTGATAGGAACTTACCAAACAGTTTAGGTCTTGCATTTTTATCGTATACTATAGGCTTCTGGTTCAGTGAAAGATACTTTGGTGTATGTTCAGTTAGTTCATTCTTCTCTCTATTGTAAAGCCCATTTTTCAAGTTAATGATATTGATATCTGCATCAAACTCTTCACGTTTATGATAAGTCCTCCTCATGATATGTCCTTTAATCTCAGAAATTTGGCTATTGCTTAAGTTAAAACCACATATCTTCTCTGTTTCCTTTTCGATAATTATATCTCCACCTGTAAGATACACTCCATCTTTGTAGTATAGAATATCTTTCGTCTCTTCGACTGTCACAAAGTTATACCATCCCATTATAGTTCTGCTTGCTTCCTCGACTAGACTCACCTTATCCTCAGGGTCATTTGACTCTAAGGATTTCTTTGTTACTACTATCTTACCATGCTTCTGCTCTAGTCTGTCTAAGTCTCTTTGCTGGTCTTCTGTTGGCTCTTCAAAATTATCAGGACTTGGAGTATATTCATAAGCTTTGAATGGACCGTATACATCATCTGGAGTGGACAATTTATGAAATCCTCACCTTACGAACGTAATCTTTAAGACAGGTATGAGGAGTTCCTGAAACTGCATTTACTGGATAGAATTTATCATACTTGTAGTTCTTCATCCAAACACACCAAGTTTCACAGTATCGGCACTGGAACATGTTGGTCAATTTGTAGTCCTCCAGTTTAGTTCATGTTTGCAGCTAGCACATTCACAGGCTATCCTTAGAGATTCAATCTTGGCTTCTATTCCGTCAAGCGTTACCCCTACTAGGGAGCAATCAAATCCGTTGCTATCAGGACTACTTTCGTAAAAGTAACCTTTACATTTTTCATGACAGATACAGTTAGCACATATCCAACTTAGCCGAGGTTCTCTGTCTTTATGGTTTTCTTTGTAAAGGTTTACTAATGATTGATTGTATTTGGTTTTGTCAAGTTCTTCGACTGTGTTGCTCCTCTTAAGCCGAGTATTATAGTCAGAAAAGTTTATTTGTCTTTTAAGCGTAGTATCTTCTGACTTAATAACAACGCTAGCCATTGTCGTGGCAGCACTCGAAGCTGTTCAGTTCCGAGGTCTCAGGATTGGTCTTTCTAGGGCACAAATCCTGAGTGCCTATTGTATTCAATTCATTACTCCTTGGTTACCTGCCATGAGTCTTTTAACTAATTTATCAAAAGACTCGTTTTTGTATCCCATTGAAACAAGTTCGGAGTATGTATCTTGCTTCAATGCTATTGACTTCATTCGTTCAGACATTTTGCCCTCACTAAAATAGACTCATCCGTAACTTATAATGTTTACTAATATTCATTTCTTTATATATTGTACTATTTAAACAGTGTACATATCTTTATAAGTAAGTAAGTAAGTGACTGTTACTTACTCAACTTAAATATAGCATGGTAACACATTACAAAAACATCTACTGATAGATTCTACACAACTTGAAGACATAATTATTTTCGACAATCCTGTATTTCAACTAGTATTCATAAAAATCAATATTTCAAAAATTGCAAAAGAGCTAAATACTGGACTTATACAAAAGTAAGGTTTCGTAAGGGGTTGTAACTGACAGCCATCCTCTCCGCAGTCCTTCTTCAGCTGGGGGGACTCACACTTCTTCATTAACATTCCATGGAGGAGGATTACTTTTGCGTCTTGCTTCATAAACTGGTTTCATACTTTCCTTGGGTAAACTTTGCTCTAGAGTGATTTGTTTAATCCTCCTCTCCATATCTGATTGAACATCTTCACGTAGTTGACGTATTTCTTCTCTCAATATTCGAAGTTGTTCATCTTTATCCTTTTCAACAGCTAACAACTTTGCCCTTGTATCTCTTTCAGCTACGACGATTTTACTATAGTCTAGGAACTTTAAACTTGGTGCTATTTTCTCTTTATAGAATTGTCTTCTACCTTTTTCTTTCATTTTATAATATGTGCTGTCTGAATTTAAAGCGTGTCCTATGTAACCTAGTGAAAAGGCTTCATAGCCCAAATTGGCTATAGTAGTCCTGACAAAGGACCTAAAATCGTGGAACGTGGTCTTTGAAAGGTTCTTATCCAGTAACTTCTTTAACTGTCTACGCAATGTTAAGTAAATTCCATCAGGACTTTTTTCTCCTAATACAGAAAATACCATATCGTTTTTATTATAAATTGGCGTCCTCTTAGGTTTCTCTCTTTTTCTATATTTGAATTCTTTCCACTGAATAAGTTGTTCCGTAGCTTCTTCGGTTAGATAAGCGTCTCTAGCAACTCCTGTTTTGGTCACCTCTGCACGAACGTGTATCCTAGTTGGAGATACAGAAATATCAATATCTGACCAGCGTAAAGTAATGGCTTCAGACTCTGAACGTAGAGCTGAAGTTGACAAAAACATGATAAAGGTCCTTAACCGTAAGTCATTACACTTTAGCAAAATGTTTCTAACATCTTCAATATCAAGACCGTCTTCATTCTGTCTAATTATTTTTGGAAGTTTAACAACGTCTTTGAATATTCCTGAGTCTATAGATATGAAATTTTTCCTGAAGTATGCACGAATATGTGACATATAATTTCCAATACTATTTGCAGATAAACCACAAGCAAGGAGGTAGTGCTTGAATTCATTTAGAATATTATACCTTAATTCTTCATCCTCCTTATTTTGTTTTAAATGCTCTATAATTGAATCTGTATTGAAACCTAGTTTAGGGTTCTTAAAAAGAAATGTTTCAAAGTGTGCTAACGCTACTTCACTTACATGTTTGGTTTTTCTCTTTTCTATATCCTTAAGGAACCTTTGAACCCTAGTGTATTCTTTTAATGGTTCATAAAGTAATTGAGGAGGAGGACCATGCCTTATCTTAGGTTTCATGCTTAGACTATTAGAAGATAATATTTAAACTATACCACTGCCAACTCATTTATGTAGATTAACAGACGATCGGTGAAAGCAAGTTGAATGAATGAGGATTGTTTTTCGAAACATTATCCATTTATCTACCTGTACCAATTTCAAGTCGCTATCTATCACCGGTGTATTTTTTTTAGCTGGTTTCTTCAAAAATTGTTCTATGTAAGTTAATCAACCCTTGTAGAATTGTAATACATGTGGGCATAGACAGTATCGAACCAATAAATTCAAGAATTATATTGTGTGAAACACACAACAAGCGTTGTCACCTAGTTAAATCAATCAAGTGTATTTGTTGCGGTAAGAAAATCTGTCTATGTAATTATATCCTATGATCGGTATCACGTTAATAATTACTCTCCATAAACGAAAGTATCGCGTTCCATAAACCAATACGAAGGCAACAATATCCGATATTATCTATAATGAACAAATTATCCACTACACAGTATATTAGATCAAATGCCCCCAAAGACTTGGTAGTTCTTATTAGAGAGCCGGTGAGTTTACTAAAAGTTGAAAATTAATCTTGTTGATAAGTTGATTTGCATCAATCATACTTATAAGACAAAGCTCTCAATCCAGTCATTTCTTGAAGAAAATGGTGACTGCATCGAAGGTATTCTCAATTGCACGAGATGCGGTTCAAAATTCCCAATTATCGGAGGAGTTGCCATAATAATGGAAAATTTCAGTCAATATGCTACCGAAAGGGTTGAAACTTTTGGAAGATGGATATCAGATTGCAAATCACCAGAATTAAGAACATTCCTTAAAGAAGAAGGGATGAGACTTATTGGATCAAGTATAGTCAAGAATAGATACGAAGAGGATGATTGGTTCCGTCCATACTTGTGGACACATTACGATTATACTTTGGATGATCGATTCCTTTCTATGTTGAGGTGGAAGCTTAAGCCTGATGAAATATATAGGAAGGCTGCAAATCTAACGGAGAATAATATATACAAAGTCGGATTAGATGTTGGTTGTTCCGTGGGTTCAGCATCCCTCATGATGGCAGGTAAATTCTCATTCGTATTTGGAATTGACAATTCTTTCTCTTTCATAACCGAATCTAGACGGCGCATGAAAGAGAAAGATATCCGAAATGTAGAATTCTTAGTTTGCGACTCAACTAGGATGCCATTCGAGTCACATTTGTTTGACGTGATACTCGCCCTAAATATTCTTGGAAGAGTTGATTTAGATGAAACAATTCTATCATTCAATCGATTGATTAAACTTAATGGAAAACTTCTTGTCGCGGATCCATATGATCGGAACAAGGAACAAATTAAGTCGGACATGGATGCCACTAAACTGAGACGAGTTCTTGAAAAATCAGGTTATGAAATAACAATTAAGAATAAGAAGAATGAGTCGTTTATTCCTTGGATAATTAAAGTAAATGACCGATGTTACCTTTTTTATTATTTGGACTTCATAGAAGCTAAGAGAATAAAAAGGGCATGACCAAAGATACAATCAGTCAGTTGAAGAAAACTACGATTAAATGAAAAAATCATAAATAAACAAGACAAGCGTTCTGCTCGAAGCTGCAGTATTTTTCTCCAATAATAGTTTGTTTTTTTAACCTTCTCAATGTTTGATATACATTTTGCCAAACAAGATTCTTTCTAAACAAAAACCTGATATCCTACAAAGTAAAGTCCTTAATAGTGGCTGTTATCATAGATATTACAAGAGCACCGAAGTTCCTAAAATCCATAATTCATAAGGAAATAGCGAGATTTCATGTAACAGATATGAATGATAGCTATTTGAAAATGGATCAAGAATGCAATAGGCAGCATGTGAAGTCTTTCTTGGAAGAGGTCTTCTGTGCTCATAGATTGAGTGATTACGTCATTGCTGAAAATTCTCGCGACGATAATGAGTTGGTTATAATGAAGAAGGGAGATATTGAACAGATTGGACTGTTCATTTGTATGCACTGCAGCATGATATTTGGCAGTGCAGAAGAACGTTCAGAACATTTACGTGCCCACTATTTTGTATAGCAAAATTATTTATCTTCAATCAATAGGAAGCAGATGATCAAATTCATTAGCCACTCAAACTCTCCTGAAATAATTCTTTAATGGATTAGCAAATGAATCTAAAGTGTTACCAATTAGATAGAATGCCAGACCGGTTATTGCAATCATCAGTCCTGGGGGCAGGATCCACCACCATATTCCGCGAGCTGCAGCATCCGCACTATTTGCTTCATGAAGGATCTGTCCCCAAGTTGGAATGGATGGGTCTCCTAGACCAAGAAAGCTGAGTGCTGCTTCCCCTAGAATTGCTGAAGGAACTGCGATGGCCATACTGGCAAAAGTTAAAGGCAACAGTTGTGGGATAATATGTTTGAATATTATTCGTAGATCGGACTGTCCCATGAATTTTGCTGCTTCAACATATTGAAAAGTCTTGATTTGGAGTGCTAAACTTCGAATTATTTTGGCTGTGCCCACCCACCCAAAAATAATCAAAAATCCAGCTATTAAGAAAATACTTCTGCCAAACGTGATTGAAAGGATTATGAGCAATGGGAGAGCGGGAAGTGCATAAAAAATATCGTTTACTCGCATCATCGACTCATCAGTTCTTTTTCCTCTGTATCCAGAAATGACACCATAGATCAATCCAATTGTTACTGATATAGTGGACACCGTAAGTCCAATAAAAAGTGCAACTGGAGACCCAAGTATGATGCCAATTGCAAGATCTCTTCGAAGATCATCGGTACCCATCAATCCAAATGTGTTACCCCCAAGAATTATACCTGAGTTATCAATAGTACTCGTGTTGTCAAATAGAAAAAATGTAAGAGAAAAATAGTAATCGCCTTTCAAGAGTTCTTGTTTATTCAATTCCGAAAATAACATCGTTTGGGGATTGATAAAATTGACATCCCAGTTTACGAGGGTTTTATATTGGGCTAGATTTTGCTTAATGATCTTGTCTGTAGAAAAAATTCTCCCTGAATATGTGTTGTTAATTCCTTGTGATGCAGGTAAAGCAGAATAATATAGATCAAATTTTTCACCATCTGGTCTTAGTACGCTGATCAAGATAACCGGTGGCATTGCGTTATATTTTGCAGAATAAGTGAACATGAAATCATTTGGGAAACTGTCAGACTGGATATTTATCGAATATCTGTGTGATATTGTTCTTATGCCCTCGATATAGTCGGTAGTTATGTTAGCGACGTTTGCATTAAGAATCATATGTTCAAACAATTTAGGTCCTAGACCAATATTTGTCCATGAAGGGGCCGCCGTTTTTGGATAATCGATCCAATAAAGAGGATTATTCCATTGAGAGTAAGCGGTAATCGGCACAAACAATAATCCATAGACCGACAGACTCAGTAAAAAAATCAGGATGACGACACCAGACAACCCTGTTGGTGAGCGTATAAGCTGTTTGATTAAATTCAGACCTGTAATTACCATCAGAACGTCTTCACCCGAGGGTCGAAAAATGCATAAGAAATATCGATTATGAATATGGTTACTATGAAGATTAGCGTACTTATGTACGTTAGTCCAATTATAATCGGTATGTCTAAGACCCCTATGGCATCATAATATAGTTTACCCATCCCCGGCCAGTCGAAAACTGCTTCGACAATAATGGATCCGCCAAATGATGCAGCTAAACCTAAGGCAACTGAGGTAGCAATAGGAGGAGCTGCATTTCGCAATGCATGTGAATAAAGGATTCTCTTTTTTGATAATCCAATAGTACGCTTGGCAGAGATGTAATCTTCTTTTAGAATATTGATAAGAAAATATCTTACAATGTATGCCCACGCTCCAAAAGAAACGAATGTGATTGTGAGCAGCGGGAGTAACATGTGATAGACGAGGTTAATGAGATACGAGGGGTCTGACGGCGGGGTAGTTGGGGTGGCTCTTGCGGGAAAAATATGTACTGTGAATGCAAAAAGAAATATCATGATCATTGCCACCCACCATGATGGAAAACTGTTGCTAAATATGGCAAAGATCGAATTGATCTTGTCCCAAATTGATCCGCTTCTAGCAGCGACGAAGCTCCCCAATAAGATCCCGATAACGGTGACTATTATTGTAGAAGATGTAAACAGTAGCAATGTTTTAGGGACTTTTTCAAAGATTATATCTCTTACATTAGAAGATCCAGCATCTGTCGTAAAGAAGTGCGACTTTCCGAGATCCAGCGTCATTGTGCTGATAAATCTAGTAAATAGCTTCGAAGGGGAGTACCACGGTTCGTTTAGACCAAGTATACCTGTTCTATAAGTAATCTGATTATCTACATAGGATTGTCTTGCAGAAGGATTTTGAAATTTGAGATTACTCTCGTTTACTTCATCCACTACTTGAGTACGAATGTTTTCTAAAAGAATTTTATCCAAAGGAGGTCCTAGTAGCAATATGGTAACTAGGAGTGTAAAAAATAAAACCAGGATCATGTTAAGGGAGCGAAATAATATTACTTTACGTAAGCCCAAGTTTCTAAGTCACATTTTAATAATCGCTGTTAATAATATATTCGACAACTGTTATGATATTATTTTAGTCGTATCCCTATCATGGTCTAGGAAGTCCTATTATTGGGGTAGCAAATATGTCGGGTTTCAATGCTTCATAGCCTTGTACGAACATCTTAAGTTCGTTAGGTCCTTGACTGAAATATTTTGTTTGATTTCCACTCAGGTGAACAACGTACAGACCCACCTGATCAGTCTTCTCAGCATTTCCTTGAACAAGCAGCTTTCCATCTTTGTCTGAAATGAAGTAAACGACTGTAACATTATTACTCGGAGTTCCATTAATCAATACACGGGTCGCGAAACTATAAGGTTGTCCAATACTTACTACTCTCGGCAGGGTGGTGGGAGTAAAATCACTTATGGTGGCGACTTGAGGAGTCTCGAACCTGGCCCAATACCCTTTCTCGAATGGATAAGTTGGGTCTCTAAAGGCGCTAAGGGTTATCACACGACCTGCCGGGTTGTAGTTATCCAGAAAGAAAGGACCGTTGCCTATTACTGCATGTTTATGTTTGCTGATCCATTCAATACTAGCGTCATATCTCTTTATCGCGTCTTGCTTCGTGATTACGCCCATGAGCGGGGCTGGGATGAATCCCTCATTTTTCATCTTTTTCAACTCTTGCAAAACAGCTTGGGCATGATTTGGAATAATGAGAGAGAGCCAATCTATATTTTTTACAGTAGCTTGAGATCGAGAATAGGCAAATTTCCCATGAGCTACTAACCGCTCGGTAGCCGCACCTATCTCCCATGGTGAAGATCCCCAAACTGACCCAAATTCGGCAATCTCCTTTTTGTCAAAGTGCCAGAAATCTACATATGAAACGATATTACTATCGTTTAAGAACTCTATTCCCTTCAAATATGGAAGTGCGACCTGAGCTTGAGATGTGAACTCGGGATCATAACTGGTATCGTTGGGTCCCGTTAATGTTCCCCATTCGAAAGTGAAATACATTGAATAAAGCAGATCTGCTTTGCTCATGGGTTGTCCATTGTGCCAATTCGAATAAAGAATCTTGTAACTAACGTCGCTTTTTGAAGATGTATTATGACCGGCCTCGGTCCATTTTTGTTTAGAAACGTTCCAAATTATTGCATTAGGATCGACATCTAACCGGGAAGTCGGCCCGGCAGTAGTTATGTTGGTCCATACAGTGCGCAGGGGAATTACTTCACCAGTGTAGGGATTTCTCGACGTTGGAGGATCTGATATTAGTGAAAGAATGTTAATACAATAAATGTCACCGCATCCAGCGACACCATTCCACGCTCCTTGATAGATCTCCTTTACTCCCACATTGATACCGTCCCCTCTGTCTGACCTCGCATTAATGAGAGAGATTCTACTTGGAATACCTGCGCCATAATCATTTATCAAACCACTTACCGAAGAAGAAGCCACGTAGGGGTCTATTGTTTGAGCTACAAACAATCTTACTGACTCTTGAATTCCTTCCTTAACGGCATTCTGTAGTAACCGACTTCGATCAGCTATTGACGTGAAATTAGAAAATTCTATTTTCTGAGCTAGATCATCTAGTGATTTATTTTGATAATTCCAAAAAGAAGGATCTTGCCAGCCTGGCATTTTTGCAAAATACGGGGCATACATCTGCGATGGCACTACTGGATTATACCTTACAAATGCAGATGTACCTCCAAAGGCTTCAGTATAAATCTGCCATTTGAGGTCTTGTGGATCGGTCCCATAAACAATGTCGTTCGCTTTATTCAAGTCTCCATAATCGCGTTGAACAAGGAATCCGAATTTCTCGAGTTCAGAAGAAATCATTTCTCCCATGGACTTTCGCGAAACATCGTCACTCCTTATCAGAATTCTTACTACTATAGGAGACCCCTTATAGAACCACTTGCCATCTATGTTGCTAGCACCGGTTGGAACGAGTACATTCTGCATCATTTTATGTGCAAGATTTGGATTATATTGAAAGCCAAATGACTCTACAACAGGCAATATACTCTCGTACTCGGGCGAGGATATCCCAAAAGGATCAATCTGAGCATTTGCATGTCCGTTAAGAATTTCACCTACTACAAAATCACGATTGATCAAATAATTCATTGCATATCTTACTTCTCGAAACTGAAATGGATTTAGAATGTTTGGATCAGTCGAAGGGGCGGGATTTAGTAACAATCCAAAAGAACCACCGCTCTTTTCATAGACCTTTAGATTTGGATCATTATTAACCGCTGATACCTGCTCCAAAGGGATTCTAAAAAAATAAAGATCCAGATTTTTGGCCCTTATTTCTTGCAGCGCTACGTTGCCATCCAAATACTGAATAAACTTAATCGAATCAAGATAGGCGCCTTTGTTATTATTTTCATCACTTTGAAAGGTGAGCGCATTCGAAAAAGTAAGGCAAGTCGAAAAGATGAGAGATGCTGACAGTAGCGTTACTAATAGAAGCGGTCTGTCTATTTCTCTTCGACCTTCCGGTACTAGAGGTCTTATATCAGCCTAAAAGGATCATTCCGTCTACTATTTCTGGGCTTCAAACGAAGATCGTAGGGATTTGGGTTTAAATAAATGCTAGAAAGATATTTAGTAATCTCTTGAGTGGGTCGATCACCACTTGTTAGTAAATTTCTATATTCAGATAAGTTTGATAGGGAGTGTCTATTCATTGAAGTTGAGAAAACGAGACAGAAATTGTCATGACTATTGCACTGAGCCATTAATTCTAGTCCTTTGTTAATCCATTTCATGGTATAATCATCCTCTGATGGCAAAGAAAACCAACTGGGATCATTTTCAATGATGTTCCGGGGGAGTTTCATTGTATTTTGCATACATATTTAATTTCGGAGGTGTTTAATTAAGATTCGGACTTAGGACATCCTGACGCTGCTAGTAAGTATGTATTCCAGAAGCGCCTTCTGCATATGTAATCTATTTTCAGCTTCTATCCACACTACAGAGGATTTTCCATCTATTACATCAGCTGTAACCTCCTCTCCCCTTTTGGCTGGGAGGCAATGCATGAAAATGGAATCAGCTTTAGCTGACTCCATCAAACTGGAACTAACTTGATATTTTGGAAGAAACACCGATCTTCTACTTTCTCGTTCATTTTCGGTGCCAATCGAAACGAAAGTGTCTGTCACAACGATATCGGCATTTTTTACTGCCTCAGTAGGCTCTCTAGTGACGTCAAATGCACAGTTATTCTTAGAGCCCTCACTTCTTACAACCTCCAATACGGAATTTGGGGGCTCAAAGCCCTTAGGGATCGCTGCGACAACAGAGATGCCGGTTTTCATGCAGCCAATAAGTAAATCACTACAAACGTTATTCCCATCACCTATCCAGGCTAGGTGCAAACCTTTGAAATGATGCTTATACTCCATGATCGTCATTAGGTCAGCCAAGACCTGACATGGATGAAACAAATCAGAGAGTCCGTTTATTACAGGCACTTTAGAAAAACGAGCCAAATCCTGTAAATCCGCATGAGAAAATACTCTAGCTACGATACAATCAACATAGAGCGATAGTGTTTTCGCGGTATCTTCCACAGATTCTCCACGAGACATTTGAAGATCATTTGAGTTGAGGTATATAGTGTTTCCACCAAGCTGAAACATCGCTATTTCAAAACTTACGCGAGTTCTGGTAGATGGTTTTTGAAAAATTAATCCGAGAGTTTTTCCTTTTAATAGGTCTACTGATTCAATTTTTCCACTTTTAAAATCTCTTCCCTGACGGATTAAGGATAATATTTCCGACTCGTCAAGATCCTGTGTGCTCAGTACATCTTTCTTATTCAATAAGATCATCGATATCTTGATCATTAAGATAGACTACTTCGTCGTTTCCTCCTTCGCTCTTTTTAGGACGATCCTTTTGTTCTTGATTCCCTACTTTATTTGGGATCAGACTGCCTTGATTTTCTTTTCTATCTCTTCTTAATAATCCGCTGAAAAACCCTTTGTTTTTAGGTTTTTCCCCTTCAGGTTTGGGATCGCGAGAAATAGTGTTAGGCTTTCGCAAGGTGTCAGTTTGTAAATTTGCATCCCCCACTATCGGTTCAATCAATTCAGCTCCTGTCGCTTCCTCGCATACACTCGTGTCTTTTGAAGTAGGAGTTCTTATTTGTTCGATACCAACACTATCGGGAATTTGTTCATTCTCTTCAATAGCTTTTATTGCAGAGTCGCTAACTGACCCAATTTTTTCACCTTGTTTTTGTTCTACGTTGACTTTATGATCTGAATGCATATCGCCAAGTACAGATACTAGAAATTTTTCAGAGTCAAACTTCACTAAATCATCGTATTGTTGCCCTATTCCAAGATATAGAATGGGTTTCGTAGTCACATGCACTATTGAAATAGCAGCGCCCCCTTTTGAGTCCGCATCACTTTTTGTCAATATTGCCCCATCAAAATTGGTGTACTGAAAAAATTCCTTTGCTTGATTGACAGTATCGTTACCAGCCAAGGAATCTCCTACAAAAATTTTAGCATCTGGTTTGATTACTCTGACAATTTTACTTACCTCTTCCATGAGATTCTTTGATGTTTGCATTCGTCCTGCGGTATCAATAAGTACTGTATCAATATAATTTTTTTTTGCATGCTCCACGGCATCCCTCGCTACAGCTGATGGATCTGCCCCATATCTTTGAGAAATTATTTTTATTCCCAGATTAGTGCCATGTTGTGACAACTGTTCTATTGCACCTGCTCTGTGTGTATCTGCTGCTGCCATTATCACCGATAAGCCTTGTTTGTGTAACAGATTGGAAAATTTCGCAACGGTAGTTGTTTTGCCAGTACCATTTATGCCTAAAAAAACAATCACGTATGGTCCTAGCTTTGAATTCTTTTTTTCAATTACTTTCTGAATTAGATCCATTTTGCCACTTGCCGAAAAAAGGTCACTAAGCATAATATGTAGTCTTGACTTCACTAGTTGTTCGGAATCACTACTCTTTTCAAGCCGGTTTTGAGTGAGATCCGATTTTATGTTGGCTATTATTGATAAAGCAACTTGCTCGGCAACGTCGCTTTCTAATAACGAGAGGAATAATTCTTCAAGTATCCGATCGAGATCCTTTTCAGATAACTCCCTTTGACCAAGGTTTTTTGCAACTTCTGATAGGGCTTTTTTCAGCTTATCAAACAATTAAGTTGAACCTTCCTATACGGTCTCATCCTCATAATCATTATGTTTCACTTATTTGGTTGAATTCTGAATAACAGCATTAATCTCGTTTTGAATTTGGTTCAACCTGGCAGTTACCTGTTGCTTTTGTAAAGTTAACTGTCTTATTCCAAGTTCAAACTCCTTAATTCTAGATTCAACATAGTCTATAGTAGATGCTTTAGATTTTTCAACTGTAATGCCGGCCCCAATGTTGACTAATAGGTTCTCTAATGTACCAATTGTAGATCTAGCATAAATTCCAATTCCCAAAGGAATCATAGAATCAATTTCAGACTCCCCAGACAGTGCTTGGAGGGCTTCTGAAGCGAGATTAGATTCCTCAATCAATCTGCTGAGTGCAGATTCTCTAGTCAAAATATCATTCAAGTATGTTTCAAGCATTTTTGATTGTTGGACCATATCTGCGACCTTCTGCTCAAGTGCAGCGCGCTCTTGAGGATCAGTCTCTTTGCCCATTGATCTTCAATCTTTTAAGCTATCATATAACTGTGACTAACTAAAAAATAACACGTAATTCTTTGTTAGAAGTAATCAACATAACCAATAATATGAATTTAATCATACTGTATCAGAAACCTGAAATCGATTTTGATTTCTCATAATTGGAAATAAAAGTTTGCTTAATCTATTTTCCCTGAAAATAAGGATTAACTTTCAGGCCTCTTTTTTCTGGCCATTATGTAGAAACTATGCGCTGAAATTAAGAATGCTGCCAAAGACATTTTTGTTGCAAAAACCAAGTTCCAAGGAACCTTCGGGTTTGGATACGGCACATTTATGGTATCTAATTTCATGACCCCTTGCATTGCATCTACAGTTATCAAAGAACTCCACACCACAAAATTATAGACAAATTCATAAAGTGAAACCACAGCTATAACCAGTACAATCAGTTGAAGTACTGCCTTTACAGATGGCTTGACGTCCTTTACCTTTTCCCCACCTAACTTCGTAAAACAATACCATGCCAGCACTGAAACGATCATTAGATAAGTGACAAGTTTAGAGAGGCCTTTCACGGGGAATTCGGTAGTGACCAGTACATCACCTATCACTGTTTTCCCAGTAGATAGATATTCTATTAGACTGGCATATAGCGCATACATTGTAATTGCAGCCATGATCACCGCCGAAATGTAGAATACTATTAAGTAGATCTTTCTAGACGATGTAGTGTCTTTAGCTATACTCGAATAGTGCATGTAATACTATAGATCATCAAATATAGTCGGGATATAAAATTATATTATCAAGATTATGTCTTTTCCTCATAATGCTTACTCTGATTGTATTATTTGCTGGCAAATTAAAACAGAGCTGCTTTCAGAGTCGGCCAGAATAAATCCTAATAGGGGTAGATTAACTTTACTTTGAGTACAAACTTCTAATTTATTTAACCTATATTCTTAGGTTGTTCTTGATGGGTATTTGGTTATTTCATTATTCTTGCGATCTCTAGTTCGACGAGCTAGTGCTAGGACATCTATGCGAGTGATGATACTACGTCTGGCTTTTATGTAACAAGCTACATATTTCTGCTCTTTTCTAAGCCTAGAAAGGTGAATGATACAATAAGTACCATAGTTTGTTCTCACGAATCAGACCTTGATGGAATTTTCTCGGCTTCAATAGCGTCAATTAGGTTTCCGGAAGCAGATATTTCATTTTACAATTATGGTCGTAGCAATTTCGAGAAGATGTTTGAACACATAATGCTCAATGCAAAAGAGGAAGAATCAACTGGGAAGATCATTATTTCTGATTTAGGTATCAATCCTGACGTAGAAGACCTTTCTATAAGCGCAATTCGCGAGTTTAGTCGAATGGGATGGAAGGTCATATGGGTAGACCATCATCCTTGGTCGAAGGAGGTTAAGAGCTTAATAGCTCCTCTGGCGACAGTGATTCATGATGAGTCGGGACAAAGATGCGCATCTGAGTTAATGTTCGAATACATTCGTCTTGACAGCAAAGTTGCAAAACAGCTATCCATCATGGCTCATGCTATGGATTTCATGACCGGAGGCGTATACATGGTGCCTATTTCGGAGTTAATTCAGTATTATCGGAATCTTCCACATTCCGAGAAAAGTCTTACTGATTTGGCCAGAAAAGCTGCAAATGGCGTATTGTGGGATACCGAAATGCAGTCGACTTATGGGCGTTATTTAAGTATCTACGAAAAAGAAAGAGAAAGTGCTTGGAAATCTCTTGTGATGCGAAAGATTGCAGGACTTGATGTGGCGTTTCTATCCATATCCAATTACATACAGAGTAGTCTGTTTTCTAAGGACGTGTTTAGCAAAACAGGAGCTGATCTATGTCTTCTATATGGTACAAATGGAAGGGTAAGCATAAGGCGCAATAATAATAAAACTTCCTGCAGAATCATAGCATCCTTTTTGGTCGAGGGAGGTGGTCATGATTACGCAGCTGGGGGAAAATTAAAAAGTATTGCTTTGGATACTGATGCATGTGTAAGAGAGCTCGAAGAGGTAGTGCGAATTGCGCTCAAATAAACTAGCATTTTACCAATTGGTAATTTCCAAACCTACTCGTCAATCTTTGTACATATGATTGCATAGTAATGCATTGAATGACTATCAAAATCTTGAGACCTTCCAGCCACCGGAATTCAGTTAATAACGCTTAAATTTGGATACGTGACAAATGTCCGATTATGGAAAGCACGGAGTCACTAAGTGATGTGGTATACGAATGCATGAGATGCGGAACTCCTGTGACTAATACTGAATTGTCAAAACTTCCAGAAATAAAGTGCATATGCGGATTCCGGGTCTTTAGAAAGGGAAGACAACCAATAGTGAAACAGCTTAAAACTATTTAGTAACACATTATTTCTTAATTTTTCAAAATATGATTATCTCCTGGCAGTGCCTATTTTTGACTAGAATGAGATCATTTATTACGTTACCGAGACAACCGTAAGTATGAAAATAATTTGTCCTGATTGTAAAAAATCTGCAGAACTGTCTGACGATTTCAGCTTTGTCAAATGCTCCCATTGTTCGCTTAATATGACGTATGGTGAATACGTAAAGTACATTGCTTACAAGGATATTAGATATCGAGATATTTTGAGTGATTATAAAAAGTAATCCAAAGGGTTTTTCCCATAAGGAATCGAGATCATCAAAACATTATTCCGGTCTTTTGGGCCAAACGTTTAAACCAAGAACGTCACTCATTGCAGCCCTCTTCATCAAGGTCTTCTTTCAACTGTTCTTCAAATTCATCTTCTACTTTGCACTCTTCATCCACAATGTAAACTCCAAAACAAATCGACAGTTTAGTTGACGTATTCATTTCTTTTTCATTGTCGATATTATTGACAGAACGTCTCTGTCTTTTACCAAATAATTGATAGGTAATCTTAATCCATTCCTCACATCAACTGCATATAATAATCCTTTAGCTAAATCACTGTGAATCTCATTTGCAAGATCCTCTACGGATGACCCACTCCTCATTAAATAGGCATCGGGCAGAACATTACCACGTTTGTCTGATAATTTGCCTGGATCAGCTACAGGATATACGACGTTCATGTTTAATAACTTAAACACTGCCACATTCAATGCGAACTGTACCCCTGTCTGCAAATATTCACCTAGAATATCTTTTCTTATGAAATTAAGTGCCCACTTTTGCTTCTCATTTAGTGACGTCTTCTCATTTATTTCAAACCGTTCATCCCCTGGGAAATACCGTATAAGGCCCTTGACTTGAGCTCTTCGCAATGTGATTTCGGCATCAGCACTACAGGGTACAACGAGCATGTGTTTGTTATGTTCACGAAGTCTCTTAAAATTATCTGCCGCTGCCGAAAGATCTACCTTATTTGCAACAATTAGTGTGGGCTTAGATAGCTCACGTAACGTTGAAGCAAACCTTCTGCTTTGGAGAGGATCAAAATCTCCTATTTTTTTATCGTTCAGTTCGTTTTCTTCGAGCGCCCTCTTCACGTGCCACTCCTTCACTCCTATTCCCTGAAAGATTTCTGTTATTGACTGAACTGCATCAGAACCTGAGTTTATCGATCGTATTATCTTGTCCCTGTTTCCTTCGAACAATTTCAGGTACCACAAAATCATCTCTTCTTCGATATCTGAAACGTCTGCAATTGGATCACCCGTGCCAGGTTCGGCTAGCCTTCCTGAAGAATCTATACTTCCTGAAGCATCGACTATGTGTAGAAGAACATCGGACTGTGCTGCGACGGACAGGAATTGATTGCCTAGTCCTTTACCCTCCCAAGCACCCTTTATTAGACCAGGGAGATCGACAAGTTCGATAGGTATAAATCTCCATCCATCTACGCAAGTGGAATTCTTGGGAGAATCTTTTAAATTGAATTCTCGATGAACACAAAGGGAAATTACGCTGGCATTTCCGATCTTAGGGTGTTTTGTTGTAAAAGGATAAGTTGAGATCTCCTCATTACTTGATGTAGCAGAATTGAAAAACGTAGTCTTACCCGCATTAGTTTTTCCTATTAGACCAACTCTTATCATATCTGTTTTTTCACGAAAAGATTATTTATATGTAGCAATCTGTTCACACGTTTGTCTCCAAATAAAGTAAATATTTTTCAGTTTTATATTTTGACTTCTTTTCTTTTCTTTGAATGGAAATGCCATGGATCAATCTGGTGACTAAATCGACTACACTCCAATACTTCTATACGAACTCAACATAAGTATTCATACTGAATAATTTATCATTCAATCTTTCTCAAGGCTTTAATAATTAATTTCCTGGATTCTAGATGGAATTGTCGGCACAAAATAAACCAAAAATCATGTTTGAGAAGGTTCTCGTTGTAGGGCTTGGTCAATTAGGTCTACCCGTAGCTAAGTACGTTAAACAAAAAGGTTTTGATACATACGGATACGATATCAATCCACACGCCCTGGAATTTGCCTTTGAGAATTATGGTATAAAGAAAATAGAAACATTTAGTGAGATAGATGTGTTTATCTTATGTATTTCAACACACAAACCTAACGATATTTACTCACCTCATATAGATGGTTTATTAGCAATAGCAGAAAAGATTTCAAAGGAAGCCAAAGACGGCTCTCTTGTTTCCATAGAAAGTACTATTGCAAAAGGAACTTCAAAAAAGATTTTTGAGTTGTTAAACCATAGACTTCATGTTGCACACGCACCCCATAGATGGTACGCATTAGAGGAAGATATTCATGGTGTCAATCAATTGCGAGTTATCGGGGGAGTTAGTGATTGTTGCTTACGTTTAGCACTGGGATTTTATGATGGCCGAAACAATAATCTTAACAACACCGAGAGTATGGGTGCCGTTAAGGAAAATGAAGACATTCAAAATAATAGAAGTCTCGAAATTCCTATGCATCCGGTATCTGAAATCGAAATAGCAGAGCTAACAAAGGTAATAGAGAATGCTAACAGATACATGCAAATTGCATTTGCAGAAGATGTCTATCTGTATTGTCAAGCAAATAACATAGGTTTTTCAGAACTACGAAATGCTCTGAACACAAAATGGAACGTCAACATTCTGGAACCAAGAGACGGAATTGGAGGTCATTGTCTTCCAAAGGATACCAAGATGTTTATACACTCATCACGATCAGTTAGAAGTAAAATTCTTTCTGCAGCACTTGAAGTTGATTCTGATTATAGGAGGCATAGACAATCAAGGTGCTCGCCACTACTCTCGGTTCCTGCCCCTAAGGTCGACGTAAACTGACCTAGAGCCTGGTTTTTCATCTATATGAGAACTAAGACGGTAGTGGCTTTTGGAGCCCATCCTGATGACCTTGAAATTGGGATGGGAGGAACTATATCTAAACTGGCTGAGTTAGGGCATGACGTCAAACTGGTAGTCGCAACGCTTCCTAATTTTGTGAAGACGGATACGAAGGAAGAAAGGAGGTCGGAATCGATAAGATCTGCTGAAGTAATGGGATGTCCAGCCCCAGATTTATTAGACATTCCTCCAGAAGAACTCACATTTGGAAGGAACTTCGTTACCAAGATAGATGGAATAGTTCAACGGTACCAGCCCGGAGTCGTGTTCACACAATGGATCGGTGATTCACACCAGGATCATCAGGCACTTACTAGGGCGGTAATAGCCGCATGTCGAGACCAACACGATGTTTTCATGTATGAAACAACAATTCCTGGTGGCATAACTGAAAACGCATTTAGAGCTCAGCTATTCGTAGATATCACTAATACGATCGATGTAAAGAGGAAAGCTCTTGAATGTTTTAAATCCCAAATGATACGTTGTGGACATCTATGGATACCCGCAGTAGTGGGCAGGTGTAGCTACAGAGGTTATCAAATCAATGTGACTTATGCAGAGGCTTTTGAAGTAATAAAGGTTTCAAAATGGTAAATTCTACATACTGTAACTAATTTATGTCATAATAATACAGTACATACCAATGTTGAGCGATTGGAAATACTGATTGCAGCCGACTAAAGTGACACGTGTAACTTATAGGATTGGACTCAGGCGCAAAAGGTCCTTATGGAAGACTTATAAGGACTTTACTTCTCTGTCTCATTTTAAATGAATATTTCCATTATTGGATCTGGTAGAGTAGGTTCATCAGTTGCCTTAAATTGTTGTATGAGGGAGTTAGGTGACGTATTACTTTTGGACATTATCGAGGGATTACCGCAGGGAGAATCCATGGATATAAACCATCAACTCGCTGAACTAGGTAACGATTGTCACGTCAAGGGCTCTAACAATTATCAGGATATGAAAAAATCAGATTTTGTGGTAATTGTTGCTGGAATAGGGAGAAAACCAGGAATGACAAGAATGGATTTGCTCAAAACAAACGCTGGTATCGTGAAAGACGTGTGCAATAAAATACGTACATATTCTCCTGAGTCAATAGTTATAGTAGTAACGAACCCACTGGATCCACTTACATATCTCGCTCTTAAGATAATAGATTCAGATAAAGGAAAAGTAATGGGAATGGGAGGGATGTTGGATCTATCCAGATTTAAGGAATATATTAGTTCATCTACTGGGATGTCTCGAAGCTCCATTCAAGCGATGGTGATTGGCGAACACGGTGAGAACATGCTACCCTTGGTAAGGTTTTCTAGCATTAGTGGAATACCACTGAGTTCATTCATAAATAATGCTCAATCCAATGAATTTGTAACAAAAACTCGAAATGTTGCGGCTGAAGTAATATCACTCAAAGGGGCAACTGTATATGCTCCGGGCAATGCCGTCTCTGCAATGATAGATACTATAAGCAGAAATCGTAGAAAAATTTTACCAGTTTCGGCATTCCTGGAGGGAGAATATGGCTATTCTAATGTTTGTCTTGGAGTTCCATGCTTGCTAGGTAGTAACGGGGTAGAGAAGATTATCGAGCTCGACTTGAATCCAAAAGAAAAGGAGATGCTCACAAACGGAGTACAGAGTGTGAAGACAGCGATACGTGAGCTTCCTATATGATATTTGTTTAATTCCAAACGGTCAAATAAGAATTCAAGAACGGATGTAAGAGCCATCTTAGAGGGTCTTATTTCCGGTAATCTTAGTCTCGGTGAAGCAGAAAAGGAGTTGAGATTCTTCATCATAAGCCATGTCGAAAAGAATATTGCAAAATTAGATCCTTTGAGAAAGATGAGAACGGGTATACCAGAAGTTGTGCTTGCGAGCGGCAAGAATTACGATGATTTAGTAAAAATAGTGGATACCATTTTGTCCAAAAGTGACCATGTTTTGGTAACGAAGATTCATTTTGCGGAAATGTCCAAGCTTCGTAATGCGATGAAGAAGAAAAATCTGGTTACTGATTCAGGTCGAAACAGCTCCTGTCTATTCATTGCTAGAAAGAAATACAAGCAAATGAGAACAGGAGGCAAAGTGGGAATATTATGCGCAGGCACATCAGATATTGGAATAGCCGAAGAAGCTCGACTCATCTCACAAGTTATGGGATGTGAGACATTTACGGATTACGATGTGGGAATCGCAGGAATGCATAGAACTGTGTCTGCGGTAGAAAAAATGATTCGAAGTGGTGTGCATGCGATAGTCGTTGCCGCGGGTATGGAAGGAGCACTTGCGTCAGTTGTTTCATCTCTGGTAGACATTCCTGTCATCGGAGTGCCTACTTCTGTAGGTTACGGCTTCGGATCTAATGGCATGGCTGCGTTGTCTTCTATGCTACAAACCTGTACCTTAGGTGTTGCCGTCGTTAATATCGATAACGGGATAGGCGCTGGTGCTTTTGCCGCACTAATTGCAAATGCAATTCAAACGAACAAAGCAGCATTGGCATCATGACTAAAAATGAGATAATTTTACAATATTTAGAACATTTATAAGTGCTAAAGACTGTGTCCAGCTAGAATTAAGGAAGGTGTGATGATTATATGGGTCATATTTATACACTTAGGCGTATACGAGATCTTAAAACAAATTATCGAAAACGAGAGAGATTGCTAATTGGAAGGAAAAATTTTATGACTGTCCGAATCAGTGGACAAAACGTAACGGCTCAAGTTTTGAGACCTGAAACCGCTGGTGACAAAGTGATAACTTCTGTGCACAGCAGAGAATTATCTTCTTTTGGTTGGAAGGGATCCCTTAAGAATATTCCCGCATGTTATCTAGTTGGACTCCTATTAGGTAAGAAATGTGCAGACAAGGGCGTTAAGCAAGTTGTTCTATACACTGGTATACGCCCGTTCACATCCAGAATTGCTGCCTGTCTCAAAGGATTGGTAGAGGCAGGCATAACTTCTCCGCACTCAGAAAAAACCTTACCCGACAGTGAAAGAATAAATGGTGCTCACATCGCTTCATATGCAAATATGTTAAAAAGTAACCTTGAAGAGTATCAATCACGTTTCTCGGGATTATTATCATTGGGGCTTAACCCCGAAGAATATCCATCACATATATCGGAAGTCAAAGGAGAAATTTTGAACCACGATCCCAAGAAGCATCGTAGCAATAAAATAACCACAGAGTCTAGCTGAGTAAAATGGAGGTAATTTGGTAAATTGGGTTTTGGTAAATTTACGCCGTCATCACGTAATCAAGAACAACAGACCGTATGGAAACCCCGCACAGAATTAGGGGTAATGGTTGCTGAAGGCAAGATAAATTCAATGGATCAAATTTATGAAAATGGAATGCATATTCAGGAATTCGAAATTGTAAAGCACTTACTGCCAGATGTTAAGACTCACGTCGTCCACGTAGGTATAGTACAAAAACAAACAGACGCCGGAGAGATGACTCGCTTCAGTGCGCTTGTTGCTGCCGGTAACGAGGCTGGATGGTTTGGGGTAGGAATGGGAAAGGCGTCTCAGATGAGAATTGCGATAGATAAAGCGACTACTAATTCTATTCTGAATATCATTCCCGTAAAACTTGGTTGTGGAAGTTGGGAATGTAGATGCAATAATTACCATTCAATACCATTCAAAGTTAGTGGCAAAGGAGGTAGTGTTACGATTGATATAGTTCCGGGTCCGAGAGGCCTTGGACTTGTGGCCGGAGAAAATATTAGAAGTCTACTGAAGCTTGCAGGAGTCAAAGATGCCTGGACAAAATCATTTGGATCTACAAGTACATTGACTTCTACAGCTATGGCAATTTTCAATGCTTTAAGAGGAACTTACAAAACTGGCTGATTGATATAGATGGCTCTGTTAGTTGTTAGAATCCGAGGGACAGTCAATATTCCATACTGGGCCGACTTGACTCTACGGAATCTTAATCTTGAGAAGAAATTTAGTGCCACTATAGTACCTGATTCGCCAGTCTACATCGGAATGTTGAGAAAAATAGCCGAAATGATTGCATGGAGTAAGGCTGACTCGACCATCGTTAAGGAACTGTTTTTGAAGAAAGCCAGAAAAATAGGCTCGACTCCTATATCCGACTCTGACGTGCCTAACGACTATGGAAATATAGAGGGACTAGTCACTGCAATAGTCGAAGACAAAGTCAAAATATCTGAGTTAAAGAACATTAAACCATTTTTCAGATTGAATCCGCCAAAAGGTGGATTTAGAAGGAAGACGAAAAAGGCATATACTGATGGTGGAATTCTTGGGAAGAATAAGGAGTTGCCAGATCTTGTAAGGAGGATGTTATAAAATAGTAATCCTTAATTATGGAATTATTAGTGGCTTTGGTTATACCTTAGGTTTACCAATAGGGGATTATAATTAGAAATGGCGACTAGATTAAGAAAAAGTAGAAGACAACGTGGGACTAGATATTGTGGCTGGGGCCAAATAGGGCAGCATAGGGCGTCTGGCAGTAGGGGAGGAGTAGGCGGTGCAGGAAAACACAAACATTTCTGGATCAGGACAGTCATTGAGGAGCCCGACCATTTTGGTCACCCCTCTTCGAAATCTTACAGTCGCAATGTCGTTAAAAGATGGGCTAATTTGCGAGATTTATCTTCCCTCATAACTTCGAATAAGGGTGTTGAAAAAGAAAGTACTGTCGAATTAAATTTGTCCTCTTTAGGAATTAACAAGCTTTTAGGGGGAGGTACTGTGGACAGAACGCTAATAATAAGGGTGGCATCTGTATCAGAAAACGCAAGAACTAAGATTGAGTCTAATGGAGGTAAAATTATTTTAGATGAGCACAGTACACACTGAGAGCATTATAAGGAAAATAATCAAAAAAGTATCAGGATACATTCCTCAGGTAGAGAAACCTAAGAAGAAAATAACTCTCACCGAAAAATTTGTTTGGTCTGGAATTGCGCTATTTGCTTATCTTGTAATGGGCCAGATTCCGTTATATGGGGTGACTAGCGCTCCACAGTTTGATTTTCTTCAATTTGCAAGGGTAATCTTCGCAGCTCAACAAGGAACGTTACTTGAACTTGGTATTGGACCAATTGTAACTGCCGGATTGTTGATGCAGTTGCTAAAGGGTTCTGATTTGATAAAACTTAACTTCAAAAATCCTGACGACAGGTCCCTGTTCACGTCTGCAACAAAAATAGTCACGATTATAGTAATAATTGCTGAGGGCTCTCTTTATGGGGTTAGCGTTTATGGTCATCTTCTTGCAAGTCCCGCATTCATCCCGATCTTAATACTTCAGTTAGTCGGGTCTAGCATAATAGTAATGTTTCTTGACGAGTTGGTTCAGAAGGGATGGGGACTGGGGTCCGGAATAAGTCTCTTCATTATGGCCGGAGTTGCTCAAGGGATTTTATGGAGCCTATTCAGCCCTGTGCCTGCGCAGGATGGTCCGGTTGGAATATTTCCGTTTCTTATAGATTCTGCTGTCCATGGAGATTTGTCTCAAGTATTTTTCAGAGCTGGCCAGCTCCCGAGTATATTCGGATTAATTGTCACTAGTACAGTATTGCTGGTGCTTGTATATGTGCAGGGGATTCACGTAGATGTACCAATAGTCTCAACAAAATACAGAGGATTTACTGCGGTATATCCCATCAAACTGCTGTATACATCGAACATTCCGGTGATATTATCCTCTGCTCTGCTAGCTAATGCGGTATTTATGGGACAGATGCTTTGGGCTAACTACAATCCAGAAAACGCAAATCCGCTGTTTAATTTTATTGCTCAATATGATCCCGGTAGGCCTCAATCTCCTACAGGAGGTATACTCTATTACGTTACCTCCCCAAGGAGTCTGGAGGTTGCAGTGCAAGATCCAGTCAGAGCAGTTGTATATGTGATTTTCCTGACGACGATCGTTACTATTTTTGGCCGACTTTGGGTTGAGCTGGGAGGATTATCTGCCAAGTCTGCCGCAAAGAACCTGTTAGATGCAGATGTGCAGGTCCCAGGTTTTAGACGTTCGCAGGGTTCTGTCCAAACATTACTAAACAAGTATATTCCTTCAGTTACTATAGCTGGAGCTATAGTCATAGGACTACTGGCCTCAGTTTCTGACGTACTCAGTGTATTTGGTAGCGGGATTGGGATATTGCTTATGGTGGACATTTTGGTGAATTACTACAACTTGCTAATCAGAGAACAGGTAGACACACATATGCCAAAACTGGCGGCACTACTTGGAAGAACCTAAACGAATTACGATAGTGGTGGGTATTCCTGGTGTTGGAAAAACCACTGTAATCACAAAAACTAAAGACATTCTGCTTCAATCTGGATATAATACCACTGTTGTTGTTTTCGGGAGTGTGATGTTAAGTGAAGCAAAAAAGATGGGGATAGGAGACAGAGATCAAATTAGGAAATTATCACTTGCTGGACAAAAAAATTTGCAGAATCTAGCAGCAGATTATATTTGCTCTGTTAAAGAGGATCTAGTTATAGTTGACACTCACCTCTTTATAAGAACGTCATCCGGTTTCTTCCCCGGGATTCCTCAAAACGTTATACAAAAACTAAAGCCTAGAAACCTCATTTTAATAACGGCAACCCCAGAAGAAATTCTTGCAAGAAGAGCAAAAGACGAGTCACGTAATAGAGACATGGTGTCGATTGAAGAAATAAAAAAGGAATTAGGGCTCGCGATCTCGATGATATCGACAATTTCTATCCTGAGTGGTTCGGCATTTGAGATAGTTGACAATCATCAGGGATCATCGGAAGATACGGCCAGATTCATTGCAAGAATACTAAAAAAAGATTAAGAATATGAGCGAGTCATCAGGATGGCACTACCCGACATACGATATCGCAAAATTTGTGATGCAAATATATAATCTTGCCGTTGCAGTCTTGTAGAGAATAGCGGAGTAAGTAATCAGTGAAATCGCGTGGAGATGACAACTATCATTCGGATGACAACCTTAGTATCGTAATAGCTGGATCAGCAGCGGTTGGAAAGACTACTCTCGCGGAGGAACTAGCTAAAGAATTCAAATTTACTGTGTTTAATGGTGGGGACATTCTAAAAAATATTGCAAGAGAGAGAGGATACCACGTAACAGAAAAGGACTGGTGGGATACTCCTGAGGCCATAAAATTCATGGAAGAAAGAAAGAACGACACCAGTTTTGATGTCGCGGTGGACAAGATGCTCTTGGAAATCGCTGGAAGAGGTAAAGCGGTAATTACTAGCTACACTTTGCCATGGCTGACACGCAATCCGATGACATTTTGGCTAAGTGCCTCACAAGCAAGCAGATCAGAGAGAATGGCAAGGCGTGATAACATCTCCGTTCAAGAAGCTTTGGACGTAATCAGAATAAGAGATGAGGAAAATGAGGTAATTTACAAGAAAATTTATGGCTCTGAATTCGGAAAAAATCTCGAAGTATTTGATTTCGTACTAAATACGGAACTTTTCACGCTAAAGTCACTAATAGACATTTGTAAAGAAATTGTAAAGAGGACGAGAGTGGTATAGTAGGAACTTGCATTAAACATGTCATCTAATAGACTTGGTGAGCTCATCAGAATAGCTGATGAGGTTACAAATAACAAATTTGGATACCAGCCCTACAAACGGCCTATCAAAGAATTGCTAAATTATGGCATAATATTATTGGATAAACCAGGAGGTCCTACAAGCCATGAGGTTGTCGCATGGGTAAAAAGAATTCTGGAGTTAGAAAAAGCCGGACATAGTGGGACATTGGATCCTGGCGCGACTGGATTGTTGCCGATAGGGTTAGGTGACGCCACGAAGGCACTTAGTGTATTACTTTTAGGACCCAAAGAATATTACGCAATTGCGCGACTTCATTCAAGCGATGACCACATAAATATTAGCAATGTTCTTGCTGAATTTGTTGGGGAGATTTATCAACGACCTCCACAGAGATCCTCTGTGAAGAGGTCCACTCGCGTGAGAACTATTTACGAATTGGATCTGGTAGAGCAAAAAGATAATAATTTACTACTCCGTATCCTATGCCAAGCCGGAACATATGTTCGGAAGTTAATTTATGACATCGGGGAAGTCTTGGGCTCTGGTGCAACCATGTTCGAACTTCGTCGGACGCGCGTCAGTAACTTTCGCGAGGGAACGAACGGACTAGTAAGATTACATGACGTTGTAGATGCTTTTGAGACGTATAAAGAGAAAGGTGAAGACAAACTCTTACGTAAGGTAGTAATGCCAGTCGAGGAATGTCTTAATGGTATTAGTGCAATTGTAGTCAAAGATTCAGCGGTGGATGCCATCTGTCATGGCGCACAATTGGCAGTCCCAGGCATAGTGGCATTTGAAAAAGGTCTCGATGAGCAGGAATTGGTGGGCATTTATACCTTAAAATGGGAACTGATTGCGCTTGGCCAGACTTTGATGAAAGGGGACGTAATAAAAGAAAATACGAAGGGAATTGCCTGCAGCACAAAAAGGTTGATAATGAGACCCGGCACATATCCACGAGGTTGGAAATGACTGTTCATAGTCCTTGCAATAACATTCTTCTCCAGCCTAATCTAGCTCAAGTATCATATTTTTCCGTTGGCTCGCGATCTGTGTTGAGGTTAGTATTACCATGCTTTGGGATATGAAGATCATAAGTTAATCGCCATTTAATATCAACGCCCATTTTCTGTTTAATCTTATCAGCTCAAACATGCCTTGGAGCGCCGGGAGAGGGATTTGAACCCTCGAGACCTTCACAGGTCACAAGCTTTCTTGATTAGAATCATTCATTCCAGGCTTGCGCCCTACCAGGCTAGGCGACCCCGGCTCGATTTCAATCTTCCTGTCACTTTATATTAATCCTTCAAAAGAGCAGGTCTCTGTACTTTGGTCAAAGAATGCCGAGCTCAGCTGTCGATGGTATTCAAGAGCTTGCCCGATGTCATGTCATATTCGTCAATTAGGGTGTGGCCAGTTCTTTTAGTGTGTTCTTCTACGTCAGAGAGAAAGAGAAAATTAGCCCTACACAATTTACACAGCCATATCGAACTCAACCCATCATGCTTCATTTAGTACCGAAATGACATTTGAATCCTATCGCATTTAAGCAATAACGAATGAAGTCACATATTATTCTTCAATCATATTCTTTTGTAATAACGTCAGTGAATTTTAGTAGTAAATACAAATATTATATTAATTGCATGACGACAAATAACAAAAATAAAATAAGGATCAAATAAGCAAAATTTTTGATTTGAATGAGCATGAAGTTTCGAGCGATTGTAAAAACAAAAATCATCTTGATTGCAACGACTGTCTCTGTAAATGTCATATCCCTGGTACAATGGAAAACTTAGCTAGGAAGATCGCCAAACTCGAAAAACAGACACCTGGCCTTGGAGATTCTCTCTAAACCTGATCAATCATCCGCGTATTTTCTCTAGCTTAAAAGGCATAATCTCATTTCCGCGCAAAGAACGCATTGAGTAATTAGCATCGAGATGCCGGTACTGATTGAATTATCTCTTGTCTAGTGTAGTTTTTGCAAACTATGTAGAATTCACTACTTTCCTGTCTACTTGCCTTTGGCTTACTAATCATTATTTTGGCAAAATTGTCTGAGACTTTTTCTTTGAATTCGTTGGCCATTTCACCTTCAAATACTTTGAAGATGGCACTTCCTCCGCTCCGAAGGATCTTGAGAGCTAATTTAAGTGCGTTCAAAGAAAGAGATATCTGTCTTGCATGGTCATAATGCCATATCCCGCTCACTTTCGGAGACAGATCTGACAAAAATACGTCATAATATTGATGTGTTGCCTCAAGAAGGTCACCAGCTAATCTTGTGTCTTCCACACTTCCCTGCAATACAATGACATTTTTCAACGGTTCAGTTGAGTGAAGATCTACACCAATGATTTTTCCGTTACTTCCCAATTGTTCAGCTAACACTTGAAGCCAACCCCCAGGGGAGCAGCCAATATCCACGACTACATCCCCTTTTCTAAATAACTTGTACTTCAAGTTCAGTTGGATAAGTTTGTATGCGGACCTACTTCTATATCCATTTTCTCTTGCAAGGATCCTATACTGATCTCTCTTTGCATCAGAAAATCTCATTTTCAGCCGCTTCTATCATTTAAGAGGATATTTTTTAATATTTGTTGCGCCAATAATAGAGTACAATATATAAATATCATGCACAAGACAATAACATCGTTATGCCGATTAAGAGCGGTTCAGATTACATCGACAGTTTGAGAGGCAGAAATCTGAAAGTCTATCTTTTTGGTGAACTAGTTAAGGAACCAGTAGATCATCCCATGATAAGGCCTTCAATTAATGCTGTTGCTGAAACGTACGAATTGGCTATTCAAGAACCAGAATTGGGCTCTACGCTATCCCCAATGACCGGGAAGAGCATTAACAGATTTTTGCACATTGTTGAAAATGCAGATGATCTAGTAAACCAAAATAGAATGCAAAGGAAGCTAGGTCAGCTTACTGGAACATGTTTTCAGCGATGTGTAGGAATGGACGCCTTGAACTCCATCTATTCAACTACTTATGAGATCGATCTTAAGCATGGTACTGATTATCACAAGAAATTCAAAGAATTTGTAAAGATGGTTCAATCAGAAAACCTCGTAATTGGTGGAGCAATGACTGATGTTAAAGGAGACCGTAGTTTAACACCCTCGCAGCAAGAAGATCCAGATATGTTTGTGCATGTTACTAAAAGGGATAACTCGGGTGTATATATATCGGGAGCAAAAGCTCATCAAACTGGATGTATAAATTCGCATTGGATTATAGTTATGCCCACTATGCGTTTGAGGGAAGAGGACAAAAACTATGCCTTGGTGGGAGCCGTTCCGGCTGATGCTGAAGGCATTACCTACATCTACGGTAGACAGTCCTGCGACACTCGGAGTACTGAAGAGGGCGATATAGATTCAGGAAATGCAAAGTTTTCTGGACAAGAAGCAATGATGATCCTTGATAATGTGTTCATCCCAAATGAACGGATTTTTATGGATGGTGAAGTTGAATTTGCATCAATGCTAGTTGAGCGGTTTACATGTTATCATAGAAGAAGTTATGTGTGCAAAACAGGCTTGGGTGATGTTCTCATAGGAGCAGCAGCTGCCATAGCTGACTACAATGGCGTTTCCAATGCTTCTCATATCAAAGACAAATTGGTTGAAATGACTCACCTTAACGAAACTATTTTTGCTGCTGGTATTGCATCGTCACATCAAGCACATAAAATGCCGGCAGGAAATTATCAAAACGATGACATGTTGGCTAATGTATGTAAACACAATGTAACAAGATTTCCATATGAAATAGGCAGACTCGCACAGGACATAGCCGGGGGGCTGATGGTAACTATGCCTTCTGAGAAGGACTTTAGAAGTCCTTACACTGGTCCCTTGCTCGAAAAATACCTCAGAGGGCGTAAAGGCGTCTCAACGGAAAATAGAATGCGCATCCTGAGGTTGATAGAAAATATGACACTAGGTAGAAATGCTGTTGGATATCTGACCGAGTCAATGCACGGCGCCGGCTCGCCACAAGCTCAAAGAATACAAATCGCTCGACAAATGCAGCTCGGATACAAGAAGAAATTAGCAAAGGATTTGGCTGGTGTTGACGAAGGAGAATCAAATCACCGTGAGCAGGAACAATCAGATTACTTTGACAGAATATTTGGATTGAAACAATCCTGAAAATCTCGCTCTTTCCATTCTCTTAATTGTGATAGTAAACTTCCATCCATCGTCCATAGCTAGACGACTTCGAAGATTGGAGTTACTACTGCTAAATAGGCCTTACTTTTTAGCACCCAGTGTCCTATTTTTTAATCTCATGTGTTTTCCGTGGCACTTTCTACATCTGGTTGCAAGAATGGGGTTCTTCCCTCCGCAGTTAAAACAAATTTTGAAAAACAACATACGCTGCTGTGCAATCTGTTTCTTGGTTGCATCTGTAATAGGCATACGTTATTTGTGCAAGAATGGTAAATTTTTACCTTTCTATAACTAGCGGCAAGAACTGGGAATAAATCAACGAATCCTGGCGCTAAAATGCAAACAAATACTTCTTCAGCGAACTTGCTCTATAACTAATTCAAACGTTCTTAGCAACGTTAATTATATCTCCACTTGAGAGTAAGCAAACATTATGCAAGATAATGTATTCAAAAGCTTGGTAGGGATATGGCCGGATTTTCCGAGGAATGGCGTATTATTCAAGGATATTAATCCAGTTCTAAGAAACAATGAGGCACTAAATTATATCACTGAAAAGCTCTGCGAGCAACTGGTCTCGAATCAGATCGATATGGTTGCTGCAATCGAATCTCGTGGATTCATAATTGGATCTCTGTTGGCCATGAAACTAAATAAGGGCCTGATTCTCATGCGAAAGGCGGGAAAACTTCCTGGGCTTACCGTCTCTGAACCGTACAATATTGAATACGGTTCAGCTGTCATGGAAGTCCAGATAGATGCAATCAAGGCTGGGCAGAGAATTCTATTAGCCGATGACCTCGTTGCGACGGGAGGAACGGCAATTGCAGCAGGTAATATTATTCAGCGTCTCGGTGGTGTTATAGTCGGATTTGTTTTTGTAATTGATATTAAGAATTTAGGAGGAACAGCTGAATTATCTAAAAGAGGTTTCAAGGTAAATTCTTTGTTGGAGTATGATTGAATTTTGACGAAATATTCTGCAGATATAGGTATCATTGGAGGCACGGGTATGTATGATAGCGGGCTAATTAATAACCAAGAGAAAATAAAAATTCATACGCCTTTTGGGAGTACTTCAGATGAAATTACATTTGGGCAGTGCAAGGGTATATCCGTTGCATTCCTGCCAAGACACGGGCGATCCCATACCATTCCTCCACATTTGGTTAACAGTCAGGCCAACATTTGGGCCTTTAAATCTCTTGGAGTCTCCCGCATTATTGCTCCTTCAGCAGTGGGAAGCTTACAACAGACATTAAAACCTGGAAATATTGTAATTCCTAACCAATTTCTTGATTTCACAAAAAATCGGAAATATACATTTTACAATGGAGGACAGGTATGTCATATTTCTGTTGCAGATCCTTTCTGCAAGGAACTTAGTCAGTTTGCGTATGATTCGGCAAAAAAGCTAGGATACGACGTCAATAAAGACAAGACATATGTATGCATTGAAGGCCCGCGCTTTTCTACAAAGGCAGAATCACTATATTTTAGAGAAATCCTACATGCGGATGTAATCGGTATGACAGTTATCCCCGAGTGCGTTCTTGCGAGGGAAGCTGAAATATGTTATGTTTCAATTTCCACCGTAACTGACTATGATGTTTGGTCAGAAATACCTGTAAGTTCCAAAGAGATAATAGAGGTACTGAAAAAAAACGTGGAAAGGACTACCAATTTAATATCCGATATCATTCCTGGCATTCCTAATTTGAGAAACAATTGTGGATGTGGTAATGCACTGGAAGGGGCAATCGTGTAGGATTAAACAATGCCAGTCTCTTCATTTCAAAAATTTTAATTGACAACGCGATACATCAATCAGCTGGGGACGGCGATCGTGATCCACTCAAGATGATGATGTCCCCCTCGAGGAGCTTTTGCTGTATTTCCAGTTGAACCAGTTCTGGATCATAACCAATTTTCTTGAGATTATTCACAGAGGTTTTAGGTAATTGAAGGTTAATATTGTGCCCACCTATCCTGCCAAAGGCCAATGCAATGAATCGAAATTTCTTATCATCTATTACAAAATGCCCAATTATCTTACTAGCAAATTGCCCACCAGTCGAATTACTAACGTACACTACAATCTTTTTTGACAGGTTGCTATCGTCAACTTCCCTCTTCATCTACTTCTTGCCTCTGACATAACGTCGACCGTCCTGTTAACCTTATCCGAAACCAAAAAACTCCACCATTCTTCATCTATTACTTGGTAATTCATGACTTTGACAGGTATCTTAGTTTCATCATCGTTATCAATGAAGGTAAAATCTCCTTGTTTGATAATCTTGATCAATTTCCACCGGTCTTTTCCACTTCTTTTTCTGCTTATTACAACTGCCCATTGTTGATTTGGTTCAAGTCGAGGCATTCCAATGTTTTCGGATATTTCGAGAACACCTAGCCTTTTCTCTTCGCAAAATACTTCCTTTGTTAACACACTTCTCCAGATATCTACCGCCCCTATTGTTTTACTACTCTCATTAATATTAATAACTCCCAAGTAAACGATTTTATCATCAATCTGGTCTATCAATATTGTCTACATGTTTCAAGCACCATATTTAGTTCTTGCATCTTCATAGCGTGCTTCAAGCATAGCACCCAGTAAATCGATCTTGATATTTTTCTTGAATGGCACACCTAACATGTCACATTTAAATCGATATCCGTTAACGATCGAGAAACGAGGATGAAAGGTTTCATATTCAGAGCTGGTCACGTTGAATATCATGCCATGTTCTACCAATGTACGAATCGATGAGACTACCCACTCTTCGTCTATGTGAAGATCGGTGGACATTATTCCAATAGTTGATTTTCCTCTCTCTGTTATGTATAAGAAAACCAATGCTTCGTCTTCTGAGAGATCAAGTTCCAAAACGAGGGATTTGATGATTTTTTCAGTGTTCTCCTTCATGGTAATCACCAAATTCCGAGGTTAAATTAAACATTATGCTGAGCATGTAATTATGCCTTCTCTTTGCTTGCCAACCCTCCCAATTCATAAATGGATTTTTCCCTGTTAACTATAACCTCAACAATTGAGCATATCTTGAATATCTGCCAAGTATCTCTCTCCTTTTTATATTTACAAGTCTCGTGACTCCAAAATCTTCAATAGCAAAAGATCCCATCACATTCCCGTGGAGTACAGCTTTTTTCAAAGACCTGATGCCCATTTTGTTATTCTTGGCAAGGTAACCCACAAATGCACCAGCAAAAGAATCGCCTGCACCGGTAGGGTCCCTAATCAATTCGGTGGGAAAAGCTGGGAAAGGATAAATCTCTTTTTCGTGAAATAGAATAGCTCCATTTTCACCCTTCTTAATCACTGCAAACAAGGGTCCCATCGAAAGTAAGTTTCTTCCGCATTTTAAAAGATTATTTTCATTACAGAGCAATCTTGCTTCTTGATCATTTATTATTACCCCGTCTGACCTACTCATCATCTCTATAACGCTATTCTTCTTATTCAGTATCCAAAAATCAATTGTGTCGCATACAGTTAATTTTGGGCCAGAAAACAAAGCCATCATTTTTATATTTTGGACAGGATCATTATTTGCAAGATAAACATAATCCGAATCAACGTATTGCTCCGGTATTTGTGGCTCGTATCCTGATATCACATTGAGCTCGGTTTTGTTAGTTGTTCTATGCGAGAGATCATGATCGAATGAAGAGTCATAGTGAAAAGACTTCGCGTCTGATTTAGTGACAATTCCAAGAGTATCCACTCTCTGGTCAAGCAACTCACTATATTCTGGAGGAAAATCATCCCCAACAATTCCTACAATTGAAGTAGACGTGTAATATCGCGCTGATAATGCCGCAAAGGTTGCTGCGCCACCTAGGATTCTATTTACGGTAGCATCAGGTGTCCTAGTTGTGTCAAGTGCTATTGTACCAAATACTGTTAACATCGGCTAAATCATAATATTGTTGATTGATTATAAATATTGATAATCATTCAGTCTGAAACATAAAATATTGTTGAAATGCTGGATTTCATCGCTAGTAGTTATTTTATTAGGAGTTCCGTAAAAAGACATTGTTACTAGGAATGAGATTAGCAGTCAAAGCACCATTTCTTTTAGAGCGAGTGAATTTCATTTGATAAATATCTCGAGTCCCAATCTATTAGCGCCCTAAAAATGCATTTAATGGAGGCAGACACGTTACGGTACCGGATTAGTCAATACTATTTTTAATGTTTGAACTCAAAAGTAACCGATTGGAAATATTAATGAACTTCATAAATCTTTAGCAAGCGTTGAATCCATCTGCTTCTATATCATATGTATTTCCATGCTTTGGAGAAGTAGCATCTTAAAAAATCCCGACGAAATTGGGAAATACATTACCGGACTATCCGTGAACTCACTCGTATGAATCTGTACTCAATTATAACAACAGTGAAGAATTGGTATCCCACTTGAAGATGGGTGATAAACGCTTGTTTGTACTACAAGATCCTACGTTTAGACATATTATCAGCTTAGTTTGTTTGATTATTCACCCTTGAAATTGTGAATGTGGTTTGTGTCAATTTAAATAAGAATAGGGTGATCTTGTTATTCGAGTTTGGCTTATGGAAGATGAAAAAAGTTACTTGAGACTTGTCGTAGGGATATCGGGTGCGTCGGGCGTCATATACGGATTGAGAACTCTTGAAATTCTGCATTCAATGAAAATTGAAACTCATGTAGTTCTAAGTCAGTGGGGAGAAAAGAACATTGAAATTGAAACTGACAAAACAATTGAATACGTACGCTCTCTTGCCACAGCATTATATGGGAATGATAGCTTAGCGGCACCAATTTCAAGTGGATCTTTTCTTCATAGTGGGATGATAATAGTACCCTGTAGCATGAAGACGCTTGCGAGCATTGCAAATGGATATGACGAAACTTTGATTTCTAGGGCAGCAGCAGTGACTTTAAAAGAATCAAGACTCTTAGTGGTGGTACCTAGGGAGACTCCTCTGTCGAGAATTCACTTACAAAATATGCTTAAGCTTGCAGAAGCGGGTGCTGTGATCCTGCCAGCGATGCCAGGTTTCTATCACAAACCCACGTCATTACAAGACATGGTCGATCACCTCGTCGGCAAAATAATTGATCAATTTAATATTAGGAATAATCTTTCACGTCGATGGGGCAGTGTTCGATAGTCCTGTCCAAGTTTTTTTGGGGATCCATTTTGTATATCAAATGTCTAAGCACGGCCTAAATGTCTATTTTTTTTGACCGCTGACCTGGATGTATACATATGACTCCTAAGTGCTTTTACAGAATGCTTCGCCGACCTTTGTCTTAACATTAACCAGACACCATTAAAAAATAAACACGACGACTACAAATAGGCGAGAAATTAATCCCTACTAAAAAGAGACGTGCTCATAAAAAACTTCAAATTATACTACCCAAACATCGATTATATATAAATAAATTTTCTATCATCTGCTCATGAGAACAAATTTGATAAATCGATGATTTGCTAGTCGGCGCCCTTGACAATTTATTCAGAAATACTTTATGGGATTCAACTCAACGACATGAGGGTTGACTCCGCTCGTGCATCGACATGAGTCGAGATTAAATGCGCCTTCATTTTTCGAAAATTATTACTAATGATCATTAGAAAGGCCTTAGATAGACCACACTGATAAAAAATATTCAGCTCATCCAGAGTTTTAGTCTTTCAATTTTTGCTTTTCGCCTTGCGTTTTGTAACATTTCATACACAACCTTATGGGATCTGCCTTTAAGGAGTAAGAGAACGGCATCGTTGGCAAGAATAGTTTCTTCATAAGTACCGATAAAGCTTACTGTGTGACCGTATACTGAGATTGAAGCACCGCTTAGTTCTTCTATAGTTTTTCTTGACTTCCCATTCGCGCCAATGATTCTGCCTTTTAGTCTAGTTATAGCGTTTGAAGATTTATAAACTGTGTCCCGCAGGTCGATAATTAGGAGCACAATATCTTCGTTAAAGAGTCTAAAGGCTACCATTGGAGAAAAACCGTGTGAGATCGCCTCTATTACCTCAATCGTCTGGAGGGATTTATCGTCAAACCCGCTCTCGCACGCTGGAATTATCTCAATATTACCTGTTTCACCTTCAATTTTTATTATAACATTACATCGAAGTTCTAATTCCTTCTTGACAGAACCGTTCGACCCTATTAGAATTGCAATTCTCTCATGTGGTACCTTAATTGTCTTTCCAAAATCCATTAGTCGATCATGTGATCCCAATGTATACACTATTAATGTACCCCTAGCATCATTTCTTGATTCTATTGCAGATGGATTCATCCACCTTGGAGCTATTGAATACCGATTTCGAACAAACCGTAAATGCCGTGCAGTCTATGATCAAAATGATTATTTATTATTTGTATTGTAAGTCTAGGTGAATCTGAACAGCATTAGAAAGGGAATGCCTGAAAATTGCTTGACACTCTTAGGATTTGCAAGTCGTATTCTGATGGCCTTGTCTATTATGCTCTTTCCTGCAAGATTTGCTATACTACACTTCTTGAGCAAGTCTTCAGCCTCTTCGCTCCTAACTAGTCTTTCCTGCCAATATTCTTTTGTTATATTTATCGCTACCCCATTATGATTCAAATTCTTCCCAACCAATTCAATATCACATAAATTAACCATAAGGGAACCTTGATAGTACGTTGATTTTAAAGCATAGATGTCGTTATCCTCATCTACAGAATTTTCTCCTTTGAATATCAATATGTATTCTTATACACATATCATTGAAAAAACTTCTGTTAAATTCAATAAAAGTGAATTTCGATCTTCGATACCTTTTTTCGTTTTATATAAATCGTCCGGGAATCTAAACCATTAACTTAATTAGCATGTTAAGCGTTTGATTGAGTATACTGGGTTGCCCAAGGAATTTGGAAATTTTGGTGACAAGGCTAAACTTGAGTTTCCCCAATCAAGTACGTATCATAAAGTGCTAGTAGTTTGTATCGATAGGGATAATGATATTGGATCAAAGGGTGGCATCCAGACCCCTGTGTTGGGAAGGGATAAATGCATCGATGCCGGAATCAGGCTTGCCATAGAAGATCCAGAAGATGCAGACGCTAATGCCATTTTTGGCGCTGTTAAACTTTTCGAAGAATTAGTAACTAAGGGATATGAATCAGAAGTAGCGATAGTGGGAGGAAGATATAATCGCGGAATAGAAGCTGACGAGAAGATTATTTTAGAATTTCGTCAGATAATTTCACAATTCAAAGCAGAAGGTGTTGTCATTGTTTCAGATGGTGAAGATGATGAAACAGTAATTCCCATAATACAAACCATCGTGCCCGTTATTTCTATTCAACGAATTATAATTAGGCATAGTAGAAGTGTTGAATATTCTTACGCTGTCTTGGGACGTTACATAAAGATGTTGGTCTACGACTCTAGATATTCAAAATTTTTCCTGGGAGTACCAGGAGCATTACTTATTGCTAGCGGTCTGGCTACTGTTTTTGGATTTACTAGAGAGGCACTTGCGATCGTCCTAAGCATCCTGGGAGCAGCGTTTGTGATGAGAGCTTTTGACATAGACAAAGCGTTGGGATCCTTGAGTAGGCCGACACCTTCAAGTTTCATACGTATCTTTTCCACTTTTGCAGGAATAATGATCATACTTGTTGCAATTTTTAATGGACTATCTAGCATTCCATCTGGTTTAATCGATTCTAATGTTGCCATGACTAAACTCATAACTAACAGACTCGTAGTGGGAAGCTTCGTTCACGGCACAATAACCCTTCTCTGGATTGGAATCGCAACAATATTTGGTGGAATGCTTCTGAGCAATTGGTTTAAGGGAAGCATTCGAATCATGTCAGACATGTTAAGGTTAGTGGTATTAGGATTGATCTATATCCCAGTTGTTCAATTTACATCAGTCCTGACAGAAGGGGCTAGCCCATTCAATCTGATTTCTTCATTGCTAGTGGGATTGGCTATCACCTTAGTAGCGGCAACATTCTTATTCCAATATTTTAGAAATAAAAAAGGCGGGGAAGAGTTAAAGCATTAAGTCATCTAATGTAATGGTCTTCGCTACCTGGACACGCATAATTAGATATGACCATAATCAATCTATTGAAGAAAAATTCATTTTACGGTCTTTACGAACGTAAACTTGAGTCCCAAATTAAGAAGGAGCCGCTACCTAATCACATTGCTATAATCCTAGATGGTAACAGAAGATGGGCGAAATATCATTTATGGGCCACCAGAGGAGGACATAATAGTGGTGCAGACAAAGCAGAGGAACTTCTCAACTGGATTCATGATCTCCGGATAAAAATAACTACTCTATTCGTACTCTCGACAGAGAATTTAACTCGAGACGAGACTGAAATAGATAATATTTATTCACTACTGGAACGGAAACTCGAAAAATTGTACAGAGATTCTCGTATTCATGAGCGCCACATGAAAGTCAAAGGGATAGGTAATATTGAAGTGCTTCCGTCATCTTTAAGGGATATACTCTCAAAGTTAGAAAAGACGACCGAAGAGTACGATTCCATGTTTCTTAATATTGCTATCGCATATGGAGGTCAACAGGAGCTGGTGGATGCCATAAAAAAGATATCCGGGATGGTCAAGTTAGGGAGCATTGATGTTTCAGATATCGATGAACGACTCATAGAGTCATGCCTTTACACTTCCCATCTTCCGCAGTCAGAGCCTGATTTGATTTTGAGAACGTCAGGTGAAAAAAGGCTTTCAGGGTTCTTAATTTGGCAAAGTGCATACAGTGAACTAGTCTTTATGGATGTATTCTGGCCAGAATTTAGGAAAATTGACCTCATGAGGGCGATCAGGACGTACCAAAGCCGTCTTAGACGATATGGAAAATGAGCTAAACTCAAATCTATTTCGGCAGAAACAAAACAGAAAAATACCTGCAGGCTAGCTCATTAAATTGCCTTGTCAGAACATGAAGATTATGATTCAAAAACTAAAACATGGTTCTGTAGTAAATGGATTTCGAATTCGGAGTGGTTTACTATTCATGGATATTTTCCAAAGAATCAGAATAAATTTGAAGGCATCAGCTCCGAAGAATATGAGGACTAGATAACATAATAGTTATTGATGAGGAATTTGTTTGACGAGAAATCTGCTGGAATAATTCTAACGACTAACGTTTCAGATGTACATAGCAGTAAAATTCTCTTTTTACTTCACAGTGCAGGACATTGGGATTTTCCCAAAGGAAATATTGAAGCCGGCGAGACAGAGATGCAGGCCGCAGCAAGAGAATTGAGAGAGGAAACAGGGATATCCTGCTTCAGATTCCTCCCACGGTTCAAATATACGATTACATATTCTTATAGGAGAAATAAAATAACAATATCCAAAAAAGTAACATACTTTCTTGGCACAACTGAAGTTACGGACATTTTGCTATCATACGAGCATATAGGATATTGTTGGAAGGATCTTAACAAGCCGTTTGACCTTATTTCATATGGCAATACTAAGAAGTCTCTAGAATCAGTTAAGGATTTCTTAGAAGGTGAGCTTTTGAAGATAATTCATTACTGATGTTACGCATTTTACTTATCATGGTAACAGGATCAGATGATTCAAGTACAGAACGTCCAACAATTATATATTTAGATCCATTTTTGATAGCCTTTTTTGCATCTCCACCTTGAATTCCAACGCCAGGAGAATAAATCGGGATGAGCGAAATTGTTGATACTGCTCTTATGATTTGAGCTTGATTAGCCCCAACTACTAATCCATCAACCTTACTTATATTTGAATAATTCAGAAATATCTTATATAATGGCATAGTTTGGCATAGATTTTTTTTCCCATTGACTATTACATTCAAACCGTAACTCTGGTGAGCATAGGGTGTACTCATGTATATCACCGAGATTATCCCCATTTTCAACCTGTGTGCGAATTTTACCAGTGAGAATAGACCCTCTTTTCCCATTACGGGGTTAGCTATTATGCAGTCAAATTCCATGGATTCGAGACGCGAGACGGCCTCGAAGTTAGTAGAACCAATGTCATTGAGTTTTATGTCTGCAATTGATTGCAACCCGTAGGAATGGGCTAGTTCATTAAGCGCTTTCACCTGTTCTCTAGAAAAGGATAAAAGAATATGGAAATTGACTTTGATAGCACAAATGTATGCTTCTAATCTATCCAAGATTTTTTCAATAGTTTTGATTTGTTTGTCATTCGGGTAGTGCGAGTCGAGGGCAAGGACCATGCTGCTTTTTTTTGCATCTGAACTTTTTTTTATACGACGTGCATAGGACAAAGTTGTTCTATTCATAAATTGTCACCAACGGATTAGTGCTTGCAAGTCGTACGAGCTTTATGTAGATTGAGCCGTGTTCATGTATGTTGTTCGAAAAAGTCGGTTGCTCAGTTTTCTGGCTAGAATATTTTATGAATGAACTAAGTGGCTCCTCTACACTAGTAACATAATAGAAATATGCGATACTGTCAGACTCCCCAAGTGTAACAGCTGTGCCAATTACATGACTTGCCTTTGACTTGAAAACAAACAAAGGTAAAGGCGATTCATCATAATTCATTCTGTACGAGGCAACTTTCACTAGGCTAGAGAGATCCTTTAATTTTATCGGAACATATCCGGTATTCTTCGCTATCCTTGCAGTTCGAGAAAATGCTTTGGGGAATTTTTCTATAGATATGATAGGTGAATATATGTAGGCTGGATTCAAAATGGAATCTACCACTATTACCTCTTCTGCTCCACCGCTATGCCTATAGGCAAGAAATTGACCGTCTTTTGGATGTTTTACGAAGTAAATAAGGGGAATGTTACTGATAAAATCCATCTGCGTGGCGAGCAGGTGCTCTTCGTTCCTATTAAAAGAAAATGTGAGAAGGGGAGTCCGTTCAAAAGCACATACTAACCTTCCAAAATCTTGAATCGTTGAAATTTCTATATAGCATGGCGCGCGGGATTGCAACAGTCTATCGTTCTTTGTTAAGATTATTAATATCCTCCGACGACAATCAGTGACCAAACAGTTTCTGGCCGTGAGTTTATGTGATATTTCACTTTGAGACGTTATTCCTGCGAATTAGCAATGATTCTGGACATAGGGCGGTTTAACTTATTGCCTGCAGACAAAATTAACTAGGCAAAAAATTGTATAGCAATTACATCAACCCTAAAACTATCTTCTCACAATTTTCAGTCAGGGCTCATGTAGGATGGATTTAACGGATCTCGCGAAGATCTATGATGTCAAATATATCAGCTCCTGTTCCTATCAGGACAACTTTTACACCGGTTTCATCCTCAATCCATTGAATGAATTTCATAGCGTCATCAGTAAGTTTTGAAAATTCTCTTACGCCGGCACATAGAGGAAATAAAACATCCATTTTAGTAATTGCTAGCTGCGTTGCACTATTTATCTTGACTGACTTTTTGGCCAAATCCATATTAAAGGATGAGGATCTCCTTTGTCTACCAGTTACACTTCCGTACTCTGTCCACCCACGTGCTACCGCTTCTTCAGGGGTAACTTCATTTAGTAGGGGACCAGCTCCTACTCTAGTTACAAAAGACTTAAAGACCACAAGGACTTCGTCGACACTCTTTGGACCTATCCCAACATCAGAACAAATACCTGATGCAGTAACATCCTTTGAAGTAACGTAGGGATAACCTCCGTGATAAAGGGACAGATAAGTACCTTGCGTTCCCTCTACAAGCACTGAGCTTTTTTCATCAAGGGCTTCATTTACTATGCTGCTGACGTCGCCAAGATACGGTGATAATTCTGGGACTTCCCTTGCCAATTTCAGTGTACGAAGTGCTCTATCTGAGTTGGCAGGACCAGTACCAGTACCAGTTGTTCCAACAATGTTCTTAAGATAGTCTGACGTACTGTCTCTCAACATGTGTGCTTCTTCAATAATGCCACATTGATTGTCAACAAGCGTCCTATTGCTAGTTGAATATTTTTGAATTTCCTCAATCAAGATGCTAGGTGTGACCAACACCCCTGCTCCCAGAAGTAATCTTGTCGATTGATTTAAGATGGCACTTGGCAGCATCCGTACCTTGTAGGTATGATCGCGGTAAACAAACGTATGACCTGCATTTGCGCCTACGCCACCTCTCACTGCTATTGCAGTGGAGTCCTTAATTGATAAATAAGCTATAATCTTACCCTTTCCTTCGTCACCGAAGAAACCACCGACAGCTACAGTACAAGACATGATAGAATCATCCTCACAAACTAATATAAGGATAAGCAGGGATTATTAAAAAAAAGTAAATAAATTGAAATCATGATTTCTAGCACTTCATTAATTGTGTCTTCCAGAGGTATATCGCGCTCTATAAATGTCTATACAATTGATTGGGTTATCATCTGTAAAACGGATAATCCATTATCAATCTGTATAAATTACTTTGTTTTCTACCAAGATCGATTGGAGGGAATAATGGTAGCATGAGTGAAATAACGCGATTATTTGAATAGAATAGGAAGCAATCCTTTAGTTCGGGGAATTTGATGATAAATCACATGCTTGCAAATGACGAGGATATTGAAAGACTGCTTTTTATTATGGCAAATCTACCAGAATTTCTCAGGCTATCCTTAGCTAGAAGAAAAGTTAAGGAATTGATATCTATGGCAGAGACAGAAAGACTAGAAAGTATATCCCGTGCATTCAGTTGCACATCATTAATAGAACCCCACAAAATGGTCGAGTTACTTGGATCTTGGATTAGAGCAATGTGCGAGGTAGAATCAAGTGTTCTAACACTGCTCATGGTAACGTATTGTGAGGCTTTCCTAAATGATAAGAATTTCATTCGTAAATATTCGGAAAGGTTTTTGAATGCGTACTATCTGCTTCAGAAAGAAGACCGGGAGAAAATCATGATTTGCGTAAAGGAAGCCATTTTTTTAAGACCCCATCCCAATGAGTCAATAAAAATGCTACCCCGGAAACTTAAACTTGCTATGCAAATCTCTAGTTGACAATGCTCCCTTCGTCGGGGTTCTTCTTTATTTCTTCTCCTTTTTCGAGGCCGAAGAATATTCGCTCGTATTTCCGTAGCGCCTTCCTATGTTCAGGAAGGGACATGTCCAAACGCATCTCATTGATCACGATAACAGCATAAGTAGTCCATTCTTTCCAACATGAATTACATGATGGATACTTTGCCGAATCAGAATCTTCAATTGCATTCTCGTCAAACTGTTTTCCACATTTGAGACAGGTTTTCATGTAATAAGATTTGACGCAAGGTTATTTTATTGTTTAATCATGAAGGGAATAAATGAAACGTTGCACAAGGGTTGGAGAACATTTGTATTGTATGTCAGATTCTTTTTGAGTATCGATGATTTGCCCAAATATGTTTTCGCATTTGTTCCATGCCGCTTATTTTCATATTGCATTGTTTGCATTCATACATTTCATCTTCATGCACAATCTGAAAATGTTGCATGTAGTTCTCAATTTTCGCAAATCGTTTTCCACATTTTTCACAAGCAATCCTCCTGAGGAGATTCAAATTGGAGAGGCGTAAAATGTCAGAAAGGGCTCTCCTTATCAGAAAGGGACATCTCCATAATGTCTCTATTATCCTAGTACTATTCAAGGGTAGTGGAGGACAGTTTATATTTTGTAAGTAGTTTACCTATCTTGGACCCTTTGTCGATTGGTATTACATGTCCTCAAAGGCCATTTTATGAACGTGATACTTCAGTCGTTGCAAGAGATCTTCTCGGGAAAAAATTAGTGAGGCTTCTAGCGGGGAATTCTCGAGATCAAGAAAGGCTTGTAGGCATAATAACGGAAACTGAAGCATACGGAGGAGAGGATGATCCTGCAAGTCATGCATTTCATGGCTCCACCCCACGTAATTCAATAATGTTTGAAAGATGTGGTTTGTCATACATATACTTCATTTATGGGATGTATCATTGCATGAATGTGTCGGCTCGCTCAAAAACTAAGAAAGCAGGTGTGGTATTGATACGGTCAATATTGCCAATAGAAGGCATAAACAAGATGATGGTACATAGAAATTTAAAGAATATTGGGGATGTGGCTAATGGGCCAGGTAAACTCACTAGGGCTCTTCTTATTGACAAATCGCATAACGGTTTGGATCTGACCGATTGCGCATGCTCATTGCATATAGAGAATGGTAAAACACCAAGAAGAATATTGGCTGCCCCAAGAATAGGTATATCTGTAGGAACAGAGATGAACTGGAGATTCAAATTGTCATAAATATTTGCTCTTTACTAGTGACAGGAAACTACGCTATCAAATTATACGAAATTGGTTCAATAACTTTGAAACTTGTAAAGAATGATATCATATCAATGCTGTTCCTTGAAGTAATATGATGCAATTTAGGTAAAGCTTGGCATGGATGTTTTTGTAACTTTGGATATTATGCCGCTGAATGCAAAATTGACAATTAAAAACCAACCCCAGAGATATACTTGACCAGGGATTCGGCATGGGCCTTTATGCTGAGATGGATCTGTCGGCAGCGGCAGGTCGTCATTATGGACATTTTCATCATTGCACATTATCCAGGGAATTATGAGAGGAGAAACTGCTACAATCTGGCCAAATACTGTCGGAAATACCAATATCCATAGCAAAAATGAAGGGATCATGTAGATTAACATTGGTCTCATCTGTTGTTGCTGGAGTTCCATACTCATCTTGTTCACGTATGCTTGTTTCTTTCGTAGTTCCTCAATTCTGGGTTTGTCCTGTTTCTTGACGGCCGCCATATACTGTTTTCGCCATTCGGTTGTTTCTTTCATTACGGCATTCATCTTTTGGATGTCTGTCGTTTTTTTCCTCAACATAGAAAATGCAAAATTCAATCCTATGGCAATAAGTGCTGCTACAATCATAGCAGTGAATACGTCAGCAAAGACTGGATGGGTAGTATACCTTGGAGTAAATCCAAGCTGCGCTATGACGGAATCAAAATTTATCATCTTGTAAGCGTTCTCCCATTAGAAGCATCTTGAACAATTAGTTTAGGAACGCTTAGATGAGAACTCTTTATAAGCATTTCATTAAAGCTTATCATCTTTAATAGAAATTATCTACCAGCTTAATGCATTGACAGGATTTATCAAGTCAGCGACGTGTTGTTAAAAAACACCACTCTTTTTCATTACTCGTGTTTTTGGTTCGCTGCTATCTCGCCATGACTGTACTGGTTAAGATTTCTCAAGAGTGATTTATAAAAAATTCCAACCGGTTGGACTAGAGATACTATTGCTATCGTTGTGCTATGGTTATTACTTTTATTGGTGCTCTGCTGCTGTTATTACTACTATTGGTAC
>JBBRRH010000011.1:0-51176 GCA_038201105.1 Nitrososphaera sp. | reverse complement strand
GCCCCATAGGGCCTGGGCCCTTGTCTCAGTGCCCATCTCCGGGCTCCTCCTCTCAGAGCCCGTACCGGTTACAGGTTTGGTGGGCCATTACCTCACCAACAGCCTGATCGGCCGCAGTCCAATCCAGAGGCCATATAGATTTTAGTCAGGAACCATTCCAGAAATCCTCACTTATCGCGGTTTAGACTCAGTTTCCCGAGGTTATCCACGTCCTCTGGGCATGTTGACTACGTGTTACTGAGCCGTGCGCCACGTATTGCTACGTTAACTCGCATGGCTTAATCTCACTCTGATAGCAGTCGGGTCCGGCAGGATCAACCGGAGTCGATCCAAATTTCATAATAGGAAGTACGGCCGGATGACCATGTATTGTGCGGGTTATGTAACCAACGTCAGATTCAATTCTTTTATCGAATCTCCATATTATGAGCGCAACCGGAGGTCGATGAATCATAAGTTGGCCCCATGACCAAAATCATCTTCGACGCCGCCAATAAGGTTACGTTCTTACGAATCTCTTGCACGATTAAAATATAAATCTTCGCTTGTACAAATTTTTTCGATTTTTTAAATCTACAATCAATCCACTATTTTTCAATGCTGTGGATATGCTTAAAATAAGTGCATATATTCAAAGTCTTGACAATACTATGTCTAAAATACTTTGTCTTTCTCATAAAGAAGACGTTGATGGACTATCTTCCGCAGCTTTGATCAAGGCTGCTTTCAAGGTTAGTTCAGTCATCTTAGTGGACTATGCAAACTTCATTAAGGTTCTAGAAACTGTTCTAAACGAAATGGGAGATCCTCAGTCTGCATACAATCATATTTTTTTATGCGATCTCGGCTTAAGTAAAAAGAACGAAACTGTTTTTGTTAACATTATTAAAAAAATAATGTCATATGGATGCAAAGTTACCTATATTGATCATCATGACCTCGGATTGGAAACGAAGTCGCAATTAAAGGAAATTGGCGTTAAGCTCATTCATAGCGTTGATGAATGTACAAGTGTCCAAATATACTACAAATATAGAAAAAAACTTAAGCCACATGCGGCTTTCCTTGCCGCTGCAGGAGCCATTACCGATTATATGGAAACAAAACCTAAAGCTTCCACAATAGTTTCGAAATATGATAGACAATTTCTGATGCTCGAAGCATCAGCTTTATCGTATATGATCTCTTCGGGTCAGCATGAAACAGAATTCTTATCAGCTATAATTGAAAAGCTATCGGATATGAAATATCCTCATGATATAGAGGAAGGTTTTGATAGGGCCAAAAAATACGCGCAAAAAATTTCCAATGCAGTAAAGTCTATTGAAGATAGTATATCAATTGGAAATAATCTTGCATATCTCGAAAGTAACGTTGAATTGTCTTCTAGCCTGATTGTCAATTTTGTCTTAGGCTTATCCGGGAAAACGGTGGCCCTAGTCTACAGGTTCAAAGCGGACATAAATTCCTACATTATATCAATAAGAGGTTCAAAAGAATGCATGGTACATCTGGGGAGGGCTGTTAACGCAATATCCTCTGATCTTGGAGGGAGCGGTGGCGGTCATGATAGGGCTTGTGGGGCAGTAATACCTAAAGAGAGGATGAAAACATTTATTGAAAAACTAGACGCAGCAGTCATCTCAAATAATAAGAATTGAAGTGATGAATGTGAGATTAATTAGTAACGCCAGTGTATTTTTCATCAAGTAAAAACTTTTCATTATCTTTGGGTCATTTTTGATGGTCTCATATTATTTTAAAATCTAGGAAAGAACTTCGTGGTATTGTCCAGGATAAAATTTCCATCTGTTTAGTTAAATACAATAATCCTAATTTGGATAAAATATGGAGCCAAGAGATAACGTTCCTAGATTAAGATGCGACTCTTAATTTAGCAACAGAATCGAAGTAATATTTGGTCCTTCCAGATATCACAGGTGTTATATAAGTTCAACTTCATTACATAATGTAATATTACTAGTAACCACGTTTCCAATAACGTACAACGATTATATAATATACATTTAGAACTAAGGTATGAAAGATGCAAGATTAGTCAAAATATTGGTGGAGGAAAAAGCTTTAGTCAAGCTGCTCAAGACTATAGGTCGGGGAAGGGAATATGCCACGAGAGAATTGTTGACAAAGTTAGGAGCATATGGATACGGACACAAATTACTTTTAAAGGCACAGAAAAGGCTGGTAGAACGAAAAACTGTTAAAAACAAGGTCTTTAATAGATTAACGAGTGACGGAAAGAAAATTGTAATGATTGCAATGGAAATAGGCGTCTAATTGATTCACTAAACAAGGACTAAAATAATTTGAAGCATTAAACAAATGCTGATGATAATTCTTCAATCTTATGATACCATGATGATGATTTAATTATTCCACTTGCAACAAGTATGCCATCGGCGCCTAGTTCCAGAGCTTTTGTAACATCGCTTTTATTTACTATACCAGCACCACAGAGTACTCTAGTGGTGGTAGAATTATTTCGTACTGCCTTAACTGACCCAGATATTATTGATGGATTTGCCTTAGAGACTGCTATGCCCTTTCCGATTAGTTCTGGGGGTTCTATTGCGATATAGTCAGGAGAAAAGGCTGAAATCTTATTGACTTCTCCTACATCAGCGGCACAGACAATTGATATCAAATCGAGTCCTCTAAGGCGTTTGATAAGGTTTTTGACGGTCAGCAAATCAATTTTGTGTTCGCTATGATTTATTATTGATCCGACAGCTCCACAGGACTTGATGATCTCGGGTACAATGAAACCAGTAGAGGGACCTACAGATTCGTCGTCCACATGTTGTGACACAACTGGCAACTTGGTGATGTTTGAAACTGCAAGTAAGCTGCTAAGTGGAGGGGAAATGATAATATCTACGTCATATTTTTTCTGGACACCAGTTGCTTTCCTTGCAAATTTTATTGAATCGTTACCACCAATTTCAAGATAGTTTTTTAAATTAATTATGAGCGGTCTGGAAAATGGTTTCATGATAACGCTTTTTAAGAAATTTACAATTCTTTAAATTTATTGTTAAGCTTTGCCATTCTTGCTTCATATCCTTTGTTGTATTCCAACTCATCTGGTACCAGAGTAGCAGGATGCACAAACCCTTGATTTCGCATGATCATTGCCCTCTCCGCAGCCCTCATCCGTTGAAGATCCCAATCAACAGTACCAAAACCATCATGAGGTCCAGTGAAGATGCCATTATGCATACTAAAGACAAGGCATGAAACTATTGGAATCGAATAATTAATACTTGCAGAGGAATTAACTTTCACCGGCATCAAGGGCATGTGATGGCTTCCTCTCGTGTTTCCAGCGACAAAATGAGGTTCATTAAACGCGCTGCCTGCCTCTTCCGTAGCTGGAAAATTCTTCTGAGTACGGACTATGGCAATTGGATCGTCCTTCCCAACATACGTTCCTGCTATGTTGTGTAATCTGTCAGTTGACGCAGATAGAATCTGTTCACCATCATATGAGAAGACCGAATGGACAACGTATCGACCAGGGTACATCAGTGCTGCTTCCAATTCAGGCTTATCTTGCCACATTTTCAAATCAGCTACCTTTCCAGACATTACATCCATAATTCTGAACAACACACCCTCTGCCAAACTTTCGTTAATTAGAAGACCGGTACTACTTCTTGCATCAACAAACATCCGCCAGAAAGGAAAATTAAATGCGCCTGGTTCAGTCTTGTCAGCTGCGAAGATACTGAATACTTCACTAGGTCTTTCTTCCATTTCGATTTCGGCTACACCTGGCCCCATTCCCTTCACATTTCCAGAGAAGGCATCCTTCAACAAATCTTGACCTGCGCCGTAGAGTCCTTGTGCTTTTGCAATTTTAGTTGCTTCGGTAAACGCATCCCAAGCAAGTTTATGAATTTCTTTATTGTCAGCTCCCTTTGCGTGACTCATTATTATGTGGATATCATCTCCTGTGAAACCAACATAATAGTCATAGAGATTCTGAGCATATTCTTTTACAGTCTTCTTTACACTATCCAATAATTCATCACTGGGGCGTGTATGTCCACCTATAGATCCGATATCCGCCTTTATTGCTGAAACCGTAACTTTCATGCTGCGTTATTTAATTGGGGGACTTTAAAATTCTTGTGATTTGAATTTTCTTCTTATCGTATCTGCCGTATTTGCTCTCGTTGTTATCTGTGTCTAGAACGCGATGATAGTAGATGCATATTCTAGTAGTTTAGCTTAACTAAGAATCTATTTGCATCTCAAAATGCATCATCACTATACTAGTTTGACAACTGGAAGCATAAATGTACTGGTGGAATAAGTTTCAATTTCCATTGACAAAATTTCCTCGCCAGAGACTAACCATAATTAGAGACTCGATTATCAAACTCATCGCACAAATGTCCAGGTATCCATTGTCATAACATTTCATGAACTCCGGATTTCAATCACCTCATTTTGTTTTTTGTCCAGGATTAAAAGTCACACGTGACTTTGATAGGGGTCATTTATACAACCAACAGCGAACCTTGACATTTTCGTATTCAAAGAATGGTGGATCTTTATTACATATCTCCATAGCAAAGGAACATCTGTCAAGGAATCTACATCCTTTTTGTAAGTCAGCCATATCAGGTGGTTTTCCTTTTAGAAATTGCAATGAATTATTTTTGTCCTTGATTCGTGGAATGGTAGCAATGAGCTTTTGTGTATATGGATGCTTAGGATTTGAATAAACCTCTCGCGTACTTCCCAGTTCGACTAGTTGCCCGGCGTACATAATACCTACAGCTTCCGCTAATTCCGAAATCACACTCAAATCGTGAGAAATAAATATTATGGACAAGCCAGTTTTCTTAAGTCTCTTAAAGAGATTTATTATCTGAGCCTGCACTATAACATCCAAAGATGTCGTCGGTTCATCAGCAATTAATATTTGAGGCTTTAGCAACAATGCCATTGCGATGATTATTCTTTGCTTCTGTCCTCCGCTTAATTCATGGGGATACTTTCCAACTATAGAGTCATCAAGCAAAACCTGACTCAGTGACTCACTAATAGCGTTTGAGACATTGCCCATGAATCGATGCTCATCCAAAATTTCTTTCATTTGTTTACCAACCGTAAATACAGGCGTGAGCGAATTCATGGCTCCCTGAAATACCATTGCTATCTTCTTCCATCGGATCAATCTATCAAAATCCCGATCTGAGATTGTGGAAATGTCTTTCCCATCTAAAATAATCGATCCTTCCACAATCCTACCTGGTGATGGAATTGATCTTAACAGTGCTGTGCCCAGGGTAGTTTTGCCACATCCCGACTCACCAGCAAGTCCAAGAGATCCATTATGTAATATTTCTAAGCAAACATCGTCGACAGCTTTAACAATGCTAGACCTTGAAAAGTAGTACGCTTTGAGACCTTTAACTGTCAGCAGTGGATCCAATAGAGTAATGTCACTACGGTGTACGATAAGAGCTTGTCTCATAACTCAATGAACGAATAAAACTTTTATTGGGTATAAAGATTTCATGGGTAATGCATCTAATGCCTAAAGATATTTTTTTGATATTTACGAGAGTCTTTCTCGGACAGGATATATAATGATACGGAACCATAGAGGGAATGCGGTGTTTAATCATTAATGAAAACTCCTATTTGCTCATTCGATGCTAAGACGGGCATTCTGTGTTCCCTTTGTGAAAATAAATTAAAGAACGGCCGGCTAACACAGGAAGACGTAGAGGTATCCATCAGACTCACAAAACTCTCAGGCAAAAATCAGGAGTTAGATAAACTGACCCTGGTCAATTCCAGAAAGGTTGAAGAAGACTTTGTATTATTTTTTCGGTCATCGGACATTATTCTCCTAAGATCTAGCGAAAAGATGGCAGGTACTATAGAAAAAGAATTTCATGGTAAGGTTTGGATTATGGAAGCTGATTCTTCTCCCAGAAAATTCTTGGAAAATCTTTTTTTTCCAATAAGAATTTCGAATTCAAATATGATTTGGTTACCTGGAGGTCAAAAGGTTACTCAAGTAACTATTTCTGATAAGGACTATGCCAAAATATCGCAGAAAGTTAACAAAATAAAACTGATTGCTGAAAAGATTAAGGAAATTGAACTCATGGTCCAGGTATCAGAAGAGTAAAAAATTGTCTAATTGTGAGCACAAGAGAATTTTTGCCATTTGTCTTGGTGAACAGCCCCTAGGCAAAAAAATCAGCGTAGCAGGCTGGATCGTGGACTTTACTGATATTGGAAAAATAGGGTTCGTTAAAGTCAGGGATGTTACAGGCACAGTGCAGGGTGTAGTCACAGGTGATGTTCTTGTAAGAACAAGAGAGATTCCTAGACAAAGTTCAGTATTGATAAAGGGAATTGTAAGTAAAACTAAGGCGAAGAATCTACCCGCAGAGATCGCTGTGGATGATGTTGTAGTAAATGGAAAAGCTGTCCACCCATTGCCAATAGATCCGACAGGAAGAATCGAATCTTCTATGGACAAGAGATTGGACTGCAGAGCTCTTGATTTAAGAAATGAGCATGTTCTGACTATATTTAGAATTCGTTCTGAGGCCGTAAATGTGATTCGGAATGTTCTTAGATCAAGGATGTTTATTGAGGTGAACACACCAAAGATAATTGGCTCTGCTACAGAAGGTGGGGCTAATCTGTTTGAGCTAGACTATTTTAAAAAAAAGGCGTATCTTGCCCAAAGTCCTCAATTATACAAAGAACAACTTACTTTAGGATTGGAAAGAGTTTTTGAAGTAGGACCTTACTTTAGAGCCGAGCCTTCCCATACTGTGAGGCACCTTTCTGAATTCATTAGTATAGACCTTGAGGCTGCTTATCTTGACTATAATGAGATAATGGACATAGTGGAAGAACTAATTATGTCTACTATAGAGAGTCTACGAACCCTTTTTCCATCAGATATCAAAAGCACAAATTATTACTATGGAAATAGCAAGGAAAGCGGCATTCCTAGATTATCTTATGAAGAATGTTTGAACGAACTGAATCACAGTGGTGAGCAGCTAGAGTTTGGGGACGATCTATCGGACGCGGCGCTTAGGACACTAGGGACAATACACAATGGATTTTACTTCATAAAGGATTGGCCTACAAAACTGAAGCCTTTTTATATACAAGAGCACGAAGGGCGAAAGGATCTTTCAAAGTCATTTGATTTGCAATTTGGATACTTAGAATTAATTTCTGGCGGCACAAGGGAACATGATCCTAATAATTTGAGAAATAAACTTCTGGAACAAGGTCTTAGCACTGAGAGTTTTTCAGATCACTTGAGGGCCTTTGATTGGGGAATGCCTCCACATTCAGGGTGTGGCATTGGCTTTGATAGGTTAATGATGGTCTTAACTTCTTCCGACAATATACGGGAAGTCGTTCTTTTCCCACGTGATTCGGATAGACTCACTCCATGACAATGTTAATTAGGACCTTTTCCAATGTGCTATTCATTTTATATGCCCCAAATTTGCAGTCGTCCACTGAGTATATAAGCCAGACAACTGGATTCAATTCCATATATGTCAAATCCTTTTTCGATGGTGCAGTTCCAAGAAAATGTGAGTGAAAAACCCCGATAACATTCAATTTCTTTTCTGACGAGTACTTGTATGCAGAAATGAGATCAGGCAGTCCCATCTTGAAGGCAGTCTCGGATAGGTCTACATTTCTCATATGGTATAATTCCTTAACTTGAAATTTGTAATGACTTGGAATTCCTAGCAGAAGTGAACATGCCTCATATGGCATGTGAAACAATGCAAGATTCTTTAGAGCATTTAGCTGTCCCTTGGTAACAACTAGTTTTGTTCCATCATTACTAGATGACAGTTATATCACGTACCGTTTTATCATTATCACCATTGCAATTCTGAATGCCGTCATCTTTAAGTCCATTCTTTATTATGAATACCTGGCTTACTAGGGGATTGTCGCAATTAATGGTAGTTAGAATGTGAACTAACACATCGTCTTAGCTGAGAATTTCAATTTGTCACGGTAAGCAGACCCTTCATATACGGATGTAATGTACAGAAATATGCGTATTCGCTAGTAGCTAGCCCCGAAGCATCTAACACAAAAGTACTATTTGGCTTAATGATAGAAGAATCGAATGTTTTACCATCGTCTTTTAGACTTGTTACCGTATGTGGGACATTGTCCTTATTGGTCCATTGTACTCCTTCTCCATTCTTCGACACTTTTACATTTCCAGGATCATAACTTGGATTTCCTTGCGCAGAAGCCCCAGGAAGGATTGTAGCATTTATCAATTTTGTTATATTTTTCGCAGGTGTGGTACTTTCTGGCTTTATTAGCGTGGCATTCTCTACTTGAGGGATTTTGGGAGCGACTAGTCCAAATGCATAAAATGTTGACCCCCCAACTACTGCCGCACCAATGAAAATTATTGCTAAAGCTTTGAAATAAGGTGTCCTTTTATAAGAAGCAACACACAGCACCGTTGCAGGAATTGATATTATCAGCATCAGTCCGATGTATGCAAAAATACTGGGTACTTGAGCACCTATGGTAATCGCTCCGGCAAATCCGAATGTTACGAGAAATCCAAGCGTGATGAACGTTGCTGACTTCGCCTTCCCCGATGAAGGAAAACCGTCTTTAAATAACCCCGAAACAAGGAGTATCAATCCTATGTATAAGGTAAGTAATGAGACCGCATGCATCCCATCCATGAAAGTTTTAGCTATGCCAGAAAGTGAAATCCCAACCCCCACAATACCTATGGAAGTTAGTCCAATCCCAGGAGTCAAAAGGTCCCAGTCACTCATTGTTAATGATAGGAGAGTCGAAATTCGCATAATTAATCTTTTCTTACGTTATACAAGTCATCTAGATTAGATACATTGTCGATCAGATTGCAGACACAGTAATCAGGGCATATTTACCCGTTGCACTTCTATTCACCCACCGAAATACCAGTCATGGAGGGTTTTTTGAAGTTAATCAAATGGATCTCGAATGTTATGACAAACATGGAATTCATACTCTCTGAGGCGGAAAGTGGGACAAATAGCAAATGAATTTTCTAAACACGAGACGAACCTGGGAGACATTTACTCTATGCCATCATGTATTATGGAGATAGTACAAATATAAGATAAATCGCCGTGCTCAGCTGCAGAGTGATAAGTGTAGGCCAATTTTGCGTCTTAGGTGATATCTGTAGTGTTTTAATTTTCCATTGGCTAATTACCAAAATATGCAGTTTAGATTATTCTTTAACTGTTTGAACCACTAACAGACTTGCATTTTAGATGGGACTAATCCACTAGCTCTTCTCGATCTCGCCTTTGTCCTATTTTCTAATCAAATCAAATTGGGCAGTACGACAGATTTCAATCCCAGTCTATCTATTGTCTTGGACATCCAACATACATTAAATCAAATGTGTTTCATCCCAGTGGCATCAAACCTTCAGTGGACACATATCTCCAAGTTTGCTATAGTGATCCAACATTATCAAGGAACTGTTTATAATCCGTCTAGTGAAGACAAAACACAGTACAGAAGTGGCGGGTTAACCATAATGAGACCATATTTGAATAAAACAAATATCCCCTCTTGAAAAAAGTATCTTTTTTCAAAATCGAAAGTGCGATTTTGGAAGGGGTAAACTTTGTTGTTATTGTTAATAGTAACATAATCTTGCAAGTATCGTTTTTGAAGGAATTCAAGTCGGAAACAAAAATTCAGACCAAGCATCAATTCGGCCTGGACAGTACTCGATCAGCACACGTCAAGGAGCACAGATGATTGTTTTGCATCAACGTGTCGAATATAAACAAAATGGTCGCTCTTCAGATGGAAGTAACTAGTGTTCGGCGGAGGTGACTTTCTTTAGATTATAGAACTATGTGCATCACTCCATTAAATCAATGCATCAGCAGTACTGTTATGGATTTCTCCAAAATAATGACAATTGGCGATTCACATCTCTATTTCAAAGCACTTATATTCAACCAAACGCACTTAAGCTTCGTATTATTCAATTTGAGGGTTAGAAAGTGCCTAATACTGGTATAGTTAAATATCATGTTAAGTTAAAATTTGAAGTCGATGGACTTGTAGAAAAGGCAGACATTATTGGCGCAATTTTTGGTCAAACTGAAGGTTTATTGGGTCCAGAAATGAATCTCAACGAGCTACAAAAAGTATCGAAAGTTGGAAGGATCGAAGTGAATGTCGATAGCAAGTCGAATATGGCAAAGGGTGACGCATTGATTCCGATGAGTACGGATATCTCAACAGCGGCATTAATCGCTGCAGCAATCGAAAGTATAGACAAGGTCGGACCGTTCCAGGCTAAATTTTCACTGGTAGGAATTGACGATATTAGAGCGATAAAGAAAAAAATCATCGTTGACCGAGCAAAAAAAATAGTTCAAGAATGGGCAACAAAAACAATTAGTGAAGGAGAAGAAATGTTGAGAGACGTGTATGATGCTAGTAAGCCCGGCAAACTAACAACGTTTGGTAACGCCCAACTCGCCTGTGGTACTGGAGTGTTTGAATCACCACTCATAATTTTAGTTGAAGGTAGAGCGGACGTAATCAATCTGCTACGTGCAGGCTTTGACAATGCAATAGCCATTGAGGGAGCCAAGATCGACGAAAGTGTTACCAAATTAACCTCAGGTAAGAAAGTCATCGCATTCTTAGATGGGGACAGGGCTGCGGATCTCATTTTAAAAGAATTACACGGTCTCGTTAATATTCACAAGGTACTCAGAGCACCTCCTGGGAAGGAGGTAGAAGAATGCACTCCCTTAGAGATTACGGAAATACTCAAAGAAATAGTGGAACCAGCTCAGGATCAACAAGCAACCGTGCATCATCAATATCAGAAATCAGATAGAAAGCAACAATCGAAATATGAGCCTCGCGATAGCGAATATAGCCGCCCACACAATCATGACGAAAAAACTAAGCAAATGATCGAAAATAACCCTGAAATTTTGTCAACAGTGAAAGAGGTATTTCCGCAGATCAACGAAACCCTGGAAGCTGTAGTATTAGACAATTCTATGAAAACGCTATTAAAAATACCTGTTTCTGATATAGTTAAGAAGCTTGACACGGCAGAGGGTGGGAAAATACTGGTAATGGATGGCATCATAACTCAACGCTTAATCGATGCCGCGGATAAGGTTGGAATCGAGTACATTGTGGGACACAGAACTGGAGAATTGAAGAAACCCACCGACATTAACATTATTACATTCAGCCAAATGGGCGTAGGTAATTAAAAATGATATGCGGCATATCAAACTAGAATATATTGTCACTCTAGCCAAATTATTGACTAAGGGAGCTGGCAGGGAATTTATAGAAGCTACGAGCACAAGTATTGCTACTGAGATTAATAAGTCACAGCAAGCAGCATCAAAAATAATCTTAGATCTTGAAAGCCTAAATTTTATCGAACGTGTCAAGAAGGGTCATGGATATAGAATTCATGTTACCGATGAGGGGCTTATGGCAGTTAAAGACGTTTCCTCTATGCTGATGACTGCTGTTGATTCTTCAACAAAATCAATGATGATAGAAGGAACTATCGTCTCTGGTGTGGGCGAAGGAGGATATTACATGGCACTTGACGGTTATCGAAAACAATTTAGAACCAAATTAGGTTATATTCCCTATCCTGGTACACTGAATGTTAAGATTTCAGGTAATCCTTCAATAAGGAACAGAGAGAAAATTGAATATATGCCATATATTTTCATAAAAGGATTTAGCGATTTAAAACGGACATATGGATGGGTGAAATGCTTCCCAGCAATCATCGACGACAACAGTGCCATTCAAGCTCACCTCTTGCTGCTTGAAAGGACACACTACGACAAAAGCATGGTAGAAATGATTGCGCCTGAATATCTAAAAGGCATACTCGGATTAGCGAATGGAGATGGAATTAAGATTCTTGTTAGTGTTAAAGATTGATTTCCTTTTCCTAGATATCATATATGGATGTACCTAGTTCTTCTTTTATAGAAGTACTTTTTATTTTAGGAATAGGCGTATTCAATCTTATTACCTGAACATCGATACCACGCTTTCGACAGTTCATTGCTATCTCCTTCTCGCCGTGTGCCTGATCATAACCCAGTGCGATTATATCAGGCATTACGTATTCAACTGTTCGATAAAGCGAACTTTCAAATCCTATCAGGGCAACATCTACGAATTTTATTGATGAGACTAATTCCTTTCGAAGGACTTCGTCATGATATATTACTCGGGAACTGTTGATTTTCCTAGCTGTGGAAGTTCGGGCTATCACAGCTACCAAGACATCTCCATAGGACTTGGCAGCCTTCAAAGTGTGGATATGACCAGGATGCAAGATATCAAAGACACCGCCTACTAACACTACCTTAATTAAACCTCTGCCAAGAAATGATAATGAAACAGGATTCGTAAGATCAACAAATCCTAATTTGTTCAGTTTCTTCAATCGAGAGTTGAAGAGATCTTCGGGAACCACTGATCTGCTTTTAAAATAATCATAAGGTGTAATCCCTGAATCAAATCCTGAAGAATAAATTGATACCAAGATAGCTTTATCAAGAGGGTCCATAGTAAGCCGTTCCCAAGGTAATTATTTTTCATTCCTATTTAGTTCATATTTATTGATTTGCAAGCACCGTAGACATGTCATGACAGAACCCTATTTGAGTGGATTAACTTAGACGTGGGATTTTAAACCAAAAGATGGATTCATATTATGAAATGAGATCTCCAGTAGTATCTGCCGTTTTCCTATTTGACGCGAAGTGGTTATACAATAGAATAAATAACTGGCGACTGAGCGCAAACGCGTTAGATGTTCACAGCTGACTTGATTTCTTTGCATCTTTTTCTTAAAGAAACCGTAGAGATATCTGCAACTTGGCATATTTCCACCTGTCTGAGAAACTCATTACAATTTTGTGATGCAAGATATATTACAGCTCCTGCGAGAGCTCTTGGGTTCTTTCCGATAGAGATTCCATTGTCTTGCACAAGCGAGTATATTCTCAGTGCGTCTCTTTTGGTTTTTTCAGAAAGCCTCAATCGATTGGCTATGAGCGTTACATAATCAGTGCCATGAAGTACCGGAATTTGCAGCGAGAGTTCCCGTAATATTAATTTGTAATGAGACATGACATCTTTGCTAGTTAGATTACAAACTGATGCTATATCGGATACTGTTTTTGGGGTCGCAGTTTCTCTACAAGCCGCATATATTGCCGCACCGACTAAACCTAGGGTTGATCTTCCTTTTGCTAGCTTTTTAACAGCGGCCTTTCTGTAAATGTATGCGGCACTTTCCATAACTGCCTGACTAAGATACAATTTGTCACCAAAATTGTTTAGGAATTTCAATGCCTTTTCCAAGTTTCTGGAAATTGAATCATTGAGTTGTGAACGATTGTTCCAAGTCCTCAATCTTTGAATGCTCACTCTCTGAATAGGATCAAGTACCTTTCCTCGAGCATCAGTATCATTCATGCCTATCAATGTTGAAAGTCCCTTGTGATGTATAGCAAGGGATTCTGGCATTCCCGTCCGAGATCTATCACTGTATCCGGTTCTAGAAGAATACGAGTTGTCTTCACCACTGTAAAGTCGCTCGGTGGATACACAACCACAAGTGCTGCAAACGTATTCGCTAGACAACATATCAAAGATTAACGTATCATTGTTGCATTGACCGCAACACAATGCATCGTTAGATTTGGCAGAGTTGGAATTAGCAGAACTAGTTTCAGCTTGAAGAGACTTATCCACCCTTATTTCCATTTAGACGGAAGATGATCGGTACTTCTATTATCCATAGTTTTTCTAGAAATCAGAAATTTCTATAATATAGCTATAGTTTATTAGTTTTTCTGATTATTGTAATGTAAATCTTTTAATATCTTAGTATTCTGGAATTTGCGGTCTACAGTGATATATAAAGTGTGCCCTACGGAGTGAGGAGAGAAAATACCCCAATCTGTAATCATGATCATCATGGTCTCCCATTCCAGTAAAAGTTGTGTTGAAGGACTTGTTAAAAAAAATCCATCTTTTAAGGTGATAGTATGAAAATTAAGTTGTAATGATTACTCCATCAATTCAAACCTCTCGAAACGGAAGTCACGAATTACCATTAATGTCAATTTAAATCCAATATGAAACTTGACATGTTCCATCTATAAGCATTTTCCGAACCGTCAAGATACAAATTAAAACCTTGTAGAAGATGAATCATATTTGTGCTGAATCATTGATCTAAATCGAAGATCATTTAAAAGAACAGAATAGAGGCAAAATGAACTCAGTTTCATTTTATTATGGAGCCCTTCTGATGCTAAATGCAAATAACTCTTATAATACATCAACATCTTGAATCTTGTATGATTCCACCTAATTGCTCAATTATCATTGAAGGTAGGCAATGTGGATTGACTTCTACTCGTGTAATATCAGTTGCGACAGATGGTGAAGAATACATGATAGGAACTTTATGTGATGATCACTTTGTGGATTTTAAGAGCCAAATAAAATATATGCAGGAAATTGGAAAGCTGCCCAAAGGCAAAGTTCGGTTTCAAATGATTAAACCGGGGGGGACTGATTGCATCTTAAATTCTAAGAATTGCCCTTAGAATATTTATTACGAAGATTTGTCCTTATGTTATAAAGGTAGCTTCAATAATATTTATCAAACAGATGTATAAGACTCAATAAGTCTATTGATATAGACAACATTTGCAATGTATTCTTCGATTGGTTTAATTTTGCGGTCAATCTTATTCGTCATACTCCACTGAAATGGATTTTTTATGACATAGTTACAATTTTAAAATCTATTAGCTTCGTAGATTTCATACTGTTAAAATATCTACAAAAAGAGGTCATTGGATGAATACTTTGTTTTTTGAGAGTAATGTTTCTATCCGATAGTTTCACTCCCATTAAAAGCGATGTTATCCTTCAATTTTCCGAATATGAAGAATAGAAGTAGATATGAGGTTATAGCGGCTATCTTGAAATCTGCTAATAGAGAGGAAACGCGGACGAAAATAATGTATAAGGCAATGTTAAGTAACGATCAGTGTAAGATATATCTTGATTCCCTGCTACAAAGTGGCCTCATACAAGAAGTGTATAATGGCACAAAGATGGTCTACAAAATTACTCACAAAGGTAACACGTTCTTGTCATATTATGATCAGATGAAGGAATTATTGCCAGTCGGGTTGGAAGAGAATTACACAGAAGAGTACTACAAACTCAGTACTTAATTATAAAGACCGGAGCAGTTGTAGCCGTTGACTATCGGAAAGCTTAACCCCAAATGCACCAAGTGACGGCAGTACACATTTTAGAATCAGGGTACCACTAATCACTACAAACTTAAGGTATATATCGCAAATAGACTTGTACCGTTGGATATCGTCACCGCTATTTACGATGATGAAGGACAACGTGAAATTATTCTTCAGCAATCTCGAAACATCATAAAGATTCATGCCCTCCTTGGTCATCGTGTTTTGAAGTGAATCCAATCCCATCAAATTAAGAGTCTTCTTTTTTTCCTTAAATTTTTGAAGGTCTAACAGAGAGGTAAGCTCAGTACATGCAGCTCTGTTCTGGAGATTTCTTTCATCCCTTTTGAGTTTTTGCGATTCGAATTGGAAATGTAGGAACCCAGAGCTCTTTCCTGTAGTCCTGTTTATCGGAACACTAATTATTTGATTTAGTGAATAAAGAATCGAAGATCCGCTCACGACTATTTCACCGTCTTTGTACATAAACTCTTTAATTGTTCTTTCCAGAAATAGCAATGGCAATATATGTGACAGAATTTTATCAGCTTTTACTATCACAATACTACCTTCTTGATACCCCCCGCCTAGTGCCCGATCCAGATCTGTAAAGCCACTTTGCATAGAAATGTTAATTCCTCTGAATACAATATGGGCACCTAATCGACTGGCTAGATTATGAATAAGACTATTATATTCCAATGGCAAATATTTACTAAAGCACTTAAACACACCCCCCTTTAGAGAGAAAAGGTAACTAGTTTTTTCTATAGGGACGCCCCTTAGCTTTGTAATCGTTAGCTTTCTGATTGCTGTATTATCGGAAATATCGTTACTTAGTTCCACCACGCCATCAGCAATATAATCTAAGCCAGAGTCTTGGACACCTTCGGTAATAAAAATTATTCTTGCTCCTGCCCTTTCCCTCCAAGTCTGAAGAACACGTTCATTGTTAATGCGTGATTCTTTATCCATTAAAGATGCTATTGCATCCCAACTATCGATTATGATAATAGGGCTTTTGATGTCCATTAATTGGTTAGTAATTCTTTCAAAAAGTGATTCTGGTTCGTCTAGACGTGCATCCTCAAAACAAGGATGAACTGGATGTTCCTCAGAATTTGCGTATTGATTTAAACTATCCTGCTTTTTCACAAACTTGGACAGCCAAGGATAATAGTCAAAAAGTTGCGTCGGGGAAGTCCTCGTTGAGATGTAAAAAAAATTGTCTGTTGCTTTTAATGACCTTAATATTGTAAGTGAAAGGGCAGTTTTTCCACTCCCATATTTTCCCCTTATTAGCAGTGAATAAGTGTCACGTTGAAGGAACTGCTTTAATTCTGGGGGAATGTCATTTGAATCTAAACTAGGTTTTGACATTTTTCATCTTTGTTAAATGATATACTGTTGTGATATATTGACATTTAATAGGTCTTTTGATAGACTTTCCAATGATATTTCATTAGTTGATTCATTTTATCTACTCCAACAAAGAGTATATTGAAGAGGGTGAAATAGTGTGATAAGGACATCATAAATGAATGAATGTAGGAAAGGGTGATAACACAGGATCAATGGGTTGCATAATAGACTTCGGTACTTTAAAATAAAGTGCATTAGAAGATTTGATCATGGTAGGCATAATAGTCACGCAAGAGGACGTCTTCCACTCTGACAGTCCATTTATCGCAATGGGCATTTTTAAAGATGATATAGATTCGTTTACTCTTGACCAATTCAATAACGAGGCAGAGAACTTGAAGAAGGATGTGATTTCAAAAGGAGAATTTAAAGGAAATTTTGGTGACGCTTGTCTTTTGCATATAAATAACCATAAAGCAGTAACGAAAATCTTTTTAGTGGGCCTAGGCAATAAGAAGGATTTTACACATGAATCAGCTAGATTGCTCGCTGGCAAAGTCGTTCAAAAAGTAAAGGAACTTGGAAGCCGAGAGTTTTCACTTGCTTTAGTGAATGAATTGAGTAACGACTTCATGTCTTCATTAGTCGAAGGTCTAAAATTAGCGGACTATTCTTTCAATAAATATAAGACAGACAAAATAAAAAATTATCAGAACGAAGTAGAAAATGCCTATATCATTACATCAGATGATAACGAGGGACTCGAAAAAATAGCGAGACAAGCTTCTGTAATTTCCGATGCTGTGAATTTCTCTCGTGACCTTGGAAATCTTCCTCCCAATGACTGTTCACCATCAGATCTGGCAAGATTTGCGACCGAAGCTGGAAACCTTCCTAACGTTAATGTGAGTGTGATTGAATATGATGATTTGAGATCTCGTGAATTAAATGGAATTATTGCCGTTGGTGGTGGAAGTAATCATCTTCCTAAGTTAATCGTAATGGAATACTTTGGAACCAAAGACAAAGAAGTCCGTTGCCTTCTCGTAGGCAAGGCAGTGACTTTTGATACTGGCGGAATTTCCCTTAAGCCATCAGAGAAGATGGATGAAATGAAATTTGACAAATGCGGAGGCTGTAACGTTATTGCAATAATTAAGGCAATAGCTCAGCTTTGTCTACCGATCAACGTTGTTGGCATCATACCTGCAGTAGAGAATATGCCTTCAGGGTCTTCGTATAGACCTGGGGATATCATTAAGATGTATAATGGAAAAACTGTGGAAGTGGGAAACACTGATGCGGAAGGTAGGATAATTTTGGCTGATGCCTTGTCATATGGAGTAAAGACATATTCGCCTGCCGCTATCATTGATATGGCAACACTAACAGGCGCCTCCATCATTGCACTAGGATCAAACGTGGCCGCATTATTAGGCAATGATCCGAGATTAGTCGATAAATTAATTCATGCTGCGAACCAATCAGGTGAAAAATTGTGGCAACTCCCTATCTTCGAGGAACATGAAGAACAACTGAAAAGCTCTATTGCAGACATGAAAAATATTGGAGGAAGATCCGCAGGTGCTATAACCGCTGCGGTCTTTCTCTCAAATTTCGTTGATAATACTCCATGGGTTCACCTAGATATTGCTGGAACGGCTTGGTTCCAGGAAGGATCTTCTGAAAAAAGCTATATTCCGAAAGGAGCAACGGGATTCGGAATTCGGACAATCATTAGACTATTAATGGAAATGTCCGCCTTGCAGGCATAACGATATAATGAAACGCCTCGAGTTTGAATTGTTAAAAAATTAAAGTGCATCATTAACAATTATTCATTAATGCCAATTCTACAACTTAATGAGATAATTAATATGCTGCGTGAATTGGGGATTCAGAGCAGAGTGGGCGTTATGGAATCTGACATTGACGAACTTTACAAACCATATTATGAGCAGTGGTTGGCAAATAGGGATGGTTTCATAAAAATACTAACTGGCTATATTGATTATGTTGGTACCGAGGAGATAATGAGACTTGGACCTTTTCACAATATGTACTGTCTTATACACAATAGCCATTTGATGGAAACTCACCCCGATCACCCTAAATTGTTGAATGCTCTTCTATATTACAAGTTGAACAAAGGAAAAGTGAATGAGATCGGTTGGAATGGAAGTATTCTTGCCGAGCGACTAAACAATGATAATATTTTATGCTCTAGAATTAGTAGAAACATTGTCGATGAAGAAGTTAGATCAATCTCGATACTAGTAGTTAACTATGGATGTCTCATTCAGACTAAAGTGTGGGACCCCAAAGGTTTTGTGACTATATACGACATAATTGACAGTATCGGGAAAGGTGTCAAGAATTTGTTAGAAGAGATTCATATAGGCGAAGAAATTAGTAATTGACTCTAGAACTCGAAAAGATGTTTTCGAGTACCTAGTCATAATTTACTGCAAGCTAGGTCGAGTTTATAATCTTGATTCGAATACAAATTGGATTCGTTCCAAATCTAATGCCAGCACTGCTGCTTCCCAACCGCTCACGCAGATCAGTAACACAGCAGCGACGATAGGTTTGACTTCCGGGTTCGGAAAGGGACCGGGTCGCGCCCTATCGCTATGGCCGGCTTAGCTATCTTTTGCCTTCTCCTAATTTAATCCTATTGTGTTAAACACACCCAACATGAGAAAGGAATTCCTTAACAGAGTAGGAAATTTTTGTATCAAGCCAATTCTAGATAATTGATGGTATCCAAACGCCCTCTAGAAGTAAAAACTCAACGATTATAATATCTTGCTTATTACAATTTTTCAATAATAATGGAAACCCATTCTACCTCTACACATCGGGTAGCAGTCTTAGACGAAGACCTATGTAAACCAAAGAAGTGTGGTCTAGAATGCATTGTCTACTGTCCAGTAAACAAGACTGGAGGTGAATGTATAATTCAGAGAGAAGATGACGGAAAGGCAGTTATTTCAGAAGATTTATGCACAGGATGCGGAATTTGTGTGAAGAAATGTCCCTTTGAAGCTATTGTAATAGTCAACCTTGCAAAGGAACTTGGTGATCATAAGATTCATCAATACGGCATCAATTCGTTCAGATTATACCACTTACCTACACCCAAGAAAGGTACTGTGATTGGTCTCTTAGGAAGGAATGGTATGGGTAAGTCTACAATAATAAATATTCTATCAGGAAACATTAGACCCAATTTAGGAAAATATGATAACAACCAATTAGCGTGGGATGATATTCTAGATAATTTTCGTGGTACAGAACTAAAATCTCATTTTGAGAAAATTTCTTCGAGAACCTTAAGGTTATCAATTAAGCCCCAACTTGTTTACTTAATTCCCAAAACTTTTAAAGGAACTGCGCGCGAACTTTTGAAAAAATACGATGAAAGACATGTTTTTGATACGCTTGTAAACGATTTGGGATTGACGAACATACTAGATAATTCAGTATCCCAGTTGAGTGGAGGAGAATTACAACGCTTGGCAGTAGCGGTAGCATTTAGCAAAGATGCAGATTATTATTTCTTCGACGAACCATCGTCATATAATGATATTTACCAACGCTTGCAAGTAGCAAGGGTCATCAAAAGGCTAGCCGATGAAGGCAAGAGCGTTATGGTAGTTGAACATGATTTGACTTTGCTGGACTATCTTTCTGATTATATCCATATATTGTATGGTGAACCTGGTGCGTATGGAATCGTATCTCCATTGCAGAGCATCAAGGTAGGAATCAACAATTTTCTTGAAGGCTTTATCCCATCGGAAAATATTAGATTTCGTGATAGATCATACAAGTTTGACAATTCAGGACAAAATGAGGATGTCGTGCTTGAAAAACCACTCGCCAAATATTCAAATTTAACGAAATCGTACACTTCCTTCAAATTAACTGCCAATTCTGGACAAATTCGAGAAGGAGAGATTGTTGGATTGGTCGGAGCGAATGCACTGGGTAAAACGACTTTGATGAAGATGATCGCAGGCATTGAAAAGCCTGATTCAGGAAATATTGAGATGAGCTCCAAGATTTCATATAAGCCTCAGTACCTTCAACAAGATCACGAAGGCGACACAAGATCGCTCCTTTCAACTGCTTATCAGGCACCCATAGAAGGTTCTGCGGTTGAAAATCACATTCTCATTCCTATGGGAGTCAAGAGGTTATACGACAAGAACATGAATACTCTTAGTGGAGGAGAACTGCAGAAGGTAGCCGTATGCGCCACACTTGTTAGACCTGCAAATATATATGCTCTTGATGAGCCATCTGCATTTCTAGATGTGGAAGATAGAATCTCTTTAGCAAAGTTTCTACATCGTTTCGTCAAAGCGGAAGGAAAATCGGCAATGATCATAGATCATGACATGCAACTGATAGACTTAGTTTCTGACTCCCTCGTTATATTTACTGGAACACCAGCAATGGAGGGCATTGCACATAACCCGATGAACAAGGAGGATGGTATGAATCAGTTCTTAAGAACACTTGCTATAACTTATAGAAAAGATGAAACCACCGGCAGACCAAGAATTAATAAAATGGGTGGCAGATTAGATAGAAAACAAAAAGATTCTGGAGATTACTACAGTAGAAGGGTTTAATCCGGTGCTGTTATGCCCAGGATGCTAAGAGAAGCGCTAAAACAACTTTTGGACAAGGATGAACTAGAAGAAGTTTGTTCTGCATTTGACACAATTGGGGGGATAATAATAATTAAAATTCCCGAATCACTAAATCAAAAAAAAAGATTAATTGCAGAAGTCCTTCTTCAAAAGGTGAATAACGTATACTCAGTATTTTGCCAAACATCAGGAGTGCAAGGTGATTTTAGATTGAGAAATCTCGAATTCCTAGCCGGAATTAATAGTCCTATAACATACTATAAAGAAAACGGATGTACATTTAAAATTGATGTGGCTAATGCGTATTTTTCTCCTAGACTATCAACAGAAAGAATGAGGATAGCGAACATGGTTAAAGATAATGAGGTGATAGTAAACTTATTTGGTGGCGTAGGCACATACTCGGTTCTTATTGCGCGGGGAAACAAAACTGCCAAGGTATATTCAATAGACTCGAACATCTTCGCACATGAGTTATGCATTGAAAATAGCACGATTAATAAAGTCAACGACAGAGTTATCCCCCTTTTTGGTGACGCTAAGTTGGTTGTGAACAACCGGTTGAAAGAAAAAGCAACGCGAGTACTCATGCCATTGCCTGAAAAAGCAAGGGAATTTGTTGATGAAGCAGTTTCATCTCTAATCAATGGGGAAGGTACAGTGCACTTTTTTGCGCATGTTAGAGCTGATAGCAAGAAAGATGCTATGGATAAAGGAGCCGTAGAAACTAATGATGCTTTCAAAAGGTACAAAATCTCAATTGACGGAGTGAGAGTAATTAGAGAAGTAGGTCCAAGGCTATATCAAATAGTTTCTGACGTGCGTGTACTTTCCCGAATGAAATAGAATGAAGAAATAGAATGAATTGAATTGAAATGATCATGATTCCTTGGGTGCCGTTGCCATGGTATATCCTATCCACGCCATTATGCTCGCCAGGGTACCTACGATTATAAGTATGGTGATTTCCATGGCCATCACACCCCATTCGGTTGCGAGTAATATGTAGGCATAACAACTGAAAGCCAATATAGAAATTACCAGAACCGAGACACCAGCGGTTTTACTTTTTCTCAAATCAACACTTCCATCCAATGTGGCTGATGATATTCAAGATAGCTCTAACGCCATGAGATATGCGTCTTCCCCATCACGATAATAAGACCTCAGTCTTGATTTTGTCTGAAAGTTAATTCGTTCATACATTTTTATTGCAGAGTCATTGCTCGTTCTAACCTCAAGATAAATTTCGTCGGCCTTCCTCAGGATGACACCGTTGATAGCTTCTTCCATGAGCACCCTCCCGACTCCTTTGCCTCTATGTTGTTGTTGAACTGCCACAGAGACGACATGACCTTTCTTAACAAATCCTAACTTTCTAAAATTGGAGAACCCATACTCGATTTTACACATAACATATCCGACAATTTCCTTTGAATACTCAGAGACTATGAATGCATCAGGAAGTTCCTTGAGTATCGAATGAAAAAAATAGTCCGAATAATGTTCAGGAAGTGAACTCATATTGATCTGTATCACCGATGACAGATCTACTTCTTCACACTTATGGAAAACATAATCACCCATTCTTCGTAAGGCAGTCTGCAATCTACAAGGATGAGAGGAAATGTAATTATTTTAACTTTATCCGCTGGTATCAAGCGTCAAATTCCGTGTGATTTATCAGTTGCCATTCATTTGCCAACGTGTTTGAATAAGGCCAGATTGGGATCTGGAATTACAAGGATCTTTTGGTTCTTGCCATTTATATCCAAAAGCCTCTCCAAGAGAACTTCACTCCTAGAAAAAGGCTCGAATCCAAATCTAGACCGAAGATAATAATGAGGAAGTGAAGAGAGCACGCCTAAGTGATACTTTTCTTTCAGTTCGTTAATAAATGTCAAATGTTCTAATCCCTCGATGTACTCTTTTGCTGAAGAAGAGTCTTCAAGAGACATCCTTCCTTCAGCAAGTCTCTCAAGTGCATCTGAGCCAAGTCCTTTTCTATTTTCTGCAATAAGTATTCCATATCCCTTATTCTTGAGGATATGAACGGAATTCCAAAGATAGTTAAGCGAATCAGACAGTGTGAGATGAGAATCTGAATCGTTGTCTGCACCGATTATCATAGAGTTGATATTGCTATAATCATCAGACATCAGATATTCCATCCTCCTTATGGATTCTTCAAAAGCCTCTGATACCGACCCAAAAAATAGACTATCTATTCCAGCCATGGTAGAGATCACTTGAATACACATGGCATTCATATTCTTGCAAACATCCATTGCAATATCTAGAGCTGCTGGCCTAGTTCCTGGAGAGGGCAAATTTGTGATCCTTGAACAATATGCCTCTGTCATCTTGTCCCTCAAGAATTCACGCAATATGATAGTGGGAACACCTCCGAATCCAAACATGGGATTTACCCTAGTACATGATACAAATAGTGTTTTCGAATCATTTCCCCTCTCTAGGATATATTCGGCAGTCTGTTTGCTTATGGACAAACTATTACCTTCCATATTTTTCGAAAGCGAAGAATGGTCCTTTGGGAGAGATTCTGGTAACACATTGCTGATTCCCTTTTTCTTAGCGTGACTTAATAGTAAAGTGATTATTCTTGCAATAGATTTGGACTTTCCTAATGCCAGAATTTTCATATTTTCTAGAGAAATTGAAGCAATTTGTTGGTCAATAACTTCTTCTTCAAGTTTTTTGAATTTCGCGTTGTCCAGAGTGTTCAGATTTTCGACCTTTATGTCTAATACTACGTCTGCCGATCCGTAATTAAGCCATAGTTCCGGCATGCTTTGTTTTAGAAGAATAGGAAAAACATTATTATTAATCGATTCTATTCCTTTGGCTCAATATTATATTGTTAGATAGAATATCATCCCTCATAGATCATTAGATTCTTTTCTTCGAGTAATGTATGCAAGTTGTGAACAGCTCTATAGACCTCACTTTCTTTTTTTGCGCCAGTACAAACAAGTTTACCACTTGCGAATAATAAGATCACAGTTTTCGGATCGAGCATACGGTGTATCAGGCCAGGAAACTGTTCTGGTTCGTACATACTGCGGGGAAGGACTCTTGCTGCCAGCTCGAGATGAATTTTACCCCCTAGACTAGCAGAAGCAACAATATTCTGAATTTCAATCTGGGGTTCATTTTCAATTGGAATTCCTCCCTTTTTCAGCTTCTGAACTACGTTTTTTACCGCTTTTATCGCCTGTTCTTCAGATTTAGCCCCGGTACAGACCATTTTTCCAGAACTGAATATCAATGTTGCCGTCTTAGGTGATTTTAGTCTGAAAACTAAACCCGGAAATTGGTCAGGATGATATTCTACATCAGGAAAAATTTGAGTGATCAAGTTAAGATTAACTGTTTGATTAACAGTTGCGGAGGCAACGACGTTCTCTATACTGACAATGGGTTTAGTCTGGGGCATACTAGGTTGCCTTTATAAAGGGCAGTATATATACCTGTTTGGTAGTTTAGTATCCCGAGCTAAGACACATCGATTATTTGTGGAGAAATTCGTTTAAGTACACAAGAAGTCTGTTCTGTTGATAAGAATACTCAAAGGAGTTTCAAGTTGTTAGTCACTCTGTCAATGATTTTAGAAGGTGCGGGACCAATTCCGATGCATGTAATAGTTCCTGGTTGGATCTGAGTTAAGCCCATGTCTTGTACAGTAACTACTGGAAGCATTATATTCTCAGCATTATTCTTGATTTCAGCGAGTTCCTGTAGACTGTTCACTTTTAGAATTATCTTTGCTTGTCCTTCTTCTAGCCATGGCCTGACCCAATTGGAATGTAAGAATCGGGTGTTCTCCACCCCTAGTACAGCTGCGTGAGCCGCCTGAGAACATGTTTTACCTATTCCCATCCGCAAATCTCTTCGTATGACAATGACCAGTTTGTAGTTCACCTTGACTGACCGGAGTTTAGTTAATAAGATCATGAATTAATTGTTTCTTCAATGTCGTCATCCAATTATGATGTTCTGGTTGCCGGCGGAAGTGTAGCTGGATTATTGACAGCTAGAGAATTGGCTTCGAGAGGTATCTCTGTGGTGGTGGTAGAGGAGCACCATGAAATAGGTACTCCCGAACACTGCGGAGGGATGGTCAGTGCTCAAGGATTGAACAAACTAGGAATCATGCCAGATTCTAATGTATTTCAAAATTTTGTTACAAAAACTATCATTACGTCACCTTCTTCACGCGTCGAATTAAATTCAGAGAACCAAAATGTGATTGTCATAGATAGACGTGCCCTTGACAAACAAATTGCCCATCAGGCACAAAGAGCTGGAGCGGCCATCAGAACAAGATGCACTTTTAAATCCATTGGCAGTGATGGAACAAAAAAGTTTATCGCAAAAACAACTGATGGAGATATATCTTGCCGTTATTTTGTTGATGCGAGGGGAATTGCGTCCCTAGCATCTAGCGGCAGAGAGAACTTCTTGCCCTCTGCGCAATTTGAGATTTATGCGTCATGGATAAAAGATGACATAGTTCAAGTAACATTTGACAGTGATCTCTATCCGGGTTTTTTTGCTTGGATAATCCCAACTGGACAAGGAATAGGAAAGGTAGGGGTCGCTGGTAGGGGGATAAATGTATCAACTGCTTTGAAGGACTTTGTAGAAGCTAGAGGAGAGAGGTACTCGACTATCAGGAAAATTTTTGCCCCCATTTGGATTGGTGGGGCCATAGATTCATTCGTTACTGGAAAGACGATACTAGTGGGTGATGCGGCTGGACAGACCAAGCCTTCTACTGCTGGCGGAATTTACAGTTGCGGGATAGCTGGAATTTTGGCCGGTAGAGCGATAGCGGAGACTATTAATCTAAATGAAGATTCAGCCTTAAAAGTCTATGAGCAAGAATGGCGAAACCTTTTCCAAAATGAATTTAGGAAAATGACCATGGCGCGAAATGTATTGGAAAGACTAGATAATAAAGCGCTCGATGAGATAATCAACTCATTGACGGAGCACAAATTAAGAGAAATTATTGAATCGACTGATTTTGACTATCACTCCAATGTATTGTCCCTGATTCTTGGATCAGGTGTGGGAGTAAAGCTGACGAGAACACTACTTGGTAACGAGTTCCGAAAAATTTTCAGTTGATAATGAAAACTTTTCGATGTCAATACTCGTACAAGAAAAACCTTCGCCATGGATGATGCTAAATGACTATAACAAATTGTTCTGTTAGAATAACACCCAATTCCAAGCAAGGTATAAATCCCGTTGGTTTCATTTATGTTTCGATGTCAAAGCCACTCCAATTACCGATCTGTACGTCATGCAACAGACCTATTATGCCAAATGATGAATGTGTCAAGTATTACTGCCCAGATTGCGGGTATGTGCTAATTTGGAGATGCGAAAGTTGTAGACAATTTGCACGGTCGTACAAGTGCGTGGGCTGCGGATTCGAAGGACCTTAAAAATGACCAAGTTAGTAGCAAGAATCAAGATACTCCCTACAGAGGTCGAGGTGAATTTGGAATCGGTTGCCGAACGATTATCTACATCTATTCCTGTCGGTATGAAATTGTTATCGCATGTAACAGAACCTATCGCATTTGGTTTGAATTCATTGATTGCAGATTTTACTCTTGATGATTCTGAAGGTCAAATGGATTTATTAGAAGAATCCATAAAGAAAGACGAAGGTGTCGGAGAAATAGAAGTAATAAATGTGAGCAGACAATCTGTTAGGATCAATTAGATCCTGACGAATTCCTGATTTCATATATCAATATCTAGTTAAATTTATCGTATCGAATATACTACTCGCAACGAGATATGCTATTATAAATTTGAATTACAAAATTAATCAACACGCGACTGGCAGGTCTTCCATTTTTCTTGGTGCTGATATGTTCTATGGTAAATGCCTATTAAAATTCCGCTAGTACTAACAAACCAAAAGCCTATCATAGTCGATAATAGAAAAGTGCGTCGAATGCCAACGCAATAAAGATTATTACTAGATAGGGGGCAGTCACTTTGTAGGCCTTCCATGCAAAAGATGGAGTTGGGCATTTTGTTAGTTTATAATGGTAGAACAGCATAAGCGAGCCCGCTATTATCGCTACTGTCAAATATACTAACCCCAAGCCAAGAAAATATAGGGAGATAGAATACGGCAATAGAATCGCAGTACTAGTAAGAATATATTGAGAAGTCTTTTTATTGCCCACCAAAACTGGCAGCATAGGAACATTCACACTTTCATATTCTTCTCTAGTCTTCATCGCAAGACACCAGAAATGCGGTGGAGTCCACATAAACACTAACCATCCAACTAGAAAACCTAATGTATCCACTGATCCGGTTGCGACGGACCAACCTGCCATAGAAGCTGCGCTTCCAGCAAAACCACCGATAACAATATTAGAAACATTATTTCTTTTGAGCCAACTGGTGTATATTATTACATAGAAGAAAATGCCTAATCCTATCATGCCCGTTGTAACAAGATTCAATGTGAATAATGACAAAATCAGGGACAAGGCACAGAGTAATACACCATAAGCAAACACATTCCTCGCTCGAACTCTTCCTGAAGGAATAGGTCTTTTTGCAGTTCTTGGCATTTTGGCATCAATATCTCGATCGTAATAATGATTCAAGGCGCTAGATCCCATTGATGCTAAGGCTCCAGCCACTCCTAATGATAGGAGCTTAAGCAGAGGCACATCCCATGGCATGTAGGGTGTAGAGTCAAATCTAGTAGCAGCGAGAGCGCTAGTAATAGCTGTGATAACGAGAACGATCACGATTCTGGGTTTTGAAACTTCAATGTAGTCTGCTACATTCACAGCCGAAGTGATGATCCATGACTAGCATTTAATTTATTCGATAATATTCCGAATTGGCTCAAAAGGCAAGGCAAGTAGATGGCAAGTTTACTAAATGTATTTCGATTCTAATCCCGTATAGTCTTAATTCATGCTATTTCCATCTAACTCGCAGAGATTGAAGTTAAAGCAAATAATCAGCATGAATTTTCAGTTCAAGAATCCGAGGGACAATAATTGACTCCTTATTACATGCTTGTTTCTGAACTAGCGTTTAATCTTCGATAATAAAATGCTGGCTTTGCTACAGACCTGATTAGAATTCATGTGGTTTATAAAACGGTGAATGGCTTTCTTTATGAAATGGGCAGAAGGAGAAGCGCAGTAAAGCCTCAGAAGAAGAGAAGGACTGTTGAAGGAAGGTGCCCTAAATGCACAACGATTGTTAGGTTCAACGTCGGCGGACAGGTGGGGGACGAAATTTATGAATGTACAGGATGTATGTCTAAGTTTCATATCGACGAATTGTAGTTAGAGACTAGAAAATTAACAATTGTCAAATTCATGGCTCATACAATGCCATTACTTCAAGTATAATCTCGTGTGTTACACATCATCACTCTTCTATTATTGCGAGCAGCTAACACTCAGTTAAAACTAGACAAATGTTATTTTTATTTTATTAAATTATAGTAACATTCAAAACTCATATTGATAATCACGACGCTTACGGAATAGACGCCTAACGGCATATTAGTGAAAACAGTGGGTTATGAAAGCACATCTCTTTTTAAAGATGCAAACCTTAATCAAATATTATGAATAACATGATCGAATATGTTGATAAGGTTTATCTTTATAGTAGCGGTATGTCCGCGGAAATAGTGGAAAAAAGCATTTCGGCCCTGAAAATTCACGGTGTGAAGCCAGAAGATGTTGTGGTGATAGAGGTTCCAGAGGGTGTTCCAGAAGGTTCAATCATGGTAACTATTTGGCCCCATTATCTATCTGTCTCTCGAGTGAAGAGAGTCAGAGAAGGATCTATTTACGCACCACAATTGTTTAATATCGATTTATGAAATGCATGCATAAGTGCCATGACAAAGTCTGGATAGAACCATACGTTTGCCGATGCTGAATTTGACAGGGCAAACAATAGAAGTGCCACTAATTTGCATTAATGACAAATTTAGACCACTAATTTAAGTCACTAGCGGTTTCCAAAAATAACATCTTTCTCATTAGAAGATTTTTACCTCCATATTTGAGAAATTTGACATTGGATTCTAAGTAATCATACTTCATTTTATCTCACATAAAATGACAGCAATAATGTCACTTCAGGAACAAAACTCAACTTCAAATGGCTCGGCTTTTACTGTGGGACAAAGTTGGGGCGCACTACGGAAGTCGTGGAAAGGATATAGGATTGCGAAGGTCCAAGCAAACAATGACAAGATGGTAGAATATGCCAACAAAATAAGAAAGATACAAGGTGAACTTGGAATCAGTGTAGCTGCTTTTCCGAATCTGGGAATAACTTAAGCGGTTTTCCAATTCTTTTTTTTTGTTAAAGTAATTCATTTTAGACGTCCTATATGCGATCGGTAAATGCCCTACGAGGCGTATTGACCAACTTTTTACGAGATTTCCTTTCTTACACAGAACAGGTTTGGATGTATTGATAGATTATGCAATATGATACTCGTCTATAGCTTCATCTTCACTGTTTTTATCGATTCACACTCGAATTGACAGATGATGAAAATCCAAGCTCATTACACAAAGCTGTCGCAATATCACCTGAGTATCATAAAAAGTTTATGTCCAGTTAACGTATGATAATCCTATTCTTTAAACATTTTGTTTGCCTAGTGGATATTGCTAACTTTTACTAATTAGGGGCGATTTAAATATCCATTAAGACCTGGGAGGTATTTAAACGCCAAAACATCGAACACTTACCCATCCGGAATATGATATCAGAATTTTGTCTAGAATTTAATCTGTACTAGATATTTATTGACCCAAGCCCCCAATTCTTTTAATTACTTCTCTCTTTAAGGCTTAGCCAGCTTCTACCTAAAAGTAATTTATGGCTTTAATTCCTGTATTTTGACATTCTGTTATTGTCTTATAACTAATTACAATGCAAGCAAGTTGGGATAACCACATTCCGTCGACTTGGGCGATACGTAATTATCTGGTAAATATCCTAAGTGTACGAGGAATTATGGAAGTGAAGCTGAATGTTGACGATAATGAGGCGAAGGAATTTAAAAGCGATATCCACAAAGATGAAAAAAACGAACAAGATATTCAAAGACAAGAAGATGAGTCTTATGACGAAAGTGACAAAATAAATAGTCATGACAATTCTCAGCAAAGTGGAACTGAAGTTTTACGTGAAGAGATATCTAGACTAAAGCAGACATCAGAAAGCAATCTCACGAAACTGCGCTACCTTCTTGCGGATTATGACAATTATCGGAAACAAATTGAAAAACAGATGCAAGGAAAGGTAGAGTCCACAAAAGCTGAATTGATTTTGAAGATTATCAATATTTATGACGACTATCTAAGAGCTTTGAATACAGTAGAAAATAATACTTACTCACCTGCTATTGTGGATGGCTTGAATGGCATATTAAAAAATATAGAGACTTTACTCAAGTCCGAAGGCGTGTTGGAGATAGAGGCGATAGGGACGCCATTCGATGCCAATGTTCATGATGCGGTAGGCTTTGCATCGAGCGAAGATCAACCGGAAAATACTGTGGTAGATGAAGTGAGGAGAGGCTTTATGCTTAACAAAAAAGTTTTAAGACCAAGCCTAGTTATATTATCGAAAAAGATAATTTCAAATAAAGATACTGAACAACCAAAAATGGAGTAAGAGAATTCAATATGAGTAAAATTGTTGGAATAGATCTCGGGACAAGTAATTCGGCCGCCGCTGTACTAGTTGGAGGAAAACCTACTATAATTCAGGCAGCCGAAGGTACATCAGTAGGAGGCAAGGCCTTCCCGTCATATGTTGCGTTTACAAAGGACGGTCAGCTATTAGTTGGTGAGCCTGCTAGGCGGCAGACCATTACCAACCCAGAAGGCACTGTCATAGCTGCAAAAAGAAAAATGGGTACAGATTTTAAATTCAAAGTTTACGGTAAAGAATATACACCCCAACAGATATCGGCGTTCATTTTACAAAAAATCAAAAGAGATGCTGAAGCCTATCTTGGTGAAACAGTTGACAAGGCAGTGATAACTGTCCCAGCTTATTTTAATGATAATCAAAGGCAAGCCACCAAGGATGCTGGTGAGATAGCTGGTCTGCAAGTCGTTAGAATTATAAATGAACCAACTGCCGCGTCCCTTGCTTATGGCCTTGACAAAGCAAACAAGGATCTAAAGATCCTGGTCTTTGACTTTGGTGGGGGAACTCTTGATGTTACCATAATGGAAATGGGTGGAGGTGTATTTCAAGTAAAAAGTACTTCGGGTGACACACAACTCGGAGGAACTGATATGGATAACACTTTAGTAGAATATATTCTTCAGGAATTCAAAAATCAATCATCACTTGATGTGCGCAACGATAAGGCTGCTTTGATGAGAGTAAGAGAAGCAGCAGAAAAGGCAAAGATTGAACTCTCGAACGTAATTACGACTGAAATAAATTTGCCATTTCTAGCATACGAACCGAGTAGTGGTCCCAAGAACCTGGTATTTCAACTGCCTAGATCAAAACTGGAAGATTTGCTTAGACCGATAGTTGAACGGTGCAGGTCACCAATGATGCAAGCACTACAAGATGCTAAATTAAACCCAGCTGACATAGATAAGATCATTCTTATCGGAGGACCTACTCGCATGCCAATCGTAAGACAGTTGGTTGCAAATGTCATGCGGAAGGAACCGGAAGGAGGAATAGATCCCATGGAAGCGGTGGCTTTGGGTGCGGCTGTGCAGGGAGCGATAATTGCTGGCGATGTATCTACAGATATTCTTCTTGTGGATGTAACCCCTTTGACTCTTGGGGTTGAAGTCTTAGGAGGATTAAAAGAACCCCTCATAGAGAAAAATACGACTATACCTACAAAGAAGAGCAAGGTTTTCACGACTGCTGCAGATTATCAAACATCAGTGACAATCCACATTGTGCAAGGTGAAAGATCAATGGCCTCTGATTGCGTTTCTCTTGGAATGTTTAATCTATCTGGTATCCCTCCTGCACCTCGAGGAGTGCCTCAGGTAGAAGTTGCTTTCGACATCGACGCGAATGGTATACTGAATGTTACAGCAAAAGATTTGGCTACTTCGAAGGAAGCAAAAATCACTATTGCGGCCAACAACAAACTTTCTAAGGATGAACTGGATAGACTCAAGAAAGAATCAGAACAGTTTGCAGATGCCGACAAGAAGAAGCGGGAAGAAGCTGAACTCAAGAATGAAGCAGACAATCTCATTTATGCAGCTGAGAAGTTAGTTCAACAAGATTTGAAGGATAAAATAAAGCCTGATCAAATTGAAAAAGCGAATAAATCTATTCAGGAACTGAAGTCTGCAATGTCCACTAACAACATCGAGGAGATTAAAAATAAAACGCAAGATCTGAAGAATACTATAGGCGAAATTAGTGCTGAAGCATATAGGGCAGCAAGTTCAGCGCAGACCACCGCTGAAAAGCCCGGAGGTTCATCAAGTTCTGAGTCTTCAGCTACCGGTCCCCAAGGAAATTTTGGAAACCATGACACTCAAAATCCATCGAATACAACGTAATTTTGATCACAAGGGCATTCAGGGAATTCCGTGGTAGGGACTAATGAGTAGTAAACGTGACTATTATGACGTTCTAGGGATTGAAAAAAGCTCAAGTAAAGATGAAATAAAGAGCAAATATAGAAAGCTAGCACTTCAATTCCACCCTGATCGGAATAAAGATCCTTCAGCAGAGGGGAGATTTAAGGAGATATCCGAAGCTTATGCGGTGCTATCTGATGACGAGAAACGCAAAAGGTACGACAGATATGGTCACGTAGGAACAGACGAAGCCTTCCGTGGCTCCGAAGCAAATTTTGAAGAGGTATTCAAAGATATCGGATTTGGTGGTTTCAGAGACATCTTCGAGCAATTCTTTGGCGATGGCGGTGGCGGTTTTTCCTCTACTGCGAGAGGAGACCCTTTTGGTTTTGGATTCAACTTCGGGGGAAGGACAAGAAAGGGCCAAGATATACTATATGATCTCGATGTATCTCTTGAAGAGGTAGTAAAAGGAACAAGAGAAGAAATCGAAGTTCCCGTGATCGAAACATGCCATGTTTGCAAAGGAACTGGTGCTGCCCCAGGGACCAAAATCAGAAGATGTGGAACATGCGACGGCCAAGGCCAAACCAGAAGAGTATACAGCGAAAACAGATTTTCAACCTTCGTCACCCTAGAAACATGCAGAGTATGTAATGGACAAGGACAGGTTATAGAAAAACCGTGTGCATCCTGTAGAGCTTCAGGAAAAGAAAATGCGACAAAGAAGCTGTTCATTGATGTCCCCCCAGGAGTTGATGAAGGAATGACGTTACAGATGAGTGGTGGAGGATTGCCAACTGAAGGCGGCCAGCATGGGGACTTGCTTGTGCGTATCCATGTCAAACCACATAATCTTTATGAAAGACTTGAAGGTGGACATTTGCTTTACAATATTAAGGTCAGATACACAGACGTCGTCCTTGGGGTCGAGGTCCAAATTCCTACATTGTACGGGGAAGAGAAACTGAAGATCGCTCAAGGAACACAACTGGAATCATTATTTAGGATCAAAGGAAAAGGTCTTCCAAACTACGGGAATCGATCTAGAGGTGATTTGGTCGTGAAATTATCAATTGGGATTCCTTCGAAACTTTCTGAAAGACAGAAATGGCTGATAGAAGAATTGCAAAAATCAGGGAATATATGATATTTCGCACACGAGAAAGATTATTATTCTGTATACGTGAAGAGCGATGTGAATAATAATCTATGTCATCACCATTTGATGAATGGTTGGGTCGAAGACGGCCAAGTTCTTGGTTTCCTGATGTCGACAGTATGATGAGGGATATGGAAAAATTAATGCAAGAGGCACTGAAGAATATGGACCAACAAGTTCCAAGAAACCTTGTAAGGGAAAGAAGGCTTGATGACGGATCAATCGTCAGAGAAACTGGTCCTATTGTGTATGGATATTCAGTGAAGATAGGAGAGGATGGAAAACCCGTAGTACGGAAATTCGGAAATATTAATTCGTTTCCTGGTCCTTTGGGCGGAACGTTTTCAGTCAGCGAACAACGTGAACCTTTAATTGACGTAATAAAAGATAACGAACGGATCAAGGTTATCGCTGAACTGCCAGGGGTTAACAAAGAAGACCTTCGAATAACAGCTAATGAAACATCACTAACTATCGAATCAATTTCTGGAGAAAGAAGATATCACAAGCGGATCGATCTCCCTGAACCGGTAGATTCGACTACAGGCAAATCTACATACAAGAATGGAATCCTTGAGATTTCTTTCAAGCTTAAGAATTCTACGGAACATGGCGTTCCTATAGATGTCGACTGACCGCTCTACTCTTATCGTTCGAAACCTTACACCCGTAGTTGTGTTTAAACATGAGGTCAGAGTAAAATTTCCCGGCAAGTAGATGCGTTACTGGTCAACAGATAATGCACGCAATCAAGACTGAAAACATTACTAAGACATACAAAAACTCACCTGTAATTGCTCTGAGCAACATCTCCTTAGAAATACAATCTAAAAAGATTTTTACACTTCTTGGAAGAAACGGCGCAGGGAAGACTACTTTTGTTAGAATTTGTGCAACTCAGCTCTTGCCGTCTTCAGGCGCCGCAGAGGTTCTGGGATTCGACCTTGTAAGAGAACCAGAGAAGATCAGGAACCATATTTCAGTAGTACCTCAAGAAGGTAGACCATTAAGGGCACTAACTCCTTGGGACCATGTTTATAATTGGTTACGGATTAGAGGCATGGATAAAAACGAATCCAGGAGACGCTCAGAAAAGGTGCTACAGGATTTCGACCTTTTTAGATCAAAGGATATTCCAGCTATGAATTTATCAGGTGGAATGAAACAGAAGGTATTGGTGGCTATGGCAATGGCTGTTGAAGCCGAATTGCTTTTTCTTGATGAACCAACAATTGGCCTAGACCCAATATCAAGACGGCAGGTCTGGAAGTCAATTAAGGAGAAGAAGGATGAAGGGAAGACAGTGCTCCTAACAACTCATTACATGGATGAGGCGGAATCCCTCTCCGATGAAATTGCAATTATAGATAAAGGGACCGTAGTTCAAAGTGGTACAATAAGAAGTCTTAAGGACAAGATCCCTCAAAACATACGAATAGACATCTCAAAGGACGGTGCTGACATTGAAATGTTAAAATCCTTTGGATCCGTTGTTGATACTGGAGGGAGTTTGATGAGGATATTCACATATGAATCAAGTATCCAAGAATTGTCTCGTATTGCCATGAAGAAGAATCTTTTTTTTAGTGTTTCCCCTATCACCTTGGATGATGTGTTTGTTTATCTGGTTGGATCTAAGAAGGATGAGGATAATCGTAATGATGAGAAATTATGAATGCACATTATCTTGGGATCAAAAATCAGCTGACGCCTTCTAGTAGATTTTTAACTATGTCCTTTCTAGTTTTTGGTTTCGCGTTACTGTTTAAAATGGAAGAGAAAAAGAATTGAATCTTGCGTGTAACTTCGAACAAAAACGAAGTTAATCCTTCTCCCCCTAAAAGTGGAGACAAAAAGTGACACAGAAACTCATAATGTAAGTCAAATTGTATCAAGATCAGGAAGTTGTCGGAGGAGGATTTCACGAACCAGAATATTGACTATGTACTGAAACGCATTATTATATAGTGTATGATCGACATTCCCATCTAAAAATTAGATTATAATTTTCTTATAGTAACATATTATCACACTATCTTATCCAATTCAAATTGCCTAGTTCAATACTTCAAAGAGCAATACTTATCAACTGTTCCAAGTGGAATCATACTGCACTTGAATTACATTTTATTAATAATTGGCCTTGTCATGTTCTTCGGTGGGATTATTATTCTTGCGGTCTCTTCATTTTTTGTGCCTGACCCTCTACACACTGTAAATGCCAGATATAATGGAAAAATCTCCCAAAATCAACATGGCGAAATTATGCTTATGGATGTTCAGAAAAGGAAGAATATTTCGCTCTATATCTTGAATGAACCGAGGGACACTACACTGAATGCAAAAATAATAAATCCCCGCAACATTCTCGTGACCGATCAAAATTTTTCAAACAAATTCTATACTAATTTTATTCCATCAGTTGATGGAAATTACACAGCAACCATTACAAACTTGAATAGAACGTCAACTAGTATCGACGTTTTATTTGCGAGTAGTGTTCTCTTTTATAATAATGGAGACCCAAACATTTTTGAAATCTATTTGATCATGATAGGGGTTATTTTGCTTGTTGCTGGCACGGGAACAGCAATTGTAGGTTCAATCATGGCAATACTAAGGAAATACAAGTCAAAAGAATATAATTATTCGTAGTTTTGTTGAATCATGAAACCATAATAGCATAACGAATGCGCACTTGACCTTTTACTGTGTGCCATCATATGGAATTGAAAAAATTATTTAAGTCGATCACTCCACGGGAGCTGTGTGAATGAATGATTCAATTTATATTTACTGACTCCCCTAAGAAAAATTCTAATCGCTCTCTTAACAACTTGTTAACCTTTTCACCATCTACTTTACCTCTTAAAAGAGCCATGCACCGCCCCATTAGAAGTCCTAAGGATGCATTATGTTTGTCCCTAATAATTTGCTCATTATCTTTTATGACTTTGTCTACTATCGCTTTCAAATCATTCATGCTTAACTGTTTGATACCCAATGAGGCGATGGAGTTTTCTATATTTGATGTTTCTTTTTTTAACATCATTTCGAAAATTAATGGTAATGATTCTTTTGCAATTTGAGACCGACTCAATCTAACAAATGCGTCTTTGATCATATCATTTCCTAGTACATTTAGATCGTATCCCTGTCTTTCAAAATTAACGAAGTCTTCTGTTAATTTTGAGACTACAAAGCTAGGAGAGATATCAGTAAGGGAGGCTATCTCCTCAAAAAGAGAAAGATAATCGGAATCATAGATCTGTTCGGCTAACTTTCCATTAATGGTGTATTCTTTAGAAAGAGTTGAAATGATTTCGTTCCAGGGTCTTGGAATTTTGTATTTCAGGTCGCTTATTTTTGATTCGTGAATTGACAGATATGGTATATCCGTTTCAGGGTACATTCTAGCTGAACCTGGCCTAGGCCTTATGAAAACTGTAGAACCATCATTAGCAACTGAACGTGTTTCCGGAACAACTCCAGATAATGCCTTGATCAGCCTATCATAGACCTCCCTAACTGCTAGTGGCAATACTTCAGACGGACCACCCATTAGGATAAATGCATCTTCAGAGTTCATTTCTAGTGCTGATGAAATTTTGGATACATCTTGAGCATTGATACCGTAATTAGGAAGCTCGTCAGAATGGAAGATTCCGCCAAGGCCAAAAAATCTTACAAGCTCACTAAGTTGTTTTCCCAATCTTATTCCGGGATATGGTTCAAAACTAAGCAGCCCTTTAAAGTCGCTAATACGCAGAGCAATAACTCTGTTATTCTTATTTTCAAGAATGCGCTTTACTACCATTGATTGAGATGAACTTAAAATGGCCGTAAGATCTTTCGTTCTATACACAAGCCGCGATGGATTTTCTGTCGTCCTTTCCTGGATCTTTCTTGCGATACGAATTAATCCGTCCTGACGAAGTAGTTCATTTTTAATTACCTCGTCTAGCTGAAAGAGTTTTTGTACTCCCTTTACTTCAACAACAGGACCGTTATCGAGAGAAATGTTGACATCTTGCCTAATGCTTCCTATTCCTCTGGTGACTCTTTTAGTTGATCTTAGTAACCTTCCAAGAGATAGTGCAACATCTGTAACAATTTTTGCAGAGCCCGCTATCGGTTCTAGCGCTATTTCAACAAGCGGGGTTCCGAGTCTGTCCAAAGAATAACTGCGGAGATTTGCGTCGCCGCCAATTATTCTAGCTGCGTCTTCTTCCAAGCTAATGCTCTGCACACCAACGCTTTGGCCGTTAACTTTTAGATATCCACCTCTTGCAATTAGAATAGTCCTCTGAAAGCCCGAAGTATTAGAGCCATCGATAACAATTTTTCTCATTACGTGGAATTCATCTTCAATGGAAGAGTGCAACGCCAAAGATATTATCAGAGCTATTTCCAGTGCCTGGTCATTTACTGTGTAAGGTGGTTCCTCATCTGCTTCTACAAGGCATGTTGAATCCAATGGCGCAAGGTATTTTATCGCTCTCTTTTTTTTCGATTCAAAAATTGCTGCTGGATCTAACGTTCCCACTTCACTGTACGTTGGTCTCAATTTTCTATCGAAGGCGTAGTTAAGACCAGCTGATTTCCCCATTGGGCACGAGCAAAACAGCTTTTGATGTGTTGCAAGTTGCTGATGTATCTCTAGTCCAATTTTGGCTCTTTCACTTAACGCAATTTCTTCATTAGGCAAAACTACGAGATCTTCTTGAACGATATCTTTATTCCTTACCTTCTAGTTCAAGAACCTTAGAAGCTATTTAAAGGCCGCCAGGTATCAAGGGATCCGATATTCGTGATTGGAATTTTGTTGAACTTGATTGGATCGATCTTACCAAAGGGAGCTGTACGAGACGAAACGACATTTCTTATTTTGGTTTCTATCCTTGGGATTCTGATAGCAGCTGCGATGGTTTTAAGAAAGATCCGGAAATGATTCTATTTTTTCAGGTTAGACGAATGAATTGATTATTCGAAAAAAGATTAGATGATTTGAGTTGCTCGGAAGCCATAAAGAGAGGTAGCCTCACTGAAGAATGGTAAGCCACACCATGACAATCTCTAAATTGTAAAATTCTGAATAGTGGAAGATTTTACCATTTCCGACACTTGGGATTTAATTGATACGACATCTATTCCAAAATATTTTTCATTTGCTGCCGTTAACTTTTTCAACGCTCTTCTCATGATAGAAAGAGCAATATCTTTTTCGTTTTTTTGATAATGTACTAATGCGGCAGCAACAAGAATGAGACCATTTAGTAAATCTTTCTCGTCTCCATAGGCTTTTTTCCACACACCTTCTAGAACTTCGTGTGTAATCCAGTACTTTTCTTCATTGAATAATTTCTTCGCCAGTATCAGAGATTCTTCAATTTTAAGATCCTTCTCGACAACCTTGTATCCATCAATATATTGGCCAATGAACGAAAATATAGATCTAATCTTTTCAAGGTCTTCAAGATTTCCCAAGCTAATATCAAATTCTATGAATCGATTTGAGACACGAACATCTCTGATTAGTATATCATATTTTTCGACAATTTGCCTAGCCTTTGAAAGTAACAAGCGTGCATCTTTTGGACCAAATCCTTCATTCTTCAAATATGCCATGTATCTGTGCAATTTGGGATCGTTCATGTCTAATTAGCTAACATTCAAACCAAATATCCTTTGCCCACATGGAGTGTTCGATTGAAATGCTATTCCAATCCGAAATGCCAATAAGGAAACAATTGTCTGAGAAAAACACGCAAATTATGGTACCTCAATTTGATAATGATCTCATATTGGGTGTTAAAAATCTAGAAAGGAAGGATTTGGAATCACGAATTAAAGAAATAACAAAGAATATCGGGTTTGCAATTATGCTCGCAGAAAAAATTGTCTCGAAAACTGACGAGGAAATAGTAGATTCTGCATTAGGAATTTCTGTTGGATGGCTACTTGGCAGTTATAGTGAGGGTTACTTCGAAAGAAATGGCCACCACTTAGACAAAGATGAAATGACAGATACCATTTACGTTGCTTTGAACAATCTGACGGTAATAAAAAGATCAATTCAAAAGGAATTAAAACTGAGATGAATTATGGCCTGGTGTTCATTTCCTCGCAGTCTTTGGAAAATCATATTTAGTTCATTTTTTCATTTTTCTTAACAACAGTTCAGGTATTTCAGTCGGCCTTTTTGCTACGGGAACATTTGCGTTAGCGAAACTTGATATTTTTGACTCGGCCGAACCGTAATTACCGTAAATTATCGCCCCCGCGTGACCCATTCTTTTTTCTTTTGGCGCAGATCGTCCCGCTATATAGCCAACAACAGGTTTTGTGAAGTTGATCTTCATTATGTAATCTGCAAGCTGCTCTTCTGCGTCTCCACCTATCTCTCCAACTATAACAACTGATTCGACATCATCTCTAAATCTTATCAATTCAAATGCCTCTATCAAGTTCGTTCCGTTTATAGGATCGCCTCCTATGCCAAGGGCAATTTTCTGACCTATCCCAGCTTTACTCAAGTGAAAAGACACTTCATACATCAGAGTCCCGCTCCTTGAAAAAACAGCAGTCGTCCCAGGTTTAAAGGGCTGATGTGGCATTATTCCAATTTTCGTTATTTCAGGGACTATGACCCCTGGTGTGTTTGGCCCAATTATTCTGGCATTCTTAGATCTTGCATATTCCACGGCATCAATTGCGTCCCGCACAGGCACATGTTCGGGAATAGCTATCAACAATTTTATTCCGTTATCGAGTGCCTCCTTTGCGGCATTCAAAAAGAACGGAGCGGGAACAAATATTCCCGATATTTTTGCATCCACATTCATGCAGGCTTCCTGAACAGAGTTATAAACGGGTATTCCTTCGAAATCTTGTCCACCTTTTCCAGGTGTGATTCCTGCAACAACATTAGTTCCATATGCCTTCATCAATCGGGTATGAGCGGATCCAAAGTTTCCTGTAATTCCTTGAATTATTACGGGTTTTTTCTTATAATCCCGCTCTCCTGGATCACCGATTAGTAGTTCAAAAATGTCGAATTTCCCAGGCATTCAGGAAGAGCCCCCGCTTACATAGCCCATGAGAGACGATACTGCCTCTTCTACGCTATCATAAATTTTGGCCCGACTACCGGCTAACATGTCCTTCGCCTTTACTGATTCAGCTCCGGATATACGTGCATATATTGGAACGCCTATAATCCCATTACTGTAAGCATTGAGTATTGCCTGCGCGACTAAATCTGTTCTAACGATGCCTCCAAATAAATTTACTAAGATAGCCTTGATTCTCGGGATCTTACTAATGACCTCTAACGCTTGATATATCGTCTCTGTAGTCGCTCTCCCACCAAAATCCAAAAAAGCCCCGGGTTTTCCAGCATTGTCGTTGACTAAATCTAAAGTAGACATTACCAAACCAGCACCATTTCCTATGATAGCGATGTTTCCATCCAATTCAACAAACGAAAAACCGCTCTCCTCAGCTCTTGCCTGAAGCTCAGATACTTGCTGAAATTTTTTCAACTCTGGATGCCTAAAGATACTATTATCATCTATTATTACCTTAGAATCAAGTGCCATACATGATCCATCAGAAAGAATGGCCAAGGGGTTAATTTCAGCAAGTTCAGCCTCCCTGTCTTTTACTAGGTGAGAGAGTTTCAGAATAAAGTCTACAAACAAGGTCGCGGGTTTTACTTCTAATCCTAATCTCCTGGCGAGGTCTTGAACAACCTCTTTTGATAATCCTGTTTGGGGCAAATCAATAATGACTTTACTTTCGACAGATTCAATATTTACTCCACCCTCGTTGGAACTAATCAACGAATAACATCTCTTTCCTCTATTGAGAAATAGTGACACGTAGAGTTCTTTCGCAATATTTATCATTCCCTCCACCAAAATTCCTTGAGGTAATTCACCTCTTACATCTTTATGCAACAGTTCGTTAAACTTCGAAATAAATTCTGATTCGTTAGAACACTTTACGATGGCTCCAGCCTTACCACGTCCTCCAACTGTCAGTTGCGACTTAAGCACTAGGGGAAAACCTATTTTCTTTGATGCCTCTAATGCTCCTTGCTCATCCCACGCCAGCTGAGAAACGGGGACAGGTATACCATATTCTGAAAATAATTGCTTCCCTTGATATTCAAGTAATCTCATTAGGTAAGATTTTGAAGCGATAGCGGTCACTTATATTCTTATTATCATTGATGTACAAAGTGATATAGAAACACTAATTATTCTAGACTATTAGCAAGTTATAATCGAGACCTTTTGGTCATCTTTAGTATCTTTGTATTTTGATCGTGAGGCGGCGAGAACTGACTTTAGTTGAATGCAACAATTACAGGTCGAGGAGATTCTAGAGAACAAAACAGTACCAATGGAAATAGTTATCGAAATCAATTTTGTCAAAGAAGTTATAGACAAATATCAAAAATTTATATATCTAGAGGAATCGATGTAGAATATGGCCGAAAAGATGACTGCAGTTTGGTTGATAATCCTCACCATAATCGTTTGTGCTTCGGTCCCTGCAGTAATGATATGGTTGACTTCTTTTCCAAAACCACAAATGATGTACGGCCTAAGCCAAGAATTAATTAACATTGGGGCTATCAATATTTTGTAATTCCGTAGGGATTTCTAATTAAGCTGATTCCCAAATAATTAAAATAGATATAAAAGTTTTTCATCCGTTGTCGATACAGCAAAATGATGGGTTATCAACAATTTCGCCAATTACGAGCATGGATATTTCGACTAAAAAAATAGGAGAGGTGGTTAGGAAGTGATAAAACAATAATGAACGCCGTAAGCAAAAGGGTTATACAAATCAACTGTGTTTTTGCCAGTAATAAATAAAGGTGAGAACATAATGTTCCATCTTGTAGATGGGTACAGCATTAAAGGTTCATCCTTCCTTTTTTAAGGAGTTTGCTACCAAGACATGGGTTTCTCCCGCGGAAGTAGTAAAAGAATTAGTGGAAAATGCATTTGATGAAGATGCAACAAAAGTCTTGATCACGATTTTGAACGGAGATTCTGTTTGCATCGAAGACGATGCAGGAATGGACCAAGAAGGAGTTCAAAAGTTTCTGCTTCTTGGCTCCCCACACAAGAGAATAGATACTATTTCACCTAAATTCAAAAGAGTAAGGACTGGAAGATATGGTACTGGTCGTCTATCATTTCTGACATCTTTCGAAAAAATGAAAATAAGAACACGTCAAGGTACTTTTGACAAAAGTTTGTTAATTGATTCTAATTCACTTGATAAGCTCTTTACGGGGAATTCAGAACTAAAGGAACTTCGTGAGTCACCACTAAAGAGGAATGGAACGGAGCTCACTATAAGCGGTTCCAAGGTACAGATTGATGAACCTAGATTGATAAAAGAAATCCGGAAACTTGCTGTCTTAAGACATCCATTATTCGAGGTAAGTATCAAGAGAGCAGACCGCTTCCGTGAGTGGGACTTTTCGTCAGCAGAAGCGATCAAGGCACCTGATATACAAGGACATAGGATTCCGGTCACCCTCGACGATGGTAAAATCACTGGCGAAATTGCTATTGCACGTAGACCACTATCAGATGACGAAAGGGGAATAGCCATCATGATAGGAAACCATATCGTATTGAGAACCTCTTTTGGATTTGACTCAAAATTGAGTAGAGTTACTGGTTATGTAAGATGCGATAATCTTACTTCCAGATTTGCTGACAAATCAGCTATAATAGAGGATGAAGAGTACGAAAGGTTCAACAAGCAAATGAAAATTCTTGTCATAGATACCGTGATACCTAGTCTTGCTGAATATGAAGATGTTCTTATTACCCGAGAGGAATCCAAGATATATAGACAGCTTGACAAGGTCCTGGGTCAGGCCGTCATTGAAACGCTAGAATCCCAAGAGGAAATAGAAGGTTACGAAATAGTAGAAACACGCAATGCCAATTTAAGTTCCGGTGATACGTCTTCTATTCCCGCAGAAGTTCCATCAACCAAGGAATCAATTGATTTAGAAAACGAATATTCTGATATAGAACGTCATGGTACACCAGCAGCAGGAAGCGATGAATTTGGGTTGGAAAAATCCCACCAGAAGAATGAAATTAGCACTGTGCCTGCAGAAGTACAAGCCGCTGGTGGAATTATTCCAAGCGGACAAATAACTACATTTCCAGAGCAGACAACAGAACATCCAACTGCTAATATTGCGACAACCAAAATTAGGAAACCTATTCTTAAGAAGACGTTTGTACTTAAAAAAGTAGGATACAAAGTAATTCCTTACGAGGATGAATCTGATTCCAGATATAGTTTTGTAAACGAGAATGTTGTTTTTGTAAATAAGGCAAATCCGACATACAAGGCAGAATCTTCTAGGGGTGATGAGTTCCTTCTCCGACATATAATGAATATAGTTGCACAGGCGATAGCGGAAGCAAGACATCCTGAAGGAAAGGAAGCTCTGGAGCTTCAAAACAGACTCATATCAGAAGCTATTAGAATTCACGATGGTTTGTCTAGAAGTGGCTAGTGTAAAATTCACACTATTGGTCTGGATTACACCGATAATACCATTATTGGATTGAAACCGGGGCGACGGTTGTTTCTGTCAAACTTTATTGTCTTACTTATTGAAAAGATAGAAAGGACTAAATCTGACTATCTTTACTTCTAACCTGAATAAGTATGGCTTTTCAATTTATGCCTGGAGCGACAGCAATTGGTATAACGTGTGGCGATGGGATTGTTCTTGCAGCAGAAAAACGTGTTTCTTACGGGAATTTTATAGTGAATAAAAATACAAAAAAGGTATTTGCCATTACACACAATGTTGCTGCAGCATGTGCTGGCATGGTAGCTGATATGCAGGTTTTGGTGAGACAAGTTACGGCATTGTCAAGAATTAGGAAGCTTGAAATTCGACGCGATGTTGCGACAAACTCTATTGCTAAGCTAATGTCGGTAATTATGTTCGAAAGGAGATATTTCCCCCTTTTGACTCAGGTAGTAGTTGGAGGCATCGATCCTTCGCCCCAGATTTATACACTGGATCCGTTAGGTTCTCTTCTCCCTGATGATTACGCTGCGGTTGGAACAGGGGCAGAAATGGCTCTTGGAGTCTTAGACTCTGAATATAAAAAAGATATTTCAATAGAGGTCGCAAGGAACCTAGCCGTTAAGGCGATAAAATCATCGATTCAACGCGATTCCGCTAGTGGCGATGGTATCGACTTGGTAATCATAACGAATAAAGGTATTCAGGAAGATACCATAAAATTATAAATCTTATAATTCCAATCACAATCCGACGGCCAAGAGATATAGTAGTATCATTATAGCGTAGGCTACAACCTTGTTTCTTTCTTTAGATTCCAGAAGATATCTCCTACATAATGAAGATTGTTAATCACAGGTCCTTTTTCTAAATTCATCATCGTTCCAGCATCAACTCTTGAATAACCTATTGCCAATGACTTATTGTGAACTTGATCCTTCACAACAACAATTTCTGACTCACCAAAGCCATCGTTATGTGTAATCCCAGGCCTCATAACGTTAGCACCATTGCAAATAAACCCCACTGCCCCCATGTCAACAATGACACAAGGAAAATGACTTAAGAGATCCTTTTCAACCAAATGAGGAACTATCAAATCATCCTTTGTCTGGACAATGGTAATTCCTTCGCCAACCAGAAGCCTACCAGTCTTTTCAGTTTCGATTGCATTCAAGCTCTTTATATTACAAATAATTGATTTTGGCCAATTCTTACTAATACGTCCAGCAATGTCACGGATTTCTCTTTTTGATAGTGTATGTGCCTTCAATGACCATTATCATAATCTTGCTCGTTATTATCCATCTCGTTTGTACTTGGCATCTTAGAATGAAGGTAGAAATATTATCCATCGGAGTGCGGGTCAAGTAATGAGAGTTTTTTTATGCGCTGTACACCAGCAATATCTCCAATCGCTACAGCAGTCTGAGGAGAAACGAGATTTAGCCATTCAAGATCATTCACTATTCTTTTCCTTATTGCCGTTCCCGAAAGTTCATGACGACGGTGAAGGGGAGGTCTTATCACTTTAACTCCCTTTTCCCTGAAAAGCATACTAGTGAATTCATCATTTGTAAATACAGACTCAAACTTTGGAACAGAATTGCTTATTTGTGCTGTCCACAGAGAATGGATATTTATGTCCGGAATAGGAATAATAAATAATCTCTTTTGATCAAGGTCCATATCTGCATTTAGAGATTCCTTTATCATGAGAATTCTTTCACCAGAAGTAAATGGGTTCCGGGCTTCATAGCTCTTTTGAGAACTTCCGATTACAATTACAAGACTTTCGACTTGGCTTAAGGCAAAATCAATAGACGCCTTGTGTCCCAAATGAAATGGCTGAAATCTACCAATAAAAAGGCCCCTTGACAAGACTATTCAAATAATTTTAACGACAATTTAAAGCATTTTATGTTCCTGTTTCCAAAGTTTAAAAGTTTAAAAGAAAGCGAATAGCAGCTCATCTTACAGCACCGTTAACATATTGCACAAACAATCCAATGTCAAACGTGCCTAATTGAAGAAACATTCATGATTAATAATTTCAAAGGTAATCATCAAATCTTGAAATTCTACTGGCAATTACATCTCCGTAATACTTTATATTATGTTATTCTCAATTACGTTTATGCCTTTTTTAGAAATTCATGATTTATCTGCTAACATCGATGGTAAGGAGATTCTAAATAATCTCAATTTGAATGTGGACAGGGGAGAGGTCCATGCTATTATGGGGCCAAACGGATCCGGCAAAAGCACGCTGGCAAACGTGATAATGGGACATCCAAAATACACTGTAACATCTGGAAATGTATTGGTTTCTGGACGGGATATTCTCGGTTTAAGTACCGATGAAAGGGCAAAGAAGGGCATCTTCTTGGGCTTCCAATATCCTACAGAAATTTCCGGCGTAGGATATAGTCATTTCTTAAGAAACGCATACAACATCTTAAATAAAAGCCTTGGTTCACAACAGAAAGATAGAGAGGTATTCTTAACAGTCAGGGAATTTCACGAATACTTGAAGAAAAATTTGGGTGATGTAGGATTGGATCCTGCATTTCTTGGAAGGTATTTGAACGAAGGCTTTTCTGGCGGGGAGAAGAAGCGATCTGAAGTCATGCAAATGTTGGTTTTGAAACCCATGATAGCCATTTTGGATGAACCTGATTCAGGTTTAGACATAGATGCAGTAAAAGCTGTGGCGGAAGCAATAAATCAGTTGATAAATACAGGAGCAGGCATTGTGGTAATAACCCATTATGCCAGAATTTTGCGCTATTTAGCCAAGCTTGATAATATACATGTTATGGCTAAAGGCCGAATATTGAAATCTGGCGGGAGAGAGCTTGCAGAAGAACTCGAAGAAAAGGGTTACGGTTGGCTGGGTCTCGAGGATGCGGATTAAGGCTAAGCACGGATTCAGTACAAGAGTTATCACCTGATTTGCAGCTATCTAAACAATAATAGGAAACGTTACTGCAATTGCAGATTTACTGCAGAAATGATTTACGGTTGCATACACCATTTTTCCAGTGTCATTTGGTCACAACCTTAGATCTTACCTTTGTGACGTACGGCCTGGAGAACACAGGTGCCATTATCGTAGTTATGAATCCTATGACCACTGCTATAGAGAAAAGTGTCAAATCTATAAGACCCGCAGCGAAGCCAATTGATGCTATTACCAGTTCCACCATGCCTCTCCCATTCATAAGATAAGCAATAGCCAGGCTCTCGTCTCTCGAAAATCCGCTTAATCTTGATCCTATGTATCCTCCCCCTACTTTAGAGAGTACCGCAACGGCCATGAGTAAGATGAAAATGGGTATTGATTTCACGATAAGTTCGATCTGTATATTTATACCAATAATAGCAAAGAAAATTGGAGCAAAAAATCCGAAAGTAATCGCAGAAATAATTCCATACACTCTTTCAAAATTCTGCTTTCTAATTATCTCTTTGTAAACTATTAAACCCGAAAAGAATGTTCCTATGATGAAGTGAAGTCCTATAACGGTTTGTGCTATTAACGATACGACTATAGTTGTGATTAATAGAATGCCAAAAGCTGCCTCTTTTGTTTGTAACTTTTCAATCAATGGAGCAACTCTTCTAGGAAGCCAATGACTTGTCTTCCTAAATAGAATGTCCACGAGAAATATCCCGCCTATGAATGCACCTATTTTAAGAAGGGAGTCAAATATCTGGTCAAGATGAATTTCAGCACTTGCCCCTGATTGATTTAGCTGGAAGATAACTGACAAGACAATTAAAGAAAGTATATCATTTATTACCGCCGCCGTAATCACTGTAGTTCCAAGTCTACTCTTCAATATACCAAATTCCATGAGCACAATTGCACTAACTGGTACCGCAGTGATAGATAGTAACAATCCCATAAATAGTGATTGAACAAGTGTTAAACCGAGAAGATACGACACTCCAAATCCACTTATCAGCGGTAGAGAGAAAGCAATAATCGAAAGAATGCCGGCAGATATGCCTGCCTTCCTTATCTCGCGCGGATCCATCTCCAGCCCGGACAGAAACATCAAGAAAAACACAGCAAGATCTGACAGCACTGTTAGACTCTCACCTGGTTTAACCAATGAAAGTATAGAGGGTCCAATTATGATTCCCGCTAATAACTCACCTACGACGGAGGGAAGTCCAATCCGTTGGAAGACCTCTCCCAGCAGCCTGGCCGCAACTAAGATTATTACTACGTTAACAAAGAGCTGCTCAGTTGACACGCCTTGAAATCATATTATTATGGGATTTATCCGTTTGGAAGGAATTTGGATCTTTGGATAGCTAGAAGCTATTTTCAGATTATCATTTCAGCATAAATAAAATAATCTTTGATCTTATCAAAATCCGCTTATGCTTTATCCATAATTAATAACTGTTGGTAATAGATTGGGCTAGGCTTTTTACATTGGTCACTAAAAATCAAACAGCATTCTGAACGAGACTACTAAAAAAGTGTCCCCTTAAGGGACTAGATTCGTTCCAGTTTAATTTGTCTGATGCGGTATATTCACAGCCATTACAAAATTCAGACTCTTCTGAATAATGTTTATCACCAATGATACCTAGGAAGGTAGCTAGTTTTCACGCCACATAGCCTTGGTTTTTGCGAGAAACAAAAATCCAACTAGATAGATCATCTGAACCATAAATCCATAAGCGAGAGACCATTCTTTTGGTGTTTCTAATCCCATTATATATTGCAATATCAAGGATGCATGTGTCGTAGGAACAAAATATGAAAGGTATTGTAGAGGTTCAGGCACTTTATTTAGACTGTAGAAAACGGGTGGCAGGACCGCCAGGACTACATTTACAAAAGAGATTATTTGGGTGGCATTTCGCATATGCAACATATGAGAAGATAAAAAAAAGCCCATCGATGACATAGATGCCCATGTTAAGAAAATGATCGCCAGTAGAACAGGGATAAAAACGATCGAGGTTACAAATGCCGCCACTAAAATTGCCAACACTATTAGTGCCGGTAATCCAAATAGAAGTTGGGAAAGAGCAAGACCCAGCATATAAGTTAGGGAAGAAACTGGCGAAGCTACAAACATATCTTGTATCTTGTATTCTGTCTTGTAGAATGAAATGTCTTGACCTAATGAAAGGCCATACCCTACAAGTGCCATCACTAAGCTTCCGACCAACGCAAACTGTACGTATTGACCGTTACTAATAACGAATAATACAAATAACAGTGAGAAAGGACTAATGGCTGAAAAAACTAATGAAAGAGGATTTCTCTGAAGCCAGAGGATCCCCGTCATGTATGCGATTATCAGTATTTGCTTTAACGGCAAAACAAAGGTAGGAAATTTGCCCATATCAACTGAGGATAATGACCTTCACTAAATAATCTGTCATGTTAAAAATGCACAGCCATTCCATCATATCTCTTAACTAGCCATTGTCATGTTTATTACGTGTTTCAACGCTAAAAATTACAGCTAGTGCTATCGCCATCATAAGCATTTTGAACGTATGATCGTGCTGAAATGTATTAATAATCGGGAACAATTTCAAATGAGGAAAAGTCTCCTGTGTAATTTTCGTTTTTAATATCCACGTTTTCAACTATTGCAGTTTTTGGACCCTTGTATGACCATTCAATAATCTTGTTTATTTCATTTTGTCTTCCCTCGATCACCGCTTCTACACTACCGTCTGCTCTATTTCGTACCCATCCTTGGACACTTTTTCCTGCCACTTGTTTCATATTCTGTCTAAAATAAACCCCCTGCACCTTTCCTGTGATATAAATATGTACATGTACAAACCGTGAATCACCAGACCTTTTCTTTACTTCTCGCGAGGATCTGATCGTCATTTCCTGAAAAAGTGTACCAGTTCCATATGTATGTATTTCCATATAGAAATAATGGCTACTGGAAACTACATTTATTAGTGTATCCTTACGAACTATGGTGGGGATTATTTGCAAAAATTCGACGAATTAGATATGAAAATATTATCAGAGTTGTCCAAGAATGCGAGTATTTCAGTGCCTCAACTGAGCAAGAAACTCGGTGTGAACGCCTCGGTTTTGTATAGTAGGATAAAACGGCTTACTAAGAGGAATCTAATAAAGAAATTTACTATAATAGTAAACGACGGCCTACTAGGTATCAACGTTAAAGCAATAGTAGGCATAAATAGAGATCCCAAACTGAAGGAGGCTATTCACATCGCCTTGTTGAAAATCCCTGAAGTAATAGTCCTCTCTGAGGTCACGGGAAGATTCGATATGCTCGTCTCTGTGAATGCATTTACATTGGAAGAACTCCATAAGGTGGTCATTGAACAAATTGGAAAGATAGAAGG
>JBBRRH010000010.1:0-54524 GCA_038201105.1 Nitrososphaera sp. | reverse complement strand
GTTGGCCGATACTTTCAAGGGCAGCTATGTATTCACTTAGACTCTCAAATGCCATAAGGTTCTTGCTTAAAAAATAAGATATTAGTCTTCCCACATACCAAGACGTCTTGTATTTTATAATGATATATAATTGTAAAAATAGATTACCAAATTCCGTGTAGATAATTAACTTCGCTTTTTTAATATCTGTCGATTATAAAGTTGAGCAGTATTGAAAGTAAATTTTTCAAGAATAAAATATAGAATTAATTATAACGCTGTAAATTACAATTCTAGTACTGGCCAGTACGAGAGCGCAAACGAGGCATTTCAATTTTATAGGCAAGCAAAAACAAATCAATGGAAATGCGATAAGTGCATCTCAAGATTCAGTACTTTTAAAGAATTAAGGAAACACAAAGCTGAAGACCATGCATATTGAAAAAGATTACCTCTGATTTTCAAAGTACGCATTTGATACATAGTCTAACAGTGACTCTGACTCTACGGCTTGCAACGATTGTTTCGGAAATAATGTGATAATTGTTTCAATATAGTTGCCGTTGCACCCCAAATTACTTCATCTTCCCACGGAATTTGTATCCCGCGTCTAGAAGTACTTCCATCGGTGGACAGGCTGTATCGTAGTAGAATATCTAAGATATTTTGAATCGGGATATTAAGAATTTTTTCTACTTCATCATTTGCTCTTAAGTATAATCCACTTTCAACCATTGCTACGTATGGATAAATCACGTACTTCGATGTGGAGGTTTGTACGCTATCAAGACCTCCTATTATTTTGTCTCGGTGTATTTCCAGCCCAATTTCTTCCCTAGTTTCTCTTAATGCGGTATCCAAGGGACTTAAATCTTCTATCTCTAAGTTCCCTCCAGGAAACGATATTTGACCAGCATGATCTTTTAACCTAAGGCTCCTTTTGGTCAAGACTATATAGGGTATGTTATTCACAGGATGGATTATTACGAGAACTCCCGCGACCTTGCAAGCATTTAGTAATTTTTTATCGATTGTAAAATAGTCCTTTTTCAGAACATGTCTTAGAGTATCACGAATTTGATCGAAATCAAGCACTACAACATTCGCGCGAAATATACACTTAAATCTATCAACCTGAGATCCAATTCAAATTGGCTAGTAAAGGTAATAATAAAACTACTCGTACGAGAGCTATGTCTGTTTTATTCATTTGGCACTAAGGTTCAATTATGACAATTGCCTCAAAAGTATTATTCGAGCTAAATCCGCCAAAATTACTTACAAATGATCACTTTAAACTTCTAGAATTAGACTCACAAATCGATAAATTCGTGAAGAGGGCCCAAAAGTTAGCGGAATACGTCGATGGATTACACATAACCGATAGCGTCTTGGGAATTCCTCGTGTCTCCAGTGTAAATGCTGCTACAATATTAAGAAAAGCAGGAATAAAAAAAGAACTGAGCTGCAGTCTTCGCATTTCTGATCGTAACTTGATTACAATATTTCAGTTCCTGAGCGAGGCGATACGGAACAATATCCAGCGTGTATTGATACTGAAGGGCGACGATCCTTGTTATGGACCTAGGATGTCATCACTAACCGCATCAGAAGTTCTTAGAATATTAACATTCTATCGTTTTAACGAGCACATAAAATTTGACTTATCTTTCCCTAGTCGAATTGTCAATCCTTCAAGTTTCGAAAAAAAACTTAAGCTTAAACCTCATGCGTTCGTGACCCAGTCAATATCGTCTTTGACTGATCTAAGAAGTATAGTGGATCTTGCCAGACCTTACGGAATAAAAATTATAGCATGTATTCTGTGTCCGTCGGAGAAGAACAGAATCTCGGCACAAAACATCGGATTGGACTGGTCAGTATATGAAAAGCATCCAGTTCATTTCATATCAGAAGCAGCTAAGCTTTCTGAAAAAGTATTATTGTGTTCGCCCAACAGCTTCAATGATGGTTTGGATTTAGTAAAGGAACTTGGAAAAAATAATCTATAGATCTACGTTTCGACGCGTTGCTGTTACTTCACTTTTTAGTTCATCTAATACGGCTCTATAGAATGGTTGTAGATCATTATCTTCGCTAAGCCTAGGACGCCTGTGATCAATAATGATCTCCTTCTTGACTTTCCCTGGGCGACTGGTAAATACGATAACCCTATCTCCAAGACATACAGATTCCATGATATTGTGTGTGACGAAGATTATGGTTTTTTTCGTTTTTGACCAAATCAGTTGGAGTTCAACGGACAGCAAATCTCTAGTTTGAGAATCCAGTGCTGCAAAAGGTTCATCCATAAGTAGAACTTCAGGGTCCATTACCAGTGCCCTAGCAAGAGATACACGCTGTTTCATCCCCCCAGACAACTGATAAGTATATGAATCTGCAAACTTTGTGAGCTGCATTGTTTCAAGATAATGCATTGCTATTTCTCTTCTCTTCTCTTTGTTCAAGCCCGCTACTTTGAGACCAAATTCTACATTGTCTATGACTTTGAGCCAGGGGAACAGTGCGTTCTCTTGAAACACTATGATTCTGTCAGGTCCGGTTCCATCGATGGGTTGACCGTTGAGAATTATTTCACCGTCACTGGGCCTGTCCAAGCCCGCCAGTATGTTTAGGAGAGTAGACTTACCACAACCAGATGGGCCAACAAAACAAACAAACTCACCTTCCTCAATCAGGAGATTGATATTTTCTACTGCCGTAACATAATCATTTTTGGCATCCGTAGTCGTGAATCGTTTTGTGATGTTTTTCAAATGAAGCTTCGCCAATTTTTCATCTTGACTCCGATGCAAATGAAAAATCCGCGATTCCTTTAGTGCAATGACCCATGTTTAGCTCTCTTAATTTGTCTTTAATACTTTTTCACTTTCGTATAAATTTTCTCATACGATTTTCATAGGCCTTCTCCTGTTTTAATGTGACAAAGACGGAATCTGAGCTCGAATGTTGTCACAAAATTCCTGCGAATATATCTACACTATTAATGATTTTTTGGCGTAATGCCCGTATTTCAACAGATGATTGTAGACATAGTTACTAAAGAAGCTAAAAAATAATTCCTTTCGCGTACTAGGACCTTTTCAGTGTATTTAATATTTGGCTGAGCGAAGCATTAGTTTTAAATCCTTGCGGACTTAGACTTGCCTTCGAAGCCATGAATCCCACTCTTTTTAGGGTATCAACTATTTCTGATAGAGCAAGAGGACTTGTTTTTAATTTCGATGCAATATGATCAGTATGGAAGTAATAGGGTTCTTGAACCTCCTCAATACCCGTGGATACTAAGTTGTCCATTGATCTGCGCAGACTAGGTGTCCTTTGAAACACCCCAAGGGTAGGTATCAACTGAACCATACTTTCTAGAAATCCTCGATCATTTAGAGGCTCTTTCCAGAGGGGGCCTCCAATGTAGCATTTCGACGAACACACTTTGCAAATTCTAGGATTACTTTCGACATCCCATATTTCACGATGTCCGCAGTTAAAGCAGTGAATTACATACCCGATCTTTGAATAAAGATCATTTGCTTCAGAATTGCTGGCACTTATTTTTACGTATGTTCTCATATAGTGTAAATTGGTGTGGCTAAACAACGGTAAAATGTTCAGATCAAGCCTAGCCGCAGTAAATGCTATTAACGATATGAGTAGCCTAATCCCAATCTCGTTGGTGTATTCACTCCTGATCGGATATCCATGATACCGACGAAAACAGACTTTTGGATAAACTCCACAGAGAACTGCCGTGTCCGTTGCAGTGATTGATATCATACCTCTGTCATTGACAGCACGCAAAACACAGTCCAAATGTGGCGATGGACTCCCAAATGGGTCCAAGTCTACTATATCGTATCTATTCTTTTGACTGCCCTGAGAATTTGACTGTAGAAAACTGCATACTTCGCTCCTATGAAAATAACATTTTCCCTGGATTGAATTTAATTCGGCTGCCTTTCTTGCAAATTCCAATGCAATTGGATTGATATCATTCATGTATACTGATTCTACCGATGGAACTTCGACACCGACGCGTAGACCTCTGGCACCTACCCCAGAAAGGCAATCTGCAAAGGATAAGTAATCCCGTGTTTTCAAAGTGGAAAAGGTTTTGTAAGCAAGGACCGAGATATCTCTGTTCCTCTTCGCCACAGGGTTGAAAAACGCTGGAGTTTTGGAAGGGATTTTTTCCGTCAGTGAAGCGCTCGGAACAAGAATTCGGGTATCACCTTCAATTATTTCGGATATTTCAGACAGCAACGGTTAGTTTTCTACCAACAGCCGCTTAGTAAGGTTATCATTTAAAAAAGGAGGCCGAAATAAGATTGAAGTAGAACTTTGCATAAGTGGAAAGGAAAAAACCATACTAGGTTTCCTTTGAGAGATCTTCTCATAGGAGGGGTGGATGAAGCAGGACGAGGATCATTGGTGGGTCCTTTAATTGTTGTAGGAATTGGTGTCAGATTCTCTCAATTAGAGGGGCTCAGAAAAATCGGGATCAAAGATTCCAAATTGTTGACACCGCTTAGTCGTCGTCGTATGCTGTCAAGTATGATGGATTATGTTGAATCAGTATGCATATGCAAACTGTCTCCAACAGATGTAGACTTTGGTGTGCTATTTAGCAGCCTAAATGTATTGGAAGCCCAAGCAATGGCAGCCATTATTGAAGATATTGTCCCCCATATAGCATACATTGATTCCTGTGATGTAAATCCAGAACGATATGGGGAAAGGGTAGCAGGATTTCTGTCTACAAATAGGCCCAAAAAGATTATCTCCTCACATCATGCGGAAGCAACAAGTCTCGCTGTGGCCGCTGCATCGATTCTAGCTAAAGTCACTCGTGATTACGAAATAACAAGAATCCGTGAGCAATATGGTGAAATAGGTAGTGGTTACCCCTCAGATAGAAAAACAGTAGAATTCATAAAGAATTGGATCGTTGAAAAAAAAATTCTTCCGCCTTTCGTCAGAAAATCTTGGAAGCCAATGAAAGCGTTACTCAACAGAGAACATTGTATAACTTTGGATCAATTTGTATTGTAAATTGCATATACCATTGCGTGGTCTTTATCAAATGGATCAAGGTCGACCCTCTGCGTCACAACAAAAGAATTCTCTTCCAGCTTCTTAACTTCCTGTTTGATCACCTTTCTAGGATCCATCGTCACGTCGATGCTTCTTGTTTTAATAACTAATAACAAAACGCCACCTGTTTTGAGATACACTCTACAATTTTCAATTGCAATATGTGTTTGATCTGGCTGTGCAATATCACAATAAACTAAATCAATCGTGTCGAATACGGAAAAATAGCTTCTAGGTTTTCTCGCATCTGCTATAATTGGAGTAACATTCTGTCTTTTAGATGCAACATTAAAAATAAGTTCTCTAGCTACTCTGGATGAGGATTCTATGGCAAATATTTTTCCTATCTGGCCGACGATGTCTGATAGATGACTAACGGTAGTTCCAGTAGATGCCCCAAGATATAAAACATTGCTACGCACAGGGAGATGAAAATTCTTAAGGCCTTTCGTAAGTGCCGCTGCCAACTTGCTTCTAAAGGGATCCCATATTCTATATTCGTTACCTTTCTTGACAACCAACCTTTCACCGTATACGGTATTCCCTCTGATCAGATTTAGAGTTGCAAGATGTTGACGACCATCTAAAGTTATATTGCTAATGCTCTCGTCTTCCAAACCGATTTCTTCTCTTATCGTATCCTTTCTTCTTTTTCCATCGGTCACCTTTATCCCTCTTGCCAAAATTCCCATCCCTTCTGCGTTTATCATCAGAGCGAAGGCCCGTATCATATTTTGACCCGAATTTTTGAGGACTTTTTTGGATGGTTTCGATCCTCTTGTTAAGACGCGACATTAGGTCGTCCTCAGCCAGCGCGTGGCGATACAGATCAATCCTTGCAAATATAGCTATCTTTGATGCTAATGCTCTTGCTATCCTACCTCTCTGCCATTTTGGTGCCGAATGAACTGCGGGATGTTGGAACAACAACCCGTGCTTAGGTGGCCTCGCACCCGTCTTCAGTGCTCTAAAGAGGGCCTTCTCAGCTCCCAGAATCTGTATAGTACTTGCAGGAAGGAACGCAAGCTTCCTTAGGCTCCCTGCCCTTGCTATAAGCCTTGCCGCTATTACTGGTGTAAGCATTTTCTTGATATTAGGTGCGATATCCTCCATTACCGTCTCTATCATTTCTGATAAGGCCTCTCTAAGTTTAGATAACTCGATCACTTCAGATGCAAGTTTTTGAAGTATTTGGCTACTCTCGGCTGCTAGATCACCACCACGACTCTTCGACGCCATATTCATTATCAATTGAATTTTATTCTCTTGTAAATCTGCTTGAAAAAGAATATCTTTTGTTATATTCTCCCTGGGTCCAGCACTCTTAACTATAAATGCATATGTAGTTGCATTCTGAAGTAGGTTGTCAAGCTCAGGGAAGTGAAGACCGTACCATTCTCGCATTCTGGTTCCTATAGTATTAATTGTTTCATCGATTTCATCCAATCCATTTACAGCCTGACCTACGTGAAGATCTAGGCTCTCTGAAGTCAGTTTTATCCTAATAGAAGAATAGTCAGTTGCAAATTGTTGAAGTTCTTTTATTGCTTCAATACGATTTTCGCACAGTCCGTATTTTGTAACTAAGTCGAGCTTGTTTTTGTTAAGAGCGTCTTGTTCTGATTCAGCGAGAAGATTTACTCTAAATCCTTCTTTGCTAAGGATATCTAAAAGTATGGAATGGCTTACTCTAACGGAGTAAAATTTACGTAAAAGAGGGACAATTTCTGTGAGTTCTCTGTTTTCACGTAGCGACAATGAATGATAAGCTGTAGACGGTTGTACAAATTTTCTTGAATGAATTAATTTGCCGACATCATCTAAAACAACTAACCCAACCTCAAAGAGTAGTACATCTGCTGATTTATCCAATGCAATCCTGATTTGAACATGACGCGCTCATTAAAAAATCTAACATCAAATTTCAAAGTAATACACGATTCCAATTCCTTGCATTGTCTGGAATTTATTCTCCAACATCTGCATGATCTTCATCATGTTCCTCTTTGTAATGGCTATCGCCCTCGAACTTTGTTAAGAATTCCTTTCCACATATTTTGCATCTAAATGTACCCCCCTCATATTCTGACACGGCAATCACCTCTTAAAGCAGATAATACTTTCCATCTCTAGCTAATAAGAAAATTTCACTTGGTAAAGCCTCATAGAGCAGAAGTGCTGATCGGTTTTGCAAGCTCTCTCTTAGAGACTTTGCCCTGTTTGAGGGAAAGGAACTTTCTGTACGCCGATTCTACATCAAATCCCTCATGAACCACTGATCTTACTGCCTGTATCATGGCAACGGGATAATCAGATTGCCAAATATTTCTTCCCATATCAACTCCTGTAGCTCCTGACTTAACAGCATTATAAGTAAGTCTTAGAACATCCTTCTCATTTGAAAGCTTCTTTCCACCTGCTATAATTACAGGTACCGGACAACCTTCAACAACCTTCTCAAAATCTTCACAATAGTATGTTTTAACTATATGAGCACCTAGCTCCGCTGCAACCCTACAAGCCAGTCCAAGATAACGTGCATCTCTCACCATGTCCCTTCCGACTGCTGTGACTGCCAATATAGGAATACCATATTTTTCTCCTTCATTAACCAATTTGGCAAGATTTGATAAGGTTCTATGTTCATATTTACCCCCAACAAATACGGATATTGCCAGACACGAGACATTGAGTCTTATTGCATCTTCAATAGATGTTGTTATAGTTTCATTTGAAAGATCCTCACCTAAAATGCTGGCACCACCTGAAACACGAAGAACTATTGGGACCGTGGTATTTGGATCGACGGACGTCCTTAATACTCCCCGAGTTAACATCAAAGAATCAGCATAGGGCAAAATCGGTTCGATGGTCTCTCTGGGTATCTCAAGCCTTTCTGTTGGGCCAAGGAAGTAACCGTGGTCCACTGCGAGCATAACACATCGTCCATCACTATTTCCGATAATCCTTGATATCCTATTTTGCATTCCCCAATCCATTTTTATCACTTGTTTCATAATTGTTTATGACATAAAAACGAATTCATTACTCATGCAATCTTGATACTCCCAGATCCTAGGATGTCACTACGACTTTCATTACTCCTACTGCCTCGTGGGCGCAGACAAAAGCATCTTTTGACTGCTTGATGTCAAACCGATGTGTCACTAATGGTTGAACATTAATCGATTTGTCTGTGATCAATGCAAGTGCCTGACTAGTTTCTACTTCTGATGCGCCATAGCTTGGAAGCAGAATAAATTCGTTAGAGTATATCCTACTCAATTCTAAATTAATTCTAGCATTCTTTGGTGGTACCCCAAATAGCAATATCCTTCCGCCTCTCCTCGTAAAGGTTAAAGCCTGATTAAATGCTCCTACATTACCAGTAGCAATTATTGTCGAATCTACTCCAATGTCATTAGATAATTCTTTGATTCGCTCGGATATGTCTTTGGTTTGTAAGGGATTGAACGTGAGGGTATTTTGATATCTCAGAGCAAATTTTAGTCTAAATTCGTTGATATCAATCACAAATATTTTATTAGCACCTGCTCTTTCTGCCAATAATAAATGCATCATACCTGTAGGTCCCGCGCCTATTATCGTAACATTGTCTCCATCTTTTACGGTTATCTTATTGAATCCTCTAATGCAACATGCAAGAGGCTCTATTAGGGCCGCTTCTTCATAAGAGACGTTATCCGGCAACTTGATTACTCCTCCGCGAGAAATATTCCATTGAGGTACTACGAATTCTTCAGACAATCCACAAGGGTCGATATTGCTTCGTTGATACATATCGCACATTGTGTAATCGCCATGAAGACAATATCGACATGAGTAGCAGCTCACGTGATGGTGTACAAATATCCTGTCCCCTATCTCAACCTTATTGACGTCCTTGCCAACCTTAACAACTTCGCCGGCAGGTTCATGACCTACTCTGGCGGATTGCATTGCATATTTTCCATATACTTTTTCTAGGTCAGATCCGCATAATCCGCATGAGTGCATTTTAACAAGAATATCGCCATCACCCAAACTAGGAAGACTTCGTTCCTCAACCAGGACCCCAGAATCGGCTATCCTAACCCATAGCATGGAAGCACAATCGAGCTGACTAGTATATATAAGAATCTAGAAAAGCAGACAAAATCAGATTTCTGTCTGAATAGCAGTGCAAGATTCTTGTTTTTTCATCGATAAGTTCTTAATTCGGATAGCATTACTAGGTCTTTTGAGAGGGTAGTAAGATGTCTTTCAGAAAAGTGGGAGCTGTAATACTATTAGTCAATAACATGGACAATTCGATTAGGTTTTATAGAGATACTCTTGAACTTCCAGTTAAGAGCATTTCAGCTGAATGGACGGAATTTTTCACGAGTGGTACAGTCTTGGCTCTGCATCCTACAACGACCAAAGTTAAACAGAGCCCCAGCATGTTAGTTGGCTTTATGATAAGTGACTTGGATGCGATTGCCACTACACTAAAGCAAAAGAACGTGAAATTCTTTAAAGAGCCTAAAGAGGAGTCATTTGGGAAGCACGCAATAATTGAAGATCCCGACGGTCATTTAATTTCAATAGCAGAGATAAAATCAAAATTATCAGAAGGATTTGACCTAATCGGTCTTATCGGAGCTGAGTGAGAGAAAATCTATGGCATGGAGAAATTCCAACCAATTATTTGCATTTTTCTTACTCTCAGAATTTTATTTTACCAACTTTGAATCTATTCGATTAGCTTAATCTTTTTGTGATCTTTCCGTAGACAAAAAGATTGCCATAGATCGATTCGCTATTCTTGATCACCAAAACATAGATCTCTTTCATATTATGAATTATCAGTAGAATTGGTACTTCGGATTCCGTATTCTCTATGTTAACTTTTGCATTACCTTTGACAATAACAGTCAGATTGCCACCAGTATCTAAATAGTTTATCTCCTTTGGCATCGGCTCCAAGTTCAGAATATATCTCTTAGAGCTAGATTCGATCAAATTCTGAATATTTATCAGGCCTGAAAAATTAGCCGTTCTTTTCCCCAAGATCGAAGCATTCCATTGTCCGGCTACAGATTGTCCAGTCAGATCATTAGAATACTGAGAGGAGGTTGATGAAGATTGCAATGATAAATTAGTGTTAGAATGCCTCAGTGCACTAATTACCATTTTTGAAAGTGTATCTATTAAATTTCTATCAATGTCTGTTATAGGAGAGGATATCTCCCTATCAGAATTTTGAATTTCAACTGGCGTCTTGTTCAAGATACTCTGATTTGTGAATATCATACTAGACGAAAGGTTGCTCGTTTTAAACGACCCCAATATCGATACTACTTCATCCATGTTCAACGGTGCAGTAAAATTTCCTTCTATGACAATCTTCTGATTGTTAGTAGTCAGCGAAGGATTCCTGTAAAGATAGAATGATAGAGATAAAATTCCTATTATCGCAATGGACAATAAGAACAACCATCTCTGATTCATAAATCCACTATCCTTAGATATAGTTTAAACTCATTCAAGGCTATTATAATTAACTCAATGGCCCTAATGTTTAGTGTCTATAAGCAAGTCTTCAATATTCGTCATCGAGATATTCTTGTTATTAAGAGTCGCCAATAATCAATATTGTGTGAAAATTTAATGCCGTCCCCGACGTTCTCTAGTGACATCTAATTCCTTCTTGTTCAATTTACCGGAATTGTCACAGCGCCTTCGGAAGCAGATCTAGTAAGGAGGGCGAATTTTGCCAACACTCCTGTCTTGTATCGTGGTTTAACTGGATGCCAGCTTTTTTTGCGACGTGCAAGTTCCTTTTTTGAGACCATGAGATCTATTTTGCTTTTAGTCAGATCAATTATGATTCTATCTCCATTCTTCACTAGCGATATTGGTCCTCCGGTCATAGCTTCAGGAGAAACATGTCCTATCATAATACCTCTAGTCGCTCCGGAAAATCTGCCATCAGTTACGATCGCTACTTCAGCACCCAATCCTTGTCCAACTAAAGCTGCAGTAACAGCCAACATTTCCCTCATTCCTGGTCCACCTTTCGGCCCCTCATATCTAATTATAACAACATCGCCTTTCTTGATCCTTTGTAGTGAAATTGCTTCAAATGCTTCCTCTTCTGAATTGAATATTTTAGCACGTCCTTCAAATTTCGTACTTTCCAAACCAGCAATTTTTATTACTGCCCCCTCAGGAGCAAGTGTACCGTAAAGGATTTTGAGCGTTCCGTGCTGATGGATTGGTGTTTCGAATTTCTTTATTACAGGTTCCCCAGAACTCGTTCCAAATTCGACCGTCTCTAAGTTTTCTTCCATAGTCCTTCCAGAAACTGTTAGTGCATCTCCATGAATAAGTCGTTGTTTTAGTAAACTTTTTAAAATGAGAGGAACGCCACCAACTCTGTCAAGGTCAACCATTACGTATAGTCCCCCAGGTCTCATATCTACAATGTGAGGCGTACGTTTGCGTATTCTTTCAAAATCTCGTAGAGTTAGTTTTACTCCTATTTCCCTAGATATCGCAATCAGGTGTAATACCGCATTCGTGGAACCTCCTATTGAGTTTACGATGGTGATTGCATTTTCAAATGATTCAAATGTAAGGATATCTTTTGGTCGGATGTTGTTCTCTAGGAGATCGAATATTTTTTTTCCAGTTTCGTAACAAATCTGATGGCGTCTGACGCTTTCAGCAGGTGGACCAGCGCTTCCGGGCAATGCGATCCCCAATGCCTCACTAACACACGCCATTGTATTTGCTGTATACATACCTCCGCACGAACCCGCAGAAGGACAAGCCACATTTTCCAGGCTTGTTAATTCTTCAATAGTCATTTTTCCAGCGTCAAATGCCCCGACGGCTTCGTATACGTCCTGTACTGTGACCGCCTTCCCGTTCCACATCCCTGGCAATATAGTTCCGCCATAGACAAAGATAGACGGTAAATTTATTCGGGCCATACCCATCATAGTTCCAGGCAAACTTTTGTCACAACCAGAAATACCAACGAGTCCGTCATATCGATGAGCTCTCATCATGAGTTCTATAGAGTCAGCAATGACCTCTCTACTAACCAATGAGGCCTTCATTCCCTCGTGGCCCATTGCTATACCATCAGAAACTGAAATGGCTGTGAATTCCCTGGGGGTGCACCCGCAGTCTTTAACGCCTTTCTTCGCAAATTGAGCGAGCTGTCCGAGATGGATGTTACAAGGAGTAGCTTCATTACAAGTCGAAGATACTCCAACCATTGGCTTTGACAAATCAGCGTCATTTAATCCCATTGCCTTATACATGGCTCTGTGAGGAGCCCGCGAAGGTCCATCTACAACTGTTCTGCTAACTAACAATTCAGTATATCAAGAAAAATACTATATTTTAATATTTTAATATTTTAATTATTTAAGATCCTACGGTATTAGTAAATCCATGATGGTCGTTAGTCCAAAATTGCTATTACTTTAATCCCATCAATCCCCTCAACTTTAAACAATGTTTCACACATTCCACATTCTGCATTTCCATTTGCGATGTCACGGGCAGAGATTTCTTCATTTTTGTAATCGCATTTAGGACAGTTAAATGTGAAACTTAATTCAAAATGATCTAGCTCGATTGTTTCTGGCATTCACTATGTAAGACAAATTCTGGTGTATTTAAAAGTCGCGACACCGAGGGTGCATTAGCATCTAAAAGATTAAATCATGAATTATTGTGATATTTTTACAAGATGATATGAATACAAATTCTTGTATTTTTTGCTCAATTGTTTCAGGTGTCTTGAAAGCTTCATTGGTGCATGAAAATTCTTCATTTCTTGCGTTTTTGGATAGATATCCTTTTACCTTTGGGCACACTTTGGTGATCCCAAAAAAGCATTTTGAAGACATTCTCCAAATGTCCGATGCCGAAGTTGGAAGACTGTATTGCATTGTCTCTTTAATTGCAAAGACTATTTCGAAGACAGTGAAAGCAGATGGTCTCAACATTGGCCAAAATAATGGACGAGCTGCAAACCAAATAGTCCCACATGTCCATGTTCACATAATTCCTAGATTCACAAATCAGCAGAATATGAATGGCAGATGGCCTTTAAGGGGACCTGCTAAAGATGAAGAATTGGAGGAACTATCCAAAAAAATAAGATCAGCACTGCCTCCAGCCTAGAAAGAGCTGGGTATATTCTCAACTGTTTCCTTTTTTCCTGAAAAGTTCACAATTATCTTTGCATAAACCGAAGGATTCCACCTACGCCTCCCAGGCTTGCTAATTGAATACCTTCCTCTGTTTTGGAAGAAATCACTTCCATTCTTGTCCCAGTCATTTGTGACAGCTCTTCAAGCACATCTACTATATCATTCTCTGATATAGTAGAGTCGGTAGCCCCACAGTTTGGACACGGCTCAGACATTGTCAATTGCTTTGTATTTACTAAATTCATCCTCTCAACATACTTATTTCTGACGTTACCACATCTGTTGCATTTAGCTTCAATTTTGACAAAAGGGATTTCGTCAATCATCATAAGGGTGCCAACTATTCCACTTTCGAGTGATTTCAAAACATCTTGGAGTCCATATATGGCCAATCCCTTCCCCGAGTATACTTCAGTCATGAATTCCTTCATCAATTTCTTCTCTTCCATCAGTCGGTAGTCCGATAAGATCCCTCGAGAGTTTAGCTTGTCCACGATTTCCCTTATCCCTTCATCCCCCGAATATGAACAGTCCATTGTGGCAATTATATTATTCAAAAGCCTATAGTCTAGGTGTTCCGCTTTGAGAAAATTCTCCTTCGTGGGTCCAGGACCTCCCACAATTAGACCGCTAACCTTGTGCTGTTCAATGAAAACTTTGTAGGCATGGCTAGCCACTCTACGGTAGTATTCATTTAACTCATTATCGCGAAGTCTTTCAAATCTTCTTGCTGACTGGCCACCCTGTCTATGCTTTCCTGCAACTCCGGAAGTCATGCTGTCTATCGCTTCCCAACGATCCCCTGTCAATATTCCCAATCCTGCTTCCTGGTTGTCAATAGCGAGCAAACCTATTACTCTCTCATCTTTCATCATTTCTTTGATATGTTCTGTCCAAAAATGGTCATCACATCTGTAGAGATTAATTTGAATTGGCTTAGGAGGATTAACAGGATATATTTCAATTTTTTCATTACCGATTCCTTTACTGTTTGGAATAGCACCACAGAAGATTGCTAGACCATTTTCCGGAGTTTCTTTGAAAAGTTTGAGATGCTCTATTGTCCTACTTAGTGCATCCTGGACATGTGTCCTAGTCAAATCAGATTTGATATTCGATGCCGTTCCAGCTTCATTTCTCAACTGAGCAACTATTTCGAAGATTGGCTTTCTTGGAGGAATATAGACTGTAACTAATTCTGTTCCGTGACCAGTAATGGTGGATAACTGATTTATGATCTTAGTAAGTTTGTATTTCCTGACTGAATCCCACTTAGCTGGGTGGGTGTCTTGACTCATATTTACAATAGGGTTTTTTTTGGGATGAGCATAATATAAGGTTATCAAACAGTGCACTACATAATTCAGAAAAAAGAGCATTGTCTATTTGTTACTATAATCTTAATTTTACATATTTGTCCTCGATCAAAGTAGTACTATTCCATAAATGATTACATTCATTCCCGGCAAGCCGTCACACGATCATATTTGGAGTTTATCTATATATACGCAAAAGTAAACTTTAGATTGTTGGTTCAGACTAAGAAAAATAATCTCCTTTTCTAGTAACTTGAATTCATCTTGAGTAATAAATATAAAAACAACCAGAACGCAGTATCTCTTGCGACTCGAGTAAGGAGGTTCAGGGATAATACATTACTATTTAGATTAATATAAAAAACTGTAATAACGTAAATAATTCATATCAATGCTACCAAGAATAGATTATATCAAACAGGCTCGAACGAAACTGGGTATGACCCAACGCGAACTTGCCTCTTTAGCGGGCGTTAGTACCTCTATGATCAACCAGATTGAGTCAGGAAGATGTAAACCAAGTTATGATACTGCAAAAAAAATTTTTGAACTTCTTAGTACTCAGGAAGGTAGGACTGCATTAAAAGCTAGAGACATTTGCCGAATGAGAGTTATCTCTGTTCAAAAGCACGAAACAATACATTTAGCTATGGAAAAGATGAGAGAGAATTCAATAAGCCAAATTCCAGTGTTTGACGGAGCAAAGGTTGTGGGCCTTCTGAGCGAAGACGTTCTTGCTCGTAATATAATAGAGAAAGAGGAAAAGAAATTTCTTCGTATGCCTATTGTAGACGTTATGGAACCTCCACCTCCGATAGTGGATCTCTCGACCCCGGCCAAAGCACTGATACCGTTGGTACGGTTTACAAAATGCGTTCTGGTGAGTGAAAAAGGAGAGGTCATTGGGATAATCACTGTCAGCGATACCCTCAAGATGGTCGAATAATGCGACCAATTTTCTCATGAACGGTTCTCAAATTTTTCAAGACCTATGCAACAATCAGCATTCTTTATGCAATCATTGCAGATGCTAACTTCAGCGTCTTCTGGTAGATCGCATTCGCATAGCGCACATTTTCTCCTATTTAAAGATGGACCGTTCATCAATTACATTGGATACGGTAAGTTAGATATATTAACTGTCAGAAATACTCATTTAATTGGAATTCGAATAGAATAGACTGGATTAACAACTATCTATTCTGTATTGTATTCATATTGTCGTAACAAGCATGGTCTTTTAAATTTTAATGGAGGTCGTTAGACCATACCTGAATATATTTTGGAAGCTTTAATGCTTAATTCGATTCATGCGTTTGAAGTCTTGAAGTACCCATTTAGTTACCCATATCAATCCTGCAATTGGAAAACTTCCCATTAGTAGATAAGGGAATATTGCCAGCAATATTGATGGAGAAAATATATCCATTGCATAGTTGAACTGAATACCTATATAAGAAATTTTGTTTCTAGAACTAATCGAATAGGCGTATTTAGGGTGATCTAGTGTAAATTGTTATACGCTGGGATAGACTGTTCTGAAATTACTAATGTATCTCTCGGGTTGTGAACGGATTGTTCTGGAGACAAATATTGGTCCGAATCTGCAATAAGTGAAAAATTCCTTATCTTATAAGACACTTCTTTTTTGTCCATGAGTATGCTAAAACTAGCTGAAGATCCGCTAGTGATATTTACTGGTTCCGTCATGGCCTTGGTTATGTCAATTGTTTTTCCATTTTTGTCATAGAATGCAGCTATTATAACAGAATTTGATGCAGTTTCATTTCCGTTGTTCAGCACTTTTCCATATATGTAATAAAAGCCAAAAATGTCTAAGCGAGGTCTAACAGATGTGAACTTCAATAAATAATTCTTTTCTACTCCTCTCTCGCTCTTAATTTGAAGTGAGAAATCATGTACGTTATTCACAATATTTTTGTTTAGAAATAGGACTTCAAATGGCGAGGTATATCCACTATTAAGATTTCTTGCAGCCGTACTCGCGCTTGCACTACCGATCGGCATTCCGCGGGCATCCAAAAAAGTTGCAAAAATGATTATATTATTTTTTGGTTCATTTGAAATATTTTTTAGCTCCCCAAAGAGATGCAAGTATCCATAATTATCCAGAATTGAGTTCGTTCTTTGAACGATAAAATCCGATTGGGAGCTTGAATACGCAGTATCCAGGTTAGCAACCATGATGACAAATACAACAAGGGGAATTTGTAATTTCATTTTAAGTGATACCTTCTATCATCAATTTCATTCCCGAGTCATCTGGTCCTTAACTAATAGTACTAAAATACTTATGACTCACATTCTATCTTAAAGGTTCCATCAAGAATATGTAAATGAAATTAAAACATAATATAAGTCCTCATATGCTGCTTGTGCCTCATAACTGGAGATTACATTTTTCGCTTCTGGACGTTGACCCACATTGAGTAACTAAAGATTCCAATTGAGGCCAAGTCAAATTCTTACAAAGAATTAGGCAATATCAAGACCATCTGAGTTACGATCATTTTTGGCTTGAAGTAATGGTCAAATACATGTTTTTAATAATTCATGTATAAGTTTGGAAACAAAATCTATCTTTCTAACTTGGTAATTCAAAATCATAATTCTAGAACGGAGTCAGTAGCTGCACTGAACAGGTATCTTTTCTATTTTTTTCCAGGTAGTGTAGCCACTATGGTCAGTTAGTTCTACTGAGTAGTGATCATAAAGTTGCCGTCTGATCTCGTCTGATTCTGAAAATTGTTTTTCGTTTCGGTACTTGTCTCTTTTATCGATCAGTTGCTCTATCTTTAATTTTTCTTCATCCGCAACTTCTAATACCTTCAGACCCAATATTTTCATCATGTCATCTACGAGTGGTAATATGACTGAACACATTTGCTGTGTTAACATGTCAAGCGAGCTCAATTTGTTTACTTCAGATACAACGCTAAGGAATGAGCTTATGGCAAGCGATGTATTCATGTTATCGTCCAGTGAATGCTTAAAATCAACCATGCTCTGAACTGCGATTCCAAATTCTTCACTAGTTTGTTTCTGTTTTTTTGTTGTTTTTAGTTCGTAAACACAATGTTCGATTTGTCGCCATTTCTGTAAGGCCTCGGAAAGCGTTTCATCGGTGTAATCTATCGGTTTCGAATAATGAGTAGTAAGTAGATATAGTCTAAGGGTATTTGCACCCCATTTTTCTATAGCTTTTTTTACTGTGATTATATTCCCTAAAGATTTAGACATTTTTTCTGTCTTTAATGTCACTATTCCAACATGCATCCATGACTTCGAAAAGAGATCATGAGTAAATGATTCTGATTGAGCCACCTCATTTTCGTGATGCGGGAAGATTAGGTCTTGCCCACCACCGTGTATGTCTAACCTGCTTCCCAAGTACTTTAATGCCATAGCGGAACATTCTATATGCCAACCCGGCCTTCCTTTCCCCCAAGGACTATTCCATACTGGACCATCTGTTGAAAATTTCCAGAGGGCAAAATCTAGTGGATCCTCTTTTAGAGCGTCAATTTCGATTCTTGCACCAGATTGTAGTTCTTCGACAGATTTTTTTGATAATTTTCCATAAGATTCGAACCTCTTAACTCTAAAATAAACTCCGTTTGATGTGATATATGCATAGTTCTTCTTTACAAGCCCCTCTACAAGGTTGATCATCTCTTGAACATGTTCGGTAGCTTTGGGATATTTGTCTGCCAGCAAAACATTAAGTTTAGTGAAATCTTCAAAGTAACTCTCAATGTATCTTGATGATATTTCTTCAGCTGTTATGCCCTCTTTTTTTGCTCTATCAATTATCTTGTCATCGATGTCAGTAAAATTTTGAACAAATATAACTCTGAATCCATTGTATAGCAAGTATCTTCTTAAGACGTCAAAAACCAAAATTGTCCTGGCATGCCCAATATGACAATCATCATAAGTCGTTACACCGCAAAGGTAAATACGTATATTGTTATCCTCGTCAGGAATCACTTTTTCAAATTCATTATTAAGTCTGTTGTAAATCTTCATGCTAAAATGAACCAGTGGCTAAATGTACAATAAATGTATTGACACCGAATAAATCCTAAAAATCCAAATAAATTTCGTTTCCTCTAATATCGACTTTGTACGTCTTCAATTTAACCCCGTCCAAATAGTCAAGCAACGCTCCTGTTCTGATATTGTAGTGCCACGAATGCAATGGGCATTCAACTATTTCTCCGTCGAGGGCACCTGGCGCAAGGGAGCCGTCCTGATGTCTACATATTGCATCTATTGCAAAATAGTTTCCATTAACCCAGAAAAGTGCTATCCTATTACCTTCGACATTGAGTTCTTTTCCACTCTTTTCCTTTACTTCACTAGTTTCTGCCACTTTGATCCAGGTCATATTTATTTTCACTTAATTTGTTTTACGAGTCTTATAAAGTATTAATTAGAGCTTGAGTTTCGGAACCAACGCAGTATCGTGACAATACTATGGCATTTATTCAACATTATCATTTTCGCCTTCCTAGTAAGAATCACTATACCTCATTTGAACAACTGTAAGTTTGTCTATCTTTATACCAAGAGATTTTAATGAGGTTAATGCAACGTATTCGTCTATTTCGATAGGAACATCGTGAACTGCCCTTTTCATATTTCGGTGATTTCTACATATGTAGATTAGTGATAACAGTTGATTTGCAAATGACATTGCCATTACCTCTGGAGCATTCCCTTCAGAGCCAACTAAATTTACAACCCGACCACTAGACAACAAATATACCTTCTTACCTCTGATTCTGAAACATTCTATATAGCGTCTTACTAAATACCTGTCATCACAATTTGATTCTAGGTACTTAGTGTCTATTTCTGTATCAAAATGTCCTGCATTGGCAAGAATTGAGTCGCTCTTCATTTTGCTGATGTGTTCCTTTCTTATTACATGAATTTGTCCTGTACAGGTAATGAAGATATCACCCTCGCTGACGGCATCAATTAGTCTTTTAACGATGAAGCCATCCATATGTGCCTCAAGTGCTCTATGCGAATTAGTCTCTGTTACGGTAACTATGGCACCAAGGCCTCTGGCTCGAGTAGCTACACCCTTTCCTACAGACCCGTAACCGCACACTACTATATTCTTCCCTGCAATAAGCAGATTGGTTATTCGGATAATTCCATCCATTGTGCTTTGTCCAGTACCATACTTGTTGTCAAAAAGTTGTTTTGAGAGAGCATCGTTTACGCCAATGACTGGATACTTTAATTTTCCTTTCTTCTCCAGGCTCTTTAATCTCCTGATTCCTGAAGTAGTTTCTTCAGTTCCTCCCACTATTCCTTCAGACCCAGTAGAATGAGCGATGACATGCATAGCTGATCCGTCATCGACCAAAACTTCAGGTCGAGTATTCAATACCTCTTTTATGCCATCCTTGTATTGCCTCACGGTCTCATCTCTCCGAGCAAAAACACTAACCCCCTTTGAAAAAAGAAACGCAGCTATGTCATCCTGAACTGACAGTGGATTTGCAGAACAAATCGCAACTTTTGCACCCAATCGCAGTGCAGCCATAGCCAGCACGGATGTTTCTTTTGTTATATGTAGGCATATACCCAATTTAGTCTGATTTAGGGGTTTAGTCGTCCCAAATTCATATAAGATCCTACGTATCACGCCCATTCGCGAACTTGCCCATTGCCAAGAGTTCAACCCTTCCCCTGCCAATTTTGAATTCGCAATCCTGCTATTATTAAATGCCAACAGATACCCTCTGACGTAATGGCAATAATAATTTACATTATAATTTACGTGATCACTTCAATCACCTGCGACTACAGATTTCAGATACCTTTAATTTGCATGGTCTGTCCAATAGTTATCCTTGTCTAGTAAATCTGACAATAATCTCAGTTTTAATAGAAGTGTGATAGTTACCAGTGCCCTACCCTACGCAAATGGTGAAATTCACCTGGGGCACGTAGCATCAACATATCTGCCTGCAGATATATTCACTAGATATCTCAAACTAAGTGGAAGAGATGTTTATCATTTATGTGCATCCGATGATTTTGGTACACCTATCATGATAAAGGCAGAAGCACAAGGGAAAAAACCTGAAGACTATGTAAAATATTGGCATGATCGTGACACTGAGGATTTTAAGTCAATTGGAATTTCATTTAATTTGTTTTCACAAACAAGCTCTTCAACCAATGCGCAATTTGTACAATGTGTTTTCAAAATCCTTCAAAAGAACGGTTACATATATGAGAACGATGTAACTCAATTCTATTGCGAAAACGACCTAAAATTTCTTCCTGACAGATATGTGATGGGAAAATGTCCTTTTTGTGGTGCCGAGGATCAATATTCCGATCTATGTGAAAAATGTGGAAGGATACCTGACAAGATAATTGATCCGAAATGTGCCGTATGCGGCACAAAACCCGTTATGAGAAAGTCAAGACATTATTTTTTTAATCTCTCCACTTTTTCAAAAGAGCTTGAAAATTGGCTTAATGAAAATAAATCTCTTCAGTCAGACGTGAAGAAATACGTGCTATACTGGATCCGCGAAGGATTAAATGATTGGGACATAACGAGAGATATATCCTGGGGAATAAAAATACCAACTACCAATAATGAGACACATGACGGTTATAACAGTAACAACAGTAAAATGGAAGACAAAGTTTTTTATGGTTGGTTCGACAATCACCTTTGTTACATTTCTACTTTAGCAGATCTATTAGGTGGACTGGAACGCGCAAAATCAAAATGGAATGATTCAGAGATATATCATTTTATTGGAAAGGATATTGTATATCATCATTATCTTTTCTTGCCGGCGATAAGAATGGGCATTAAGAATGAATACAAACTCCCAGATTTCATACCTACGCGCGGACATTTGATGCTGGAAAATCAAAAAATTTCAAAAAGTAGAAACTGGTACATAGGTTTGAGAGATTTTGTCAAAGAATTTGACCGTGATTATCTCAGATTTTATATTGCCTCTATAAGCAGCTATTCACAGGATGATGTCAACTTTGATTGGGATTCATTTGCAGAAAAAATAAATAATGAATTGATCAACAATATTGGTAACTTTATAAATCGGACTCTTGCTTTTTGTCAGAAATACTTTGACAAAATTCCAGAACCTTCAGATTATGATAAAGAAGACCAGGAAATAATTGATCGGCTGACGAAGATTGGTGGTGTTGTTGGACATCTTCTCGAGAATATTGAGGTAGACAAAGCATTAAAGGAAATTCTTACGTTTTCTTCATTCTTGAATCAATACTTCCAGAGAAAGCAACCATGGAAGGACCCTCACGGAGCAAACACATTACTATTCATAGCAATTAATGCAGTAAGATCGTTGGCAATAATGCTTGAACCATTTATCCCTTTTTCTGCTGAGAAGATCTGGCTTCAGCTTGGAATTGCTCGTGTAGGGGATGGTACTGATGTTCACGTACAAAAATGGGAATCTTTAGATCATATGTGTATAAAACCCGGTGAAAGTTTGGGAAGGGTTGAACCATTATTCAAGAAAATCGAAGCAACTCAAATAAAGAGTCAGAAACAGAAGTTGGATATTGCCATCAAAAATGCAAAAGTCTGAAAGGGGATTGATGATAGGAAGATTCCAGCCTTTCCACAGAGGGCATTTGTATTTGGTGCAACAGATTCTATCCGAATGTAACGAACTGGTCATAGCCATAGGCAGCTCGCAATTTAACTATACCTTTTCCAATCCGTTTACAGCTGGAGAGAGAATACAGATGATACACGAGGCACTAATTGAGGAAAACGTCAGTTTGGATAAGGTTTACATCATACCCATACCCAACTCTGAAAATAACTCAATATGGTTACAACATCTAAAGTCCATGGTTCCAAAATTTTATGTACTGTATACTGGAAACGCCTTCGTAAAGGGTCTAGTTATTGATGATGAAAATGTCCAAATAAAAAATCCAGATTTTCTAGACGAGGTCAACTACAATGGTACTCATATCCGCATGTGCATTGTTAGCAATAAAAACTGGAAAAAATTAGTTCCAAATTCTGTTTATCGTATGTTAAAACACATGAATGGTATAAGCAGAGTAAGGATGCTTTATGAAACTCAAGGTATATCGGAACTTCGATCAGAAATGGATGTAGGGGACTACCCAAATATAAAATAGGTCGGAATACGATTGGACAATTGAATCTGTATTTGGCGACACGTAAATTTAATGTTCGGTAAGAATTACTTTTACCGCGTCAGGTTTGCTATCCGCATTAATTCAGATCGTAGAGTAGAAAAATTAGGTCCAACAATTATCTAAGAAGCCACTGTAATTGGCAGAGGCGATATTTGCAAAATCATAAGGACAGGTATTGTCGCAAATATTGTAAGTATATGACCCTTTTTCAACACGGACAAAATGATGTAAATCAAATAGCAAATGTGTTTCGCAAATTTTTAGATGCTTGTCTTGAATTTAGCTACTGGGTAGAGATCTCGTCCTTGTTACAAGCATTCGCTTTAGGTTTTTCTATGATATTGCTTTTTATGGACTTTGATCTTACACTCACAGCAATAAAGATACAGATTAGAAGCTCAAGTAGCCCTATCAAGATTCCAACGATCATTATAGGACCGAGCATATTCATTCTGGGATTATCAACAAATAATACTTTTACTATTTTCAGTTAATTAGTAGAGCAAGAAAGAGTTAGGGTGAATGTACACTTTAAAAACGATAAGTACTCTACAAGCCATTTATTTCAAATAACATAGTTGCAAATTCAATTAGCTAACTATATCTTGATTACTCTCCAAATAGCAGCTAATGATATGTCAACAAAAAGACGACAAGAACAAATCGGAAAATACCGATTAACTGATCCTCGTTATAATGCGAAAATATAGGTAGCGGGACGGTTCAAATCTCTCTAAATGGCTTTGATATTTACAAGGGGTTCGTTCCAAAAACAATTGAATTTCGATGGGGACAAATCTAGCATTTTCACACATTTTTTCTCATTATGATTTATATGAGGTTTTTTCGCTTAGAATGTAGTGACCAACTTTTTTTAGTACAAGAACCTAATTGATTAATACGGTCTGCAGAAAAATTACCATGTTCCGAGGGCCTGCTTTAATATTAGTGCCGGTCACTGGATGCGGCTTCAAAAGTGATATTGGCCCAGTATCAAACTGTTCTGGGTCGATTATCGACTTCGAAAATGTGATTGATGATTGCGATTTTTTGAAGTCCCATAATGAACCGAACTATCAATTTTTGTCCTCAGCATTGCATAAGATAGTAATCTTCTCCAAATTTAATTAGTAATAGAACGTATGTAAAAATGACATGAAAAATCGAATTATTTGTAGGTGCGGATAATTGAGTAGTCCTCAACGATCATGTCCGATTTGTACAAGATGTGGATATAAAAAATTCTACATTATTGACAAATCTAATGACAGATTTCTAGTGAAATGTAAGAAATGTTTTTTCATAATGAAAATTTGACATCATTGTCTACGTTGAACACACTGAATTAGGTTTGATTTTCAATCAGGTACCAAAGAATTGAGATATTATGAGAGATGGGATGCTCCAACACTAATAGGGCATATATAGAGTATCATTGCACCAAAATATGTGCCAGCTAAAAAGTGGTTTGATAATGATGTCACTTTGGATTTGTTAAAGAGTAAGACTGTCGCAGTTGTAGGGTATGGAATTCAAGGTAGAGCTCAAGCGAATAATATGAAAGATTCAGGATTGGATGTTGTTGTGGGCCTCCGAAAAGAAGGTAAAACTTGGGATTTGGCTGAAAAAGACGGACAGATAGTTAAGGAAGTGGCCGACGCTTCCAATTCAGCAGACATTATCCACATATTGGTCCCAGATATGGAACAAGCAGTAGTTTATACGAATAATATTGCTCCGAAATTGTCTCGTGGCAAAACCTTGAGTTTTTCGCATGGAGCATCTATTCATTGGAAGTGGATCGACCCACCTAAGGACGTAGATGTTATAATGGTTGCGCCTAAAGGGCCAGGACAAAGGGTCAGAGAACTTTTTCAAGAAGGATTTGGAACACCGTCCCTTGTTGCTATAAACCAGAATTATACTGGTAAAGCCTTAGATATTGTCTTGGGTATGGCCAAGGCAATAGGCAGTACTAGGCCAGGGGTTATAGAAACAACATTCAAAGAAGAAGTAGAAACAGATTGGTTTGGTGAGCAGGTAGACTTGTGTGGAGGTACACATTCGCTTGTATTAAACGCATTTGAGACGCTAATTGAAGCAGGATACCAACCCGAAGTCGCATACTACGAGTGCTTGCATGAACTTAAGCTCATAGTAGACTTGATACACAAGTACGGAATCTCCGGAATGTATAATCGAGTTAGTGAAACCGCAAGATATGGAGGTCTAACTCGGGGACCCAGAATCATAAATTCGGATGTAAAGAAAAACATGAAGAAAGTACTTGAGGATATTCAGTCTGGGGAATTTGCTAATGAATGGTTAAGTGATTACAAGAAGAATGGTAAAAATTCTTTCGAAAAATTCATGAAGGAGCTAGAGAATCACCAGATAGAAACAGTAGGTACTCAAATAAGAGAAATGATGTGGAAAGATGACGACGGGCATTAGAAAGTTTCAAAGCCTTGCATAGATGAATTTTAATAAGTATCGTCTTATGAAAGAAAGTTAATCTCCACTAAGTTTCGATTGTTTAAAAAAGTGTACAGGTTTCAAGTATAACACATTTCGAACAATCGGCGTCGGCCGATTATGTGTGCTTCATCTTGACATTTTTTATTATGTATTCTATTATTTCCTTAAGAGGAGTGCCGGGACCAAAGTTACCATTAATCCCTTGTTCTTCCAAGAGTTTCTTATCTTTTTCAGGTATTATTCCTCCACCGATGAGCAATATGTCATCCCCCTTTTGCTCTTTCAATAACCGCGCAACCTTTGGAAAAATTGTTAAATGTGCGCCATTTAACAAGCTCATGGCAACAGCATCCACATCCTCATCTATTGCAATCTTTGTAACTTGCTCTGGAGTACAAAATAAACCGGAGTATATGACTTCCATTCCTGCATCTCGTAAAGCTCTACATATTACAAGAGCGCCCCTATCATGACCATCAAGCCCTAGCTTTGAAACTAATACTCTTACACGTCTTCTTTGTACCGTTTGACGCGAGGACACATACGAATAGATTCATAATAGGTTTTAAAATCTTTATCAATATCGATCAAGACGGCGGGGCATTATTTTTACACAATTATTTCAAAAGTATAACGCTATATCGGAATCAGAAGTGCGTAAGCCACTCGGGAAGTATTTAATACGCTAAATTCACAATAAAATGAATGTTGCCTATTGTAGAAGGCATCCTGAAAGGAGATAAGAGATCAATATCAAGAGCCATTTCAATAATTGATAATGATGAACCAGATTCCCGTGGAATAATACAAGAAATATTCAACAAGACAGGTGGAGGTAGAACCATTGGTTTCACTGGTGCGGGGGGTGCCGGTAAAAGTACTCTTATTGGAAAATTGGCGCACGAATTCCAAAAGATGGGTCACAAGGTCGCAGTTCTAGCTGTAGACCCATCGAGCCCGATCACTGGTGGGGCTATCCTAGGAGACAGAGTTAGGATGATCTCTTCCATCGATAACGGAATTTATATGAGAAGTATGGCTTCCCGAGGCGCGGAAGGTGGAGTTTCTGATTCGTTGAGGAATGTAATTAGAATTCTTGATGCCGCAGGATTCGATACAATACTAGTGGAAAGCGTTGGAGCAGGACAGCTAGAAATTGAGATATCAAGGGTCGTCAATATCACTGTAGTTCTTTTTACACCAAATACAGGCGATGGTATACAGGCAATAAAGGCCGGATTAACTGAAATCGGCGATTTCTATGTAGTGAATAAGTCTGACCTTGAAGGATCGTCTTTCATGTATAGCATACTCTTGGAATTGATCGCCGAGGGTAGCAAAAAACAGGTTCTAAAATGCTCTGCCAAAACTGGTAAGGGAATCACGGAACTAGCTATGCTATTGCACCAATCATTAAATCAAGAAAAACATGTTCAAAAAGAACGTACAATGGTTGAATCCGAGTTGCAAGATATGATTTTAAATATAATGAAAGAAAAGTCTATGGAAATAATGTTGCAAAGTAAACAATACAGTGAATACATTAAGATGATATTAAAAAAGGAGATTGACCCATATAGTGCGGCGGCGAAATTTTCAGACACGCTGCTATTGTGCGAAGGAGATGTTGGAAACAAGAAATGGTCGAAGAAATAAAAAAAACTGACTCTGGTATCCCTTTGAAAAAAGTATTTAGTGGACAAGATCTGAAAAAATACAAATTAAATAAAGAGAAACCAGGAGAGTATCCATACACCAGAGGACTGTATCCCTCTATGTACAGAGAAAGATTATGGACAATGAGACAGTACAGTGGATTTGGTAGCGCTGAAGAGACCAATAGGAGGTTTAAGTTCCTGCTCGACCACGGCCAAACGGGATTGTCTCTTGCATTTGATCTTCCTACGCAGACTGGAAGAAATTCAGACGATCCTTATTCAGAAGGAGAGGTTGGAAGGACAGGAGTAGCAATTAGTTCGATAGATAACATGATGGCTTGTTTTGAAAATATACCTCTTAACAAGGTAAGTGCCTCTATGACAATAAATTCTACCGCATCGACCCTTTTAGCACTCTACATTGCAGTTGCCGAATCCCAAGGTGTATCACCGGCTATGTTAAGGGGAACGACGCAAAACGACATATTAAAAGAATACATTGCAAGGAACACTTACATCTATCCCCCTCGACCATCTATACGAATTATTGGAGACATGATTGAATATTGCTCTAAATATGTACCCCAGTGGTATCCAATAAGTATTTCAGGGTATCACATGCGTGAAGCTGGTTCTAACGCCAGTCAGGAAGTAGCCTTTACTTTTGCCAATGCGATAGAATATATCGATACTTGCATTCGGAGAGGATTAAGTATTGATCAATTTGCCCCTAGGCTGTCTTTCTTCTTCTGCTGTACCATGGAATTTTTTGAAGAAATAGCAAAATTTAGAGCTGCACGTAGAATTTATGCTAAAATATTAAAAGAAAAGTTTCATGCAAGGAATTCAAAGTCATGGCATCTTCGCTTTCACGTACAGACAAGCGGTGAATCGCTCACAGCCCAACAGGTCGACAATAATGTAGTAAGAGTCGCGCTAGAAGCTATGGCAGGAGTGCTCGGGGGATGTCAGTCTCTCCATACGAATTCTAGGGATGAAGCGCTCTCCATTCCGACAGAGGATTCAGTTAAGATTGCCCTGAGAACACAACAGATTATCGCGAATGAAACCGGTGTAACAAAAACAGTCGATCCTATGGGAGGCTCGTACTATATTGAATATTTGACGGCAAAAATTGAAGAAGAAGTCGAAAAATACCTTAAGAAAATTGAAAGGATGGGTGGTGCCTTAGCGGCTATTGAGAAGGGCTTTTTCCAAGAAGAAATAAGACGAAATGCATACCAATTAAAGAAAGAGATAGATGATGGTAAACGCACTATAGTGGGAGTAAACAAATTCCAAGATGCACATGACATTGAACCACAGTTGAATTCCATGGATATGAAGATTGAAACCCGTCAAATAGCAGTATTAAAAGAATTCAAGTTGAATCGTGACAAAATCAAAGTTGATGCTTCAATTAGTCAATTACAGGCTGCAGCGCAGAATGAAAATGAGAATTTGATGCCATACATTTTGCAAGCAGTTAAGAATCATGTAACGTTAGGCGAAATAAGCGACACGTTTGAAGAAATTTTTGGAAGATATGAACCCAGGGTTTCGTTTTAATTTATTGAGTGCGGGTAAGGAGTGTTAGTGGAAAATGCGAATAGATCACATTGCAATAGCTGTAAATAGCATCCAAGAAGCACTGATGAATTTTGAAAAAATCTTAAGGATAGACAAGGTGGACATAGAGGAGGTGCACACAGAAAAGGTGAAAGTTGCAATTCTGCGACTTGAAGATACGCGAATTGAGTTAATGGAACCTACTGCAGATGACAGCCCGATAAAGAAATTTCTTGTCGACAGAGGCGAGGGGATTCATCATATAGCAATAACAGCAGACAGCATCGAGGATGATGTTAAAAGAGCTGCATCAAATGGAATTAGGATGATTGGGAATTTGAGGACTGGCTCCTATGGTCGAAAGATAACGTTCATACATCCAAAATCACTAAATGGGGTGCTAACAGAGTTATGTGAGGCGGATCCAAATAACGAGGAAGGTGATGATCCCTAAGCATTGAATCACTCGACTTAAGTTTAATGTAGAGTGGGGAATTTTTGTATGATAACGACTAATGTGATAATTTTACAATTAATACCATCTAGAACATTCTACGTAAGAATTCCTTCGTGAACTCATTTGTATGTAATGTCCCGCCAATATCTTTTGTCTTTATATTCTCTGTAAGCAACTCTACCAAAACATTTTCAATATGATTAGCCATCATTTTTAGTTCCCCATTCCTCTCATTTCTATCACTCAACCATTCAAGCATCAACTTTATTGATAAAAAAATAGAGGAAGGATTTGCAATGTTCTTATTTGCAATATCGAATGCAGCACCATGGACTGGTTCAAACAATGCAAAATCTTGTCCAACGTTTGCTGCTGGACTTAATCCTAACCCCCCCACAACCTGTGCTGCCTCATCAGAAATTATGTCACCAAACAAGTTGCTAGTAAGTATAACATCAAAATCTTCAGGATTCCTTATCAAATTCATGGCACACGCATCAACATATAGCTCACTATAATTTATGTCGGGATACTTACTTGCCACCTTCCTGCATATACTTGCGAATAACCCGTCACCTTTTCTCATTACATTCGCTTTATGTACTGCAACAACTTTTTTCCCTTTATTTCTTCGTATAGCTTCCCTAAATGCATACTCAGCTATCTGGTTAGACGCCTTTGCAGTGGTAAGCCGTAATGCAATCACCGTTTCATCATCAATTGCAAATTCCCAACCTAAATAAACATCTTCTGTGTTCTCTCTGACGGTGACAAGATCTATAGACGGACTAATTGACTTTACGTTAGGATAGGATCTTGCAGGTCGGACATTTGCGTAAAGATCAAAATATCGTCTCAAGACAAGAATCACATCAGCAGCATATTCTCCCACGGGAGCTTTGAGACAAGCATCAGATTTCTTTACTGCATCAAAGGAAAAATCGGGTAGAGCCACTCCATACTTTTCCTTAGCAGTATCGCCGGCTTCTACTTCTAGTATTTTGAACTTTAGGTCAGAACAGTTATCATTAATCGAGTTCAAAAGGCCAATCGCCGAATTGGCAAGCTCGGGACCTATTCCGTCACCACTAATAAGAGAAATTGTAAAGTGTGTCAGAGTCCTTAAGCCATGTAAAGGGAGATATAAGTTATGAATGATAAGCCAGGATAATGAGTGTTAGCGTAGTCCCAGCCCACCATAAATGAATGTCGCCTATATTATATTAACGCGTAATTATTAATCATATCTCGGCTGTGTTAAACTTTACATTTGTGTTAAATTGAAAATCAAAATCATCTTTTAGAGGTTCGAGGCATCGTACTAGTTTATTGAATTCTTCAGGAGTAAGTTTAACGTTCTTACTTAATTATGATGGACCAGGACAGGATGACTGAATGAAAGTTACCCGAGAATTAGAAGCGGTTAGAGAACTTTTACGCAGAACTACCGGAGTTCTATAAACAAACGAAACTGCTTGGCGGCTTTTATGTTAGGGACAGCAGCCTAGAAGCGCTTACGGATACGAAAGAATTGCTTTCGCGAAGGTGTCTATATCAGCGGGATGCTCTAGTGTTGCAGGCATTATAAAGATGACTGCGAATAGATATCTAAGCAGGACAATAATTACGATTATAACAATAATTACCAACGCGATATAGACTGGTATCGCGCAAAGTATAAACGATCAGATTAAGGTGTTATTAGCCACGGGATTCGCCTTTACTGATGTTGAAATATCAAAGTCTCCTTATGACAGGATTTTGCAACTACCAATTACAATGTCTAACCTAGTATCAACCGTTAGAGAAGTTTTAGGCTCTAGCGAGAATTTAGTTTGATTTCCACATTGTTCACGTGTTTTTGAACCTCTTCGATTACCCATTGGGATAGGTTTTGGTAAAAATTTATCAATACTGTGACAGACCTTGAATAAATCATCGTCAATGTCGAAAGCACTTATCAGGATCCTTTTAACTTCCGGGTTGACCTTCTTAACTTTGTCAAGGAATTGAACACCGTTCATTGATGGCATTCTAAAATCGGTGATCACGCACTTATAGTTTCTATGATTGGTCTGGAAATGTTCTAATGCCAAGACTGGTTCTGTGAAAGCAAATACTCGAACTCCCTTGATTGTGCTTAATACATCTCTGAATAAATAGGCAATATCGGCCTCGTCATCAACCACACTAATAAACTGACTTTTACTAGCAACGTTAACCATTGTGGGGAGTACATTTTATGGGATTGTTCCTATTAAACAACACGTGGAAGAAAAAATCGAAAAACTAGAATATTAAGCCGCTAGAAACCGAAATTTAGGTATAAGTATCAGGTTAACATTATGATTTTATCTGTTATGTATTTATTCCGTTATAGATCTGTTAGGGGGGCGATATCAATGCCCTTATTTAGGATTGATTTCGATTAATTTGGATTGAAGAGGCCAAGGAGTCACGAAAAGTATGAGAATAACAGTAATCGTTTTGGAGGATCTAAGGGACCTAGGACTCCCATAAGCGTCGGAGAAGAATACATCGTAAGCATTGAAGAGATGGGCAAGGAGGGGTCAGGAGTAGCCAGATTTAGAGGGGTTTCAATCTTTGTGAATAATACAAATCCCGGAGACAAAGTTATGGTTAGAATTACGAAGGTGGGGCGTATCTATGCAGTGGCTGAAGTCTTTAATGGAAAGTGACATCTTCCTAGATCCTCCCTCTCTCCAAGGTACGACTTTAGATATTAGTTGCAGAGTCGAACTGAGAGATACGAACTTGCTCATCTGAAGGACCAAGCGCATCACCTACCCCTTACAAAAATAGAATTGCTTGCTGGCCTGTAGTCAGTAGGGCCCTTCAGTTCCCTATCTTTTTTGAAAGGTAGATAATTCTATGATGATTTTATTAATTTCTTGAACTTCTCTTGATCCTTAGACATTTTTTCATTCCATGTTTCTTCAGTATATCCATGTTCCTTTATGCCATGTTCCTTAGCGTTTTTTAATAGGTCTTCTTCTGTTTCTCCATACATCGTGTGAGTACATACTGGATCTCCTGCGTCCTTGCAATTGATTGATAAAGTCATGATTCATTGTCTGTACCATAATATATAAATTAATTAGTCCCTGCCCTCTCACTAGCAGGAGCTGAATGCTATAAGTCCCAAAAGGACGCGTTAGTTCATGGTAGAATTAGAACGTTGCAGAAGGTGCCACGGTGGCTGATTACATCCTACAATTACCCCGAACGAATTCAAATGTAATTATTGCGACTGGACAAGAATAGATATGAACTTGCGTGATTACGTCGCGAGTAAGGGGTATGTAGGCGCGTAGTTGACAATATACATAATTTGAATTAGGGTTTGGTTGCAATGGCCTGTGCGGGAGCCTGTTATGATATGCCTGAAACTACGGAGTACGCTTCATACAGTACGGGCGCAAAATACTGTTCCGACTGTGCCTTTAGATATACTTCTTCCTTACAATTGATGCAGTTTGTTTTTGCCTTGAATTTGAACTCCCCATAATTTATCGGTGGCTCAAATGTTCTTCCGTCATTGATTGCACCGCATTTATAGCACCTACCGGATGAACTCTTCACCATGTGGTAGACCTCTGTAACTGATGTTATGATGCCCTGAATAGCGTAATAGCCAGAGTCAAGTCGTAGCGCTTCACTGACTGTTATGATTTTGCCGTGCCTTTTTACCTTCACCAATATTCTTCATCCTCCTCTTCCGCCTCTGCTCCACTACTCCCGGGCCGATAAGGCGCATATCGTCCCTTTCTATCTAGAAAATCTTGCTGGTCTTCAGTTAGATTTGCGAACTTTGCAGGTGCAAGGTTCGTAGTTATCTCTGCTATGTGTTTTAGATGCCTCTCCCGGATTGCCTCATCATCATCTACTACGGCAATCGTCGACATCATAATGATGCCCCCTCGAAAATGTGCTTGTGTGGCTCACCCGATGGCCAATCTAGAGGAAAAAGTTTGCCTGTTCGCGAAACATAGCCCTGGACGAACTGGATTAACTTTTTACAATGATAACATGGGAACGGTTTGTTCATCGGGAACGCTCCCGAACCGAAGTCCCACCATTGCGTTCATCCCAGTAATGTCTAGACTGCTCTGTACTGTAAATACTTGGAGGTTGCACATCGCTGGCCCATATCGCATTTAGGCAATTATTCCAGTCAGATATTGGGACGTTAAGTTTATCTGAGACGTTATCGAGAATCTTCAGTGTAGCCATTTTTGCTGGTTCCAAAATTGGTTACTGCGTCTCTCGTGTTGGTGCTGGGCTTGTTGATGGGCCCACGTGCCTTATTTGTCAATTTTGTAATGACTCCTTCAGTAATTCCTTACAATGTGGACAGCACTTATCGACCTGCTCGGCAAGTCTGTTTATAATATCAGCGGCGCGGTCTACAAACTCTTGAGAATTTTTATTAAGTGGAGTTTGTAATAGGCTGCTATCCATGGAGACGTAATTCCCCCGTGGACGCTGGGACTAAAGAATCATTTAGGGCACCAACCTGTTTTTGGTTCTTTAGTCCCTTTGCTCGAATTTTCATGTTCAGTAGTTCAGTGATTACATCGTTGAAAATTTGCTTTTTATTCGTCATTTCGGCTATCCGTGCGTGTGTCTCTGGACCTAGAAGCACAGTCTTGAAGCCGTATGTTTTGTTTGTCTCTACATTCAAACTAATCCCATATATTGTCGCACGAGAGATATTAAGCATTCCTATAAGTGTCAGATATCGCAAATTATATCTGATATTTACAGTAAAAATACGGTAAATTGACGTATCTTACCATAACTACAGGTAAGATGTGTAAAATATTACCCACATATGCCCCATTTAGGTGTCAACATATGAAAATGATATAAAAAAAAAGTAAATATTATAACATGAATATGGCATCTCATTAAATATATTTAATGTCTTTCCATTTATGTTACAAAATATACCATGTATACCAGCATAGAGGCATCATTTGTTTATTTTCCGTTCGAGTGCTTTGACCGCTGCTTGGAGCCTTTGGAGTTGTGATGCCTCTACTTTTCCACTTTTCTTTGAAGTTTATGACTTTGGTCAATTAACAGGTTATCATGTGCTAACATATACTGATTGAATAGGTCATCAGTTGTTATCTTTAGATAGGCTGAATCGTTCCCTTTCAGGGCATGTCCTTCGAGAAGCCATCGCCTTTCTGTCAATAAACCAGAGTCGGCCAGTGTGCCGCAATAGAAACGACGGAACCCATTTGTGCGGGGAATTTCGTTCCTAATACTCGCTGCTTGTTGGCCTTCCTTAAGTTGTACCCTTGTTCTGACGCCCGACGCTTCGGCTAGTTCTGTGAGTTTCCGTGCTAAGGCAGGTTCCTTGATACGTTGTGGATGAGCAATTGCAAACAGGTCCCTTCTATCGAACTGTTCCCTGATAAGCGGTGATGCTTTGGTGATTACTTCGCCATATCTTCGGCGCAATTGTAGATATGGTTCTATTCCTGACTTCCTTGCTTCGCTCGTTGTAAATACTACTCTTCAGGTTCGTTTTCATAAATTGTAATCTTGTAGAGGTCATTGACCTCTTCCAAACTACCAACAAAGAGCAGGCAAACTGCCAATTCGTACCCCTGTGCTACAGAGAATAAGGATTACTGCCCTCATCCGCTCATCCGCTATATCTAATAATTTTTGAATCTGTTCGTGTTTGTATCCGTATGTCCTTTTACTTTTAACTTGAGCAGGCATGAACTTATTCACCTTAGTTGTGTTGACCATTATATCGTTTATTTTGCAGAAGGAAAGAACTGGACTGACAGAGTTAGATATTGCACCACGCTTCATGCCGTTTTCTTTTGAGGATATTATGAACTCTATAATCTGTTTTTCAACTTCCTTGTGGTCTTTTGTTAAGAGTTCACTGACGCGCTTTATACCATATAACTTCAGATATTTTTGCAGGTACGTCCGGTAACTTCTCTGCGTGTAAGGTAAGGATATTGAACTAAAGTACACACGTTCTACATTATTTGGGACTTGCAATCCATAATGTCATGCTCAGCGGTACTTAGAATACATAGCATATGATTCGTAAAGTGTGTCAATTACGAACCACTAGTATAATCAAATTAATGTATTTTTGTCTGTCAATTAAGGCTGATTTTTCGAATACAATATCTTTCTTAACATTGTTTTGTTGATCGCATCCATTACAGCTTGGACTGATACTACGACTACATCTTCCCCTGACTTCTTCGCAGAAACTACATTCCCGTCCAAATCCTCAACTTTTACAGTAACTTCGGCCAACGCATCAGAACCACCTGTGATGGAATCAAGTCGGTATTCACGTATACGTATGTTAGCCACTTCAGCTGCTATACTTTGTATTGCCTTGAGCGCGGCATCTACCGGTCCTACGCCAGTTTCTGAAGCAATGAAATCCTTGCCATGCGTATTTAGTCTGACGACCGCCGTTGGTATTATGTTCATTCCAGTAACAATATGAAAATCATAAAGTTTGAATTTTTCGTCAAATTTGTCGTTATTTAGTACATCGCCAGCAATTGACAATAGATCCGATGTCGTAATCGACTTGCCCTTGTCTGCAATACTCTTTTGTCTATCTACGATCGTATGTAATTGTTGTTCGGTAGGATCTATTCCAAATTCAGCCAACATTGCACGGATACCGTGGGCACCGGCGTGTTTTCCAGCTTGCAACCATCTTTTTCTTCCAACGATTTCTGGACTAATAGGTTCATAGGTTAGTGGATTACTGATTATCCCATGTGTATGTATTCCAGATTCGTGTCCAAAAGCATTTTCTCCAATGATTGCCTTGTTTGGCTGAACAATCACACCCAATGTGTTCGAAACGAATTTCGATATATCATACAATAACTGAGTATTGATGTTGTGCTTTCTTCCATAGAGGCATTGCATGGCCATGACGAATTCTTCAAGTGAAGCATTGCCTGCTCTTTCTCCCAAGCCATTAATTGTTACGTGTGCACAGCTCGCACCCGAAAGGATTCCAGCAATGGAATTTGCAACTGCTAAACCAAAGTCATCGTGACAATGCATACTCACAGGAATATTCGTCGCTGATACTACATCGTTTACAAGCGATTTAATGTACTCGGGAGTGGCATATCCGACTGTGTCTGGGATATCTATTCGGTCTGCATGGACATTTGAAACTGCCCTGAATACGCTGAGCAGGAATTCTCTACTGGAGCGAGTTGCATCCTCTGCGGAAAATTCTACTTTTAAACCATGGTCTTTTGCATATTGTACAGCCCACACAGCTCGTTCCAAAACCTGCTCTTTGGACATCTTTAATTTGTATATCATGTGAATGTCGGATGTAGCAATGAATGTATGCACATAATTCACATCACAGTTTATTGCTGCGTCAATATCTGATTGAATCGTGCGAGCAAGTACACAGACCTCACACTTCAATCCCTGCTTCACTATGCTTTTGATCCCTGCCATTTCACCCTCTGAAACAACAGGAAATCCTGCTTCGATCGCATCAACCCCTAGCTCATCAAGTCTGGTGGCGATTTTCAGTTTCTGATCTGGAGTAATAGATACGCCAGGCGTTTGTTCACCATCCCTCAATGTTGTGTCAAATATTCTGACTTTTGAATTGTATTCGTTCAAATTAGTTCCCTCTAAGGAGAGCTGACACGCCCGTGCGTGCCATTTCCACTATACCGTAGTGCTCAATTAGATTCTTAAATGCGTCTATCTTATCCGGTGTCCCAGTTATTTCTACTGTGATAGATTTCTTTCCAATATCAAGAATGTTTGCCCTGAAAACTGACGCATAATTTGTTATCTCCATTTTTGTAGCAGAGTCAGTTGCCTGCATTTTTATTAACGCAAGTTCCCGATAGACAGTATTATCAATATCAAGTTGTTTTACTTCAACGACGTCTATCAGCTTTCGTAGTTGTTTTATAAGTTGATCTAAAGTGTACTCGTCTATCTTGGTGGTGATTGTCATCCTGGATAGATCGGGTTGCTCTGTAGTACCTACTGTTATGCTTTCAATATTGAAATTACGTGCCCTAAAGAGATTTGTAATTCTGAACAATACTCCCGGCTTATTCTCAACCAGAGAGGATATTATATGAAGATGTTTTGAACGTGGTTCAACTATTGACATTTTTTGCTAAGCTCCAGTTATCATATCTTTCAGACCTGTTCCCGGAGCAACAAATGGAAAGACATCTTCATCAGGATCTATGGGAATATCGATCACAGTAGGCAATTCGGACCTAAGCGCCGAGTTTATAGCCTTCTCCAATTCACTCATTGTTTCAACCCTGATCCCATTTGCACCATATGCCTCAGCAATTTTTACATAGTCAGGACAATTGTGTTGCTCTACGCCCATATATCGCCTATCATAGAATGTTCTCTGCCACTGAGCCACCATCCCTAACATGTAATTATTAAGCAAAAAGACTATCACAGGAAGTTTTTCGATAACAGATACCGCTAAGGAATTTTCGGTCATATTAAAGGAACCATCGCCAGCAATGTCTACGACTGAAACCTCTGGTCTAGCAGCCTTGGCGCCTATAGATGCAGGAAAGCCAAACCCCATTGTTCCCAGTCCTGTTGAACTAAAAAATGTCCCAGGAGAAATAACGTCAAAATGTAAAGAAGCCCACATCTGGCATTGTCCCACTTCAGTAGTAACAATTGATTCAGGAGGTAATAGCTCGCGTAATTTTTTTAATGATTTCTTAGCGGTCATTTCCCTCGGATAGTCTTTAAGTGTTTCAGAATAGTAATCTATAAGTTCCTTCCTTCTCTTCAACCATTCATTCTCAAATCCCTTTTTTGTCACTTTCTTTGATATCATTTTTACCATAGTGCGCAAGGAGGATTTTACATCTCCTACAATAGCCAAGTCAACTGATTTGTTCTTGCCTATCTCTGCTGGGTCAATATCCATATGGATTATATTCATTCCTTTCCCAAATTCATCGAATCTTCCAACCGATCTATCGGAAAATCTGGCGCCGACAGCAATGATAAGGTCTGCCTCAAGTATTATCCTATTTGCTTCGGGGTGTCCATGCATTCCAATTGGACCCATTGCCAATGGATGATTTTCCGGAAATGCTCCCTTACCTTTAAAAGTCGTTACCACGGGGGCCATAACCGACTCCGCTAGTGCTTGCAATTCTGAAAAAGCTCCTGATAGGATAACTCCACCTCCTGCCATAATGATTGGTTTTTGTGCCGCGAGTAACAATTCAACTGCTTTCCCCACGTTGGCCAAGTCAGGGTCTATGATTGGGTTATACCCTCTAACCTTTATCAGGTCTGGAAAATTGATATCGGCACTGCTTTGTTGAACATCTTTTGGAATATCAATCAAGACTGGTCCTGGCCGTCCGCTTTCAGCAATATAAAACGACTTTTTTACCATCTCGGGGATTTCTACGGCAGTTCTGGGTTGGAAAGCATATTTTGTGCAGGGATTTGCGACTCCGATAATGTCAGTTTCTTGGAAGGCGTCTTTTCCAATCATTCCTAAGGGAACTTGGCCCGTGACCGCGATCATTGGGGAAGAGTCTGCATAGGCTGTTGCGATTCCCGTGATAAGATTCGTAGCTCCGGGTCCAGACGTTGCAAAGCACACTCCAGCTTTTCGCTTGACGCGAGCGTAGCCATCTGCCATATGAGCAGCAGATTGTTCGTGCCTGACTAGAATGTGTCTAAAATCAGCATCCACAAGTGCATCGTAAATTGGCAAATTTGCCCCGCCAGGGAGACCAAAGATCACATCAACCCCCTCTTTTTCCAACGAAGTAATAAGTGCTTTAGCACCAGTCATTTCTGTCATTGACAGAGTTATTCACCAATCATTTCTTATATATACTCGTTGTCCTGTAAATAAAAGAAAAATTTGTGAATAACCCACACTATCATTTGAGAAATAATTGCAAAAATATACTCACAATCATTTGTGAACAACCGTATCTTGGTTTCTCGACAATCCGAGTCAGTGCGTCACTATATTTTTGAAAAAGATTAAAGAATGAATTGGATTTCTAACTAAGCGTGGTAGAGGGACGTTGGATAGGATAACACGACCAGAAAGAGAAGACGACGACAATCATGTATACCAGAGCATTGCAGAGGATATTTTCGAGAAATTTATTTCAAAGAGTAGAGTTATTGGTCTGGGGAGCGGACTAACAGTATCCTCAATTTTGAAGGGTATGAAGCGGCTACGAGAAAATCGAGACATCAAATTTGTGACTACATCGTTGCAGATAAAAAATAGTGCACAAGCCATTGGCCTGATCATGATTGATGAAAGTTACATTCCAGATATTGACTTTGTATTGGACGGAGCGGATCAAATAGATTCTCATTTTAACATGATTAAAGGAGGCGGTGGTGCGTTATTACGAGAAAAGATTGTTATTTCTGCAGCGAAAAGTTTTGCCATAGTAGGTCATTCAAATAAATATGTGGACACGTTCAATATACCAATTCCTATAGAAGTTCATCCATTTGCAAGAAGTTTTGTTCTAAATGAATTGTTAAGCATTGGCGCGACACCTAAACTACGGATGCTTGACAAGGGATATCCATTCGTAACGGAGAATGGAAATATCATCTACGACACTAGCTTTACTCCCCTTCAAGAGATGCACGAAATGGAGGTAAAGATAAAAACTATTCCTGGGGTGATGGAGGTAGGAATATTTACAAAATGTGCCGATGCTTACTATGTGATAAATCCGAATAATACATTTACTATCCTCAATTCGTCTAGTTCCAGATAAATTATTTCAGCAATCTCGGTTCGGAATCTAATAATATTTCAAAAGTACAAGAAAAATCAAGAAGGGGTTATACTTATTTGGAAGATAGGTTGAAGATGTACTGCGATACATGAAAAATTATCATATGTTTTTGATGCTCAGTTCAGTGTCATCATTATTATTGTTTTGGATACCGAATTTTTCAACCATCTCTCTATCTCTGAATTGTCTCGGAGAAGGATGTTCTGCAAACGCAGATGGATGTTTTAGTTCTGCATGCAAGGCCTTACAAGAGAAAGGGAATTCCAGGGATCCTGGCTCCGATCCTGGCTCCGATCCTGGCTCTAAAAATGATGAGTACTGCTGGGGATTATCTATTTTTTGATCCAGAGCACCCGCACTTGAACGGAAGGATTAAAGTAAATGATAATTCTGATGCGACGAGAAACGTGAAGATGTAAGTTACAGATTAGTATTTTATCTGACTATCCTTCACTGTTGTTTGTTCCGGCTATTTCAACTTAACTTGAAGTAAACAAAAATGATTGCCCTACAATTAATTATCTCTTCTCTATCGAGATTGTAAAATCGGTATGACTTAATGGGCAACCACAGCTTCTGCATAGACGATTAGTAGGTTTCAACATGTCCCTAACTGATTTAAGATAGAGGGACCTGTTTGCCAAATTTCCACATTTAGCACACATTATTTCAATGTTTGGGCAAGACAAATATTACAAATCTCACGCATGAATATCTTAATTAGAACGATGTCAAAAGGATATGACCAAAAGAATAATTTTGTATAAATAACTTCTGCAAAATTATTATATGATTTTTTAATAAGCTTATTTCAGATATTTTTTCGGTTTGCGACTAAATATGCTCTTACAACCCTCGCAACAAAAGTAATATCTCTTGTCATCATATTCATAAACAGTAGCAAGGTCTTCATCCATCTCTATTCCACATACAGGGTCCGTGGGCATACTTCGATTAACAGAAAGAAGCTATATAATTATTATCAAACGTTCAAGCAAGTAGCTCGATTGTTCAGTGCATTGTTAGTTAGATCTCTTGCGTGAACCGTAGATCATCGCGCAAACTTTTTAGTCCATAGATCATGGTTAAGGGTAATGTTGCAGAAAAGGATAAATATTTTTTTGACATTAGGACGAGAATGACAGGAGAAACTCAGCTTAGAGCTAGAAGAACGAGAATGAAAATTCTTAAGGCCATAGCTGACCGAAACGGATCTGCTGGGTTTTCCGAGATTAAAGATGCGACGAATTTGTCCACTGGTTCAATATACTATCATCTGGAACGGATGGTAGTGTATGTAACAAAGAGATCCAAACATTATCATATTACAAAGGAAGGATTACAACTACTTGACCAAAATGCTCAAGTCGCCACTCGATGAGACTTGAATTAAAAACAAATTTGGAACCATATCAATCATTTTTATTTAGAACAATTATTTCGCAATGCTTGGATCTGTAGACTAAGTCATCCAAAAAATCTGGACCGGCATGACAATCATCCCTCATCGAGAGCGTTTGGTAGAAGTAATTAATGAGACAGCGGCTAGGTATAAACATAAACCGTTACTGCTTTCGGGTGGTCTAGACAGTAGCATCCTTTCCACGATAATAAATCCAGAATTGACAGTTGTGATTTCATTTGGCAGCACTTCACTAGATCTTATTTATTCCAAGATTGTGGCACAAAAGTATAGTAGATCTCATCTTGAAAGAATAATTGACTTTGGCGAGTTTAACAGGCTGATTCCAAATGTCATCAGAATTCTTAAAACTTTCGATCCAACGGAAGTTAGAAATTCTACAATACTTTATGCGGGAATAATGGAAGTCAAGAAAAAGGGATATCTTGAAGTAGTAACAGGAGATGGCGCAGATGAGCTATTTGCAGGATATAATTATTTTGCCAAATATTACTCGGATCCAAAAAAACTGCAAGAGATTCTTTATGAATTGTGGAACAATATGCACTTTGCTTCTAAAGACATAGCCTATGCGGCAGGGATGAAAGTACATACCCCGTACCTTGAAGAACCGTTGATAGGTTTTGCCAGAGGCCTGAACGTAAAAGAAAAAGTTCAAGAAGAAAAGGGGATTAAATGGGGCAAGTATATTCTAAGAAAAGCCTTCGAAGATGAACTCGGATCGTTAGTGTGGCGCAGTAAGATGGCACTCGAACACGGCTCAGAAGTGAACAAGGCAAGTGAATTCATAGAAGATGCCATAGATGATGAAGAATTTCGGACGGAAAGGAAAAGCAGTGTCTCTGAACATGTCTCTATAAGGACTAAAGAACAACTCTATTATTACAGGATATATAGATCATTTTTTCCTCCACCTTTTGAAAAGAACTGTTCAGTAAAGAGGTGTCCCTATTGTGCTGCCTGCTTACGTGAACCCGGACGATATTGCGATACTTGTGGTGCCTTCCCTATAACACCTCAGAGATAGTTCATATACTTTGATATGTCTGAAGACCGATAACGTCTAAATAGAATCAAGAAGGATCGTAATCAATGACAGATAACCCGTTCAAAAAATGTATAAACCCCTCATGCAATCTCGTCTACGAGATAGACAATACCACTCACACTTGTAAATGTGGATCTTTTTTGGACGTGATATATCCCTCCAGTCCGTCTCGAGAGCTAACCGAGATTTTTTCTATCCGTAGAAATCCGAAAGGTAATATATTCAATGAAAGTGGAGTATGGAGATTCCGTGAGCTAATTAATTTTGCCGGAATAGATACCGAGGATTTTCAACAGTGCTCAAAAGTACTCGTCTCCATGGATGGATCTGAGGGACGGCAATCTAAACCTTACAAGATGAGCAAGGTTTCAGAATATGCGAACATGGATCCTGAATGCATGTTTCTCCAACCAGAAGGATATAACCCTAGTGGCTCTTTCAAGGATAACGGAATGACTACTGCAGTCACCCATGCGAAAATGCTCAAAATCAATAGACTTATTTGCGCTTCGACTGGTAACACTTCTGCTTCTGCAGCGATGTATGCTGCAAATGAGAATATGGAATGTGAAGTGTTTGTCCCAAAGGGAGAAATTGCACCAGGTAAGTTGGGACAGGCATTTCAATTTGGAGCACAAGTCGTACAAATAGATGGTGACTTCGATGATGCGCTCACTCATTCACTTAAGGTTGCTAATGATAGCGGTGGTTATACTGTAAATTCAATTAATCCATTTAGAATCGAAGGTCAAAAAACGATCATATATCGAGCTCTAGAACACCTTGATTGGCATCCCCCTGATTGGATTGTATATCCTGGAGGGGCACTAGGAAATACTTCAAGTTGCGGAAAAGCACTCATGGAGCTGCTTAAATGGGGATGGATAAAGAAAGTGCCCAGGCTTTTGGTAATTAATGCCATTGGTGCAAACACATTTTACGAATTAACCAATGGCCTGTATGACGGAAGAAAGCTGGAGTGGAATGACGGTAAACCTGACATAGAACTAATACGTGACTATTACCATGAACGGGATAGAAAAGGCATCAAAGCTAAAACAAAAGCAACTGCGATCCAAATAGGAAAACCAGCGAACATAGTCAAGGCTTTAAGAGCAATAGAATTCACCAAAGGGATGGTTATAGAAGTAAGCGATGAAGAAATGAGCGACGGAATGGCGGTAGTGGGTCTTAATGGATTTGATTGTGAAATGGCTTCTGGTGCCGTTCCTGCGGGTATAAGAAAACTTAGAACGGAAGGCGTAATTAGAAGGGACGACATAGTTATAGGAATTTTGACCGGAAAACAGAAGGATCCAAATTTGTCTATTAGTTATCACATGGATTCGAGAAATAAATTCGCAAATCCTCCGATGACAAAATGAATTCATTGACCAAGAGAGAAAATAAAAACGGTGATGACACTTATACTTCATCGATCAGCTACAAAGTGGCTAGATCAACCCCAAAAAATCAGAAAAGCATTGTGAAGCAGGTTGTTGATTTTATTTCTAACGAAGTCAGACAGAGAAAGAAGGGTGGAGTTGTAATAGGACTTAGTGGAGGACTTGATTCTTCCGTGGCAGCCGTTTTATCTGTGAAAGCATTAGGCAACAAGAGAGTCATTGCATTTATTCTTCCAGAAGGAAAACTTACGCCGCGAACTGATTTGGCAAATGCACAGAAATTAGTCAATAGTTTAAAAATTCAAGCATTCACAATGGATATAGTTCGATCCAAGATTAATCTCTTGAAATTCTTGCCACGACATAGACTCGCTAGTGGAAATCTTTCTTCCAGACTAAGAATGGCAATTTTATATTACTGTGCGAATGTGAACAATCTACTTGTATTAGGCACATCTGACAAAAGCGAGTTAATGTTGGGTTATTTCACAAAGAATGGTGATGGAGCAGCTGACATATTCCCTCTAGGGGATCTGTACAAAACAGATGTACGAAACTTGGCACTTGAACTAGGGTTGCCTGAAGCACTGGTAAATCAACCAAGCAGTCCAAGAATCTGGGCAAAGCAAACTGCTGAAAGTGAATTAGGACTTCCGTATGACAAGATCGACGATATTCTAAGAGCCCTAGAAAAAAACCTTCTCAAGGACTGTAACTCAAATAAGAGTGACATTAAAAAAATGATGATATGGATAAATAAAACTCAACACAAAAGAGAATTTCCGCCTATCTGTAAGATTAACCAGTTGGTGTGAGGGGAATACTGGTGGCATCATGTTATTTTTATACTTGTCATTATCATCTGAAATGTTGCCAGTATCAAGATCACAATTAAAAATTCTATTGATCATTGCCTCAGCAGTTACGGTCTTCGGTTTAGTGGTGTTTCTTATGACATCCTCTCGAACATTTTTCTACTTTTCGCTTCCAAACTTGAGTCTTGCTGCTTTCTTTGCATATAAATACGTGAAGGCATCTCCACAGAAATCATTTTCTAGGGTCCCAAATAAGAACAAAAGAAAACAAAGTACTGCTACTTGAGCAGGAATATGAGTAATGCCATAACTCCTAACGAAGTAAAGAGAATAACTGTTGCCTTCCACATTCCCATGCTGGCTTCTTGACTGATATTCCAAATTCCCCCTTGTCCAGCAGAGTTCTTTATATTTGCGTAACTGTAAATATTTTTGAAATCGGCTGAAGGCGACCACATGAGATTAAACTTATCATTTCTGCGTTTAGATAGAAATGACTCATCGTACTTCTTACGCGCCTCTTCGTCTGAAAGCACTTCAAATGCTTCCACAACATACATGAACTTTTCCTTTGATTCTTCAGAATTGCTATTTTTGTCAGGGTGATATCTTAAGGCCATAATTCTAAAGGATTTCTTTATTTCTTCCGTCGAAGCCTCCTTGCTCAAACCCAGAACCTTATAGTAATCCTGCACATATTCAAATAGAAATATCTAATAAATAACTTCTTCTAAATTAACATTGGTACTTCTTTTACACAGTCACTAAAAATATTACCATCTATTATTATCAATTTATGAATTCAATTGAAGCCATGCATCAGGAAATCGAATCACAAAGTAGTAGGTTGACATCGCTGCGATTACCACGGATGAAAGGCGTGAAAGATTGCATCTTTGTAGGAAATGGCGATTCATTCGTAGCTGGACTTATTTCAAGTTATGTGTCCGGTTTTAGATCACTTTGTCTTACGCCCCATGACATCATCACATTTCCACAAATTGCTAAAGGCCGTCATGTCTTTTTTGTTTCTGTGTCAGGTAACACTACTGCAAACATTCGTGCAGCAAATGCAATGAATACTCGTGATGTACCTAACAGCCATCACAATGGATGCCAATAGTCTCCTTGCCCAAGAATGCAACGATGTAATCGAGATTGATGTCCCACGATCGCCGGTGGTAACGTCAGGCACTCTGACGTTCACAGCATCCACTATCATCTGTCTTTCGCTAATATCGAATATTACTAATACTGCATTCATCCCTAAGCTTTATGAAAAATGTAAAAAAAATTATCAGCTATATGATGACATCAACTTCACAGGGCAGGTTCATGTCATCTTAGGAAATGATCTTCTTTATCCATGTGCTATATACGGAAATTTAAAAATTAATGAAATTTTTGGATTTCCATCAATTGCATATTCTTTAGATGAATTTTTTCACGCACCCCTCTTTGGTACCCGGGTAAAAGATAACATATTAGTGCTGGAAAAGAACGAAATTAGACAAAAAAGAAAGGAGAATACAGTCTCCGAATTACTATCAAAAGTTTGATTAAAGAATGTGTCACTGAGTTATGGAAGTAGGTCGGTTCTAGAAACAATCTTTACGTCTATTTTTCTTCAACAAATTATCTTTGTTAACCAGGCTAAAAAAATGGGTATAACAGAATGCAGTTTCTTGAACTACAAACGATATCTCTCGATTAGCTCAAACATGATATATGGCCCTCGTTTCGAGCACTAGGGCACTTTAACAAATACAACAGCTGTAAAGACAATTTTGTCGTAATTATGAACTTCGACGTGCTCCAAAAAATATTCCAAATGTATTTATCTTCGAGGTGACCATTCTGTTTTAATGGGAAGATTCTTTGGGAGAACGAGTAACAAGATAGCAGAGTCTCCCAGTGTCTCCTCCGACGCTGAAGCAAAGCAGAAATCCGATTATCGAGAGATACAGTCAAGGGATCTATACAACAAAGGTGTGAATCATATGTCCAATGAGAAGCTATTAGATGCCATTCGCAGCTTCGAGTTAGCCGTTCGTATAGATCCTCACTATGTCGATGCTTGGGTTAAGAAGGGTTATGCTCATTTTCATTTAGGAGAGTATACTTTAGCTATCGCTTCTTATGATAAAGCATTGGACATCGATCCGGATAACCCTGAAGCCTGGAATTTGAAAGGTTTATCATTTTATAAAATGAAGAACTATGATAGAGCCATCGAATGCAGTATAAAGGCTATTGATGCTGATCCTAATGACGGCATGTCTTGGTATAATCGTGCATGCTACCTTACTCTTAGTGGTAGAGTTGATGAGGGGATGGAGGCTTTGAGAAGAGCTATAGAAATTGACATCTCCCATGCAAAGAAGGCCGTTAGAGATAGAGATTTTGAAAATGCGCAAGCTGAAGCGGGCTTTATGAGGATAATTGAGGTGGTGGTGTTGGAATCTCTAAGACAGGGCTATGATTACTCCGGGAAAATCGTTTGGGTAACTGGAATGAGCAAGGACGACGTGGAGGATGCATTACTTAGGCTAGACATGAAAGGTTTGGTCATAAGGCGGGAGAAGAGAGGTCTCATAGGAAAAGATGAGTATTACGAACTAGCAAAAGGATTATCTGAAAAAGTGGGCGAAGTGAAACGATCTGGTTTCTTAAACTCAAAGAAAGAATATTCAGCTCCTCTACAGGAGATCAAGGATATCCTCGAAAATTTGGACAATGCCGTGGAAGCGGTAAAAAGAGGCGACCTAAGTCAGACCACAGAAAACTTTGACCAACTCATAAGTCCAACGAAGCACGGAAGTACAATGATTGAACAATTTTTTGACCAGCATCGTGACTTGCGGCTGTTTCGGATCAGATTGGCAGATAGAGGGCAAGAATATCTTACGTCTCATAAATCTGAAATATTACAGTTGCTTGATGATGTCATTGAAAAGATAAGAAGTAGTCCTGTTTCGAGAACTATTCGTAAATAACTTGCGAACCAGCTTTCAAATACATTACGTGCATACACAAGAGTTTTTGATGTTAAATGTTCGCTAATCTCATCTACACAAACTGCTAGGACATATAGATGAACGACTTTATTAAGACAAAATTAAATCAACCTTGAATTTGTCACGCTGGATTAAATCTAGCTACTTGTATCTAGAAAGCATATTAATATCAGTTTGATTGAAAAATAATATGGAAAAAGTCTTTGCTCACGTGAGTGAAAAAGAAATTACTAGAGCAATTGCTAATATGTTCAATGAAACGCTTGTTGAATATACTGATTCGGATGTAATAATAATTGGAGCAGGCCCCGCAGGCTTAATGGCTGGAAGGGAGCTAGCAAAGAATGGGATTAAAACTCTCATAATTGAACAAAATAACTACGTAGGAGGTGGCTATTGGGTGGGAGGATATATGATGAATCCAGTTACAGTTAGAGCTCCTGCACAAAAGATTTGGGAAGAGCTTGGAGTGCCCTTTAGAAAGATTTCAGAATCATTATTTGCTACATGGGGTCCACATGCCTGTTCAAAACTCATTGCCGCTGCTTGCGACGCAGGCGTAAGATTTCTTCAGTTAACCAAATTTGATGATCTCATTCTAAAGGATAAAAGAGTAAGTGGCGTAGTTGTAAATTGGATGCCCGTTTCTGCGCTTCCTAGAAATATAACTTGCGTTGATCCTGTAGCTCTAGAATCAAAGATCGTGATCGATGCGTCTGGACATGATTCTGTAGCCGTCAAGAGATTAATGGATAGAGGATATGTTGAGTGGAAAGGAATGGAACCGATGTGGGTGGAAGGAGGCGAAGACGCCGTAGTGGAAAAAACTGGAGAAGTGTTTCCAGGATTAATAGCAACCGGCATGTCTGTGACTGAAACTCATGGTCTTCCGCGTATGGGACCGACTTTTGGTTCTATGCTAATGTCTGGCAGAAAAGCGGCGCAGGTTGCCTTGCACAAGCTAAAAGAAATGCCTCCACGGCCAAAAATACAGATAAAATGAAGTACCAATAAGGCCAAGTAAATTCAAGATTTTTTCATGAAAATCGCGTATATACATCTGTACGGCAGTAAATTAATAACAAAGAAGAGATCTAATGTATTAAAAAAGGAATTAGAAAGGGTCTTCCCGAAAGTACTGATCGATGTTAGAAAATCTATTTCGATTAGCTTACCCGACGATTACCCGGAAATATATCGAACTATCGATCGAACCGGCACTCCTTATACTAATGGATTCCAAAACAAATCTATTTACAATAATGACTCCTTTCAAGGAAAAGGCAAGTGTCTTACTTTGCTTGACGGATTTGGGTTACAGAGAATTTATTCAGATTTTATATGTGAGGATGAAATGGAGCTGGAGCACGTACATGTAATTTTTAAAGATAGTCTAGTTGCTACATATGACGAAGTTACCAGAAGATTTCATGCGAGGACACTAATATGCGGGACGCCCAGCATAATTTCTACAAACGGAATTATAGAAGCTCCTGCGAAGCCGAGAGACTACTACTTTAAAATGATGCTATCTAATTTACTTGACCGTAGTAACGCAGAAATAAAAACGAAATTCAAGGGAAGGTTTATTGATTACGGCGATCCTTCAGTGTTCTGTGCTGCCTTAGGATTTGCAGTTCAAGCTGTCTTCTATTTTCTTACCGATGGTGATCCTTTTTGCATTGAAAATACTTGCACGTTGTATAACTCCCACTGGCAGGAAGAAATGATACGAGCTCAAGTCAAGACACCAAAGTTTTGCAAATACCACGAAACTCTATTATCTTTCATTTATCAGAATTAATTGATTGTAGACCAATTATGCGAAGTCTCGCTATAGCTGCTGTAGAAATTTGTGGATAAAGAACGAGACATACACAGAGTGGGTAGACAGATAAATTACCGCCATCGATTAATTAACCATCTGACAAACAACGGCTAATTTATTTGGATTTAAAGATAAATATAAATAAAATATATACAAAAATAAGAACAACATAGGTACATTACAATCAATATTAATATTATCATTTTGACGGAGTTGGCGGAGTATAAATCGATTAATGACGAACAAATTATTAACTGGTAAAATCTAATTCACGTAATGCATTATGTCCGAAACTCAAAAATTCAGGGTTCATGATTTGGAAAATAAGAAAAATCATAATGGTATTAAGAATCGTTATGACGTCATAATTATTGGTTCTGGGCCTGCTGGCTATGCTGCTGGAATATATACTTCTCGCGCAAAACTTAAGACTCTTCTAATTACTGGAACTCTCCCTGGTGGACAGCTTATGACTACGAGCGAAGTTGAGAATTATCCTGGCTTTCCCAATGGAATTTTCGGCCCTGAATTAATGATGAACATGAGACAACAAGTAGAAAGGTTTGGTGCCACAATTATAGATGACGAAGTGACAAAAGTAGATTTTAAGACTCATCCCTTCTTAATATCTACAAATTCAGAAACTTATGAAGCACTTTCAGTCTTGGCATGCACTGGAGCTTCTCCCCGTAAGTTGGGCATTGAAGGAGAACATGAGTTTGGTGGCAGAGGAGTATCATATTGCGCAACTTGCGATGGTCCATTTTTTAAAGGGGAAGATATTGCGGTTGTTGGAGGCGGAGATACCGCTTTAGAAGAAGCGACCTTTCTGACAAAATTTGGGCGATCGGTAAAGATCATACACAGAAGAAATTCATTACGTGGAAGCAAGATCTTGCAGGAAAAGGCACTTGAAAATTCAAAGATCCGTTTTCTCTGGGATCATGTTGTGGAAGGAATTAATGGTAACAAGAAAATAGAAAATATCCAGATTAAGAGTCTAAAAGATGGGAAAAAACAGACACTCGCTGTCGGAGGCCTCTTCGTTGCTATTGGTCATGAACCAAATACGTCGATATTTAAAGATCAGCTTGAACTCGATGATAGGGGATACGTCGTGTTAAAGGAACGTACAAAGACTAGTGTAGAAGGTGTATTTGCCGCCGGAGATGTTCACGACTTTAGATATCGGCAGGCCGTAACGGCAGCTGGCTTTGGTTGTATGGCGGCATTAGATGTTGAAAAATGGCTAAGCGAACAAAAATGGTGGAAAGAATAGAAACAGTAATTTGCTTGTTAATCTTGAAAATAAGCTATAGGAGGCAGTCTAGTCTCTGCTTCTTTATATTCATTTTCTGAAAGTAAGTTTTGTTGTGAATATAGACTCTTGAATTTTCTCCCATCATCCGCAAAGATCCCGACGAGTATGCCTTCGTCAATCGATTGAGAGACTTCAACCATGGCGGACATCACAGACCCCGAAGAAGGACCGACAAATAGACCTTCTCGATTTAACAAATCCTTCACGTAGTTAAGTGATTCTTTGTTGGAGGCGGTGAACCATTGATCCACAGCTTTCTGCCTTCGTTTGAACAATTCTGGCATCGCAGATTCTTTAAAGTTTCTTAATCCTTGGAGAATGTGATTTTGTTGTGCCTCAATGGCTATGATCTTGATGTTATTGTTCTTTTCCTTTAGGAACGTGGCAGTCCCAGTGATCGTGCCTCCGGTACCACAACCACTAAAGAAGTGAGTTACCTTTCCATTCGTCTGTGCCCAAATCTCTGGACCTGTGCCTTCATAGTGAGCTAAGAAGTTTGCCTCATTCTCATATTGATTGGGCATGAAATAAATGTCAGGTCTAGGTTTTGCTATCGCCGCTGCAAGGGCAATACTCTGGTCAGTTCCTGCCCCCACTCTGGGACAGAGGTCATCGGACGTTTCGTGAAGGGTCGCTCCCAACTTTCGCAAAATAAATTTGGTTTCTTCACTTACCTTTTCTGGAATAACTATCTCTACTTTGTAACCCATTGAGGTAGCGATACCGGTTAGTGCTATTCCTGTATTTCCAGAGGTGGGCTCGATAATGATACTCTTGCCCTTCTTCAGTACACCCGCCTTCTCCGCTTCCTTTACCATCCAATACGCAGGACGGTCCTTTACAGAACCAAAGGGATTGTACCATTCTAACTTTGCATAAAACTTAATTTTGTTTGTAGAGTATTTTGATAATTCAACTACTGGGGTTCCCCCTATTCTTTGAAGAAGATCAGGTCCACTCGTGGACATCATTCACTTGGCCTTCTTTATTAGGAATTCTAAATCTTTAGCATTCTTGTTAATGTAAATGAGTTCGTGACCAGTTCTTTTTACCCATCTTGAAATATCTTCCTCCGATTCAGGGTCGTCTGCTATTACCTTAAGTTTATCACCTATTGTAAGTCTTTCAATCTCAATCTTGGTTCTAAAAACTGGCTCTGGGCAATAAAGACCCCTGACGTCAATAACCTTTGCTGATGATTCTTCGTTATTTATCATTTCGAAATACCCTGATTTATTGTAGCTTAGAGCGATTTATATTAATCGTTTATGGCTAACCGTGTCTACATAAATATCGAACTAGAAATGGCCTCATTTGAGAATTACTGTAAAAAAACGGAATGTTTATTGTTATTTTACTTAACTGATTCTTCAGAACCCACGAAGACTTTATTAATATTTTACGTTTAAGGATCTCCTGAAAAAGTCATTTTGTTTTGGTCTGATTAACTTGGATGCCGTGACGTTTTTGAATTCAAATTCCCATCCCCTCACGATTGCCGCAGGAACACGTATGGACTTTTTCATCACCAATTCCGCAGCAGACGCGATTTCATCGGCTACCGCTATTTCGGTTATTCTTAAAGATTTTCCAAACATGTCATTTTCACCAATATAACTTATGATGGGATCTACCCCAGAAATTCCTATTGCTATATTAATTTGCCCCTCTCTGAATGGTCTCCCGAAAGTATCGGTTATTACAATTCCCACATCTCTCTTCTCCCTCCGCTTAATTTCTTCCCTCATCATATTTGCAGTTCCATTCGGATCAATCGGAAGTAATGTAACCATATTTTCATCCTCGTCCACGTTGCTAGTATCTACCCCGGCATTGGCGCAAACGAAACCATGTTTGGTTTCTGATATGATCACCCCATTTTCTAGGTGTATCAATTCACTTGATTCGGAAAGTATAATCTCGACTATTCTGGGATCCTTCTTCTGAATTTTAGCTATCTTTCTAGCTTCCAATGAAGGGATAATGTCTCTCAGATCAACCACCCTGCCCTCTGATTTTGATATGATTTTATGCGTGACAACAACGATATCCTTGTCAATTAGGTTATGATTTCCCTTCCTAATTGAATTCAAAATTATTTCGGCAATATCGTCACCACTCCGTATATCTCGAGCAACGAATATCGGAATGATTTCTATGCTATGTGAATAATGCAGTCTATCCTGTCATCCCCAATAACGAAACATTATTGTCTAGTGTTGGTCAGCACAGCTTTTCCATATTTTTTTTCTAAAAGATTTAACAAGAGAGTCAAATCTCTGATCTCAATTATTGCATCTGCTCTTGCCTTTACTACATCAACCGGGCAAAAACCAACGGTAAAACCCGCGATTTCAAATAATTTAAGGTCATTGGCGCCGTCTACAACGACTACGATGTCCTCTTTCCTTATCCCCCATTCTCCAATAATCTCGTTAACCGCCTTTGACTTATCAGAAGTTACACTAATTATAACTTCATCCAGTTTTCCGTCTTTGAATACAAGTTCATTGGCATATATTTTATCTAATAATAATTCCTTCTTTAGTCTATCGGTAATTATCGTGAATCCTCCCGAGACGGCAATCATCTTCCAACCTGCATTCCTCAGCGCATTACAAAGGACTTTTGCTCCAGGCATTATTTCGAGATTTTCTCCGATGCTCAAAGCGTCTTCGTATGGAATACCACGCAGTGCGTTTACGCGCTTGCACAAACCATCTTCCCAGTCTATATCTCCTCGAATACCTTGTTTCGTAATGTCCCAAATTTCTTTTTCTTTTTGTGGTCCAAATTTTTGTGCTAGTACCGGCAAATACTCAGCATTTAATAGTACGCCTTCTACATCGAAGATAATTAACATATCAACTATTGTACGAAAATGTCCACTCCTTAGAATATATTAAGCTTCTTTAAATAAGTACGAGATTCAAGCGTCCTAAGTATTGTAAAATTTTCCACGAGGGATATATAAAGATGGTATTTACAGAAGTCAGCGGCTATCAATCGCCCTCGTTGGTTGATAGTTTTACTGTTAATCATAATGATGGACCAACGACAGAGAGATGACTTGGCGATGGCTGACCCCTGGCCCACCCCATAGAAACGACTGTTCAAGACTTGACTTCGTGAGTCGTCATTAATACGCGTGCGTGATTATTAAAAATTGCTTAAAATGTTAATAAATATCAAACACCATTCTAGATTGCGGTTGCTGGATACAAATTAAAAATACGTACTGGGGTTATCGCGGCACATAAAACAAAGGCACTCTTTGATATGTTCAAGTTATCAGAGACAAGTTCACAGGGCTTATCAAGTTGTCTTTAAATCGAAATCAAAATTGTTAGGTGCTGCAACTATCAATGAACAGAAAAACAAGGCACTATTCGATATGTTCGGTTTACGACTTTGAGCAAGCAGAAAAAGAAAGTAAAGAGAAAACTTCCATACATTAGTGGACTTTATTAGCCAAGAATCAAAAACCGCTGAGGGTGAGTATGGTATCCTCACGGTTCCCCCAGCAGTTACGAATCCAAGAATCTTTCTACAATCTGAGGTTCGCCATACTCAAGTTGAGATAAAATTAAAACCTTCCTCTATCCGTAAGTGCCTTTTGGAGACTAGTAAAGGGTAAAATAGATCATGAATATCAATTAACTGAATGACAAGAGTCATGCTCAAGTGCAAGAATGACAAATGTCATAGAGACTTTTATGCTGGTATTGAAACAACTGAAGGTCGTTTTCCAAAATTGGACCTGCTACCAGGCAGAGAGACATGTCCTCAT